>NZ_JBEZBT010000072.1:0-31565 GCF_040647235.1 Streptomyces sp. NPDC042638
GCAGCCGGGCCGCGGCCGACGCCGTCCGGACGGTGAAGAGATGGTGTCGGCGGAGTCCGGTGGGCCGCCGATAGCCCGGGGCTATCCCCGAATGCCATCATCCGCAGGCCCGTCGGACTGCCCGAGACTCACTGGCAACCGATCGTTCCACCCCACAGGACGAGAAGGAGCCCCCCATGGCGTCGTTCCGCAGGAACACCGGGTCCAGGAGCACCGGAAGACTCCTGGCCGTCGCGCTCGGCCTCGGTCTGGCCGGCGCAGCACTGGGCACCGCGACCCCGGCGACCGCCCAGAACACCGGCCCGGCCCCCGCCCACTCCGCCGCCCGCACCGTCACCGCCTACGTGGGTGCGGCCGAGAACACCGGCAACAAGGCGTTCTTCGACGCCGTACTGAAGTCGGTCGCCGAGAGGCGGGCCGCGCAGCCCTCCCTGAAGGTGGTGACCGTCTACTACAACGCCTCGCAGGCCCCGAGCTTCCGGTCCCAGATATCGAGCGCGGCCTCCATATGGAACGGCTCCGTGTCGAACGTCAAGCTCCAGGCGACCTCCGGCACCGGCGACTTCGGCTACTACGAGGGCAACGACCCGAACGGGTCCTACGCCTCGACCGACGGCCACGGCCGCGGCTACATCTTCCTGGACTACGCGCAGAACCGGCAGTACGACTCCGTCCGAGTCGCCGCCCACGAGACCGGCCATGTGCTGGGCCTGCCCGACCACTACAGCGGTCCGTGCAGCGAGCTGATGTCCGGCGGCGGTCCCGGGCCGTCCTGCACCAACCGGTACCCGAACGCCACCGAGCGCGCCCGCGTCAACCAGCTGTGGATCAACGGCCTCGCCAAGGCCGTCGCGCGGGTGGACAAGGCGGCCTGACGCCGGTGACCGGGACGGGCTGACCTCCCCACGGCGCAGCCCGTCACCCCGGTACGGACCGCGGCGCCGACCCGCGGTCCGTACCGGATTCCCGAAACGACGGCAGGGTGCCGGACCGGGTCTCTCCCCCCACCGCCCCGCCGCCGATAGGCTCGGCGGCGTGACGGGCACACGAGAGCACACTCCGCCGGCGACGGACGCGAGGACCGCGGCTTCCGCGGCGGCGTTCCTGGAGGGCCAGGAGATCACGACGACGGGCTGCGGACGCTGCGGTACCGAGATCTCGGGGGTGAACGGCCGCTACGCCTGCGGGAACTGCGGCTGGGTCAACCACTGGTCCGAAGGCCATACGGAGCTGCCGGCCTACGACCCGGTCGGCGATGTCCCGGTCGGCGATCTCCCGGCGGGCGAGCACCCAAGAGCCTGACGCGGCTCGGGCGTCGCCGGCCGGCGGCGCCGACTGCGCTGCGCATCCGGATCACTCCGGATGGGCCAACGCCTCCTTCTGGAGCTGAACAGCCGACACCAGGCTCAGCCCCGGCTCCGCCTGACGCAGCGCCTTCAGCGCCGCGATCGAGGCGATGTCCCCGGTGAATCCGGCGGCGGACAGCCGGTCACGCACCCAGCGGGCGCGCAGCTGGTTCTCGGTGGCGGCGGCCGTCGATTCCACGACGGCGACGGCACGTTCGAGACCCGGGCGTTCCTCGGGCCCGGCATCGGCCAGCGCCTGCCGCAGAGCCGCAGCGACCAGATCCGCGTCCCGGATGGCCAGCACGGCGTCGTACTTCCTGCTCAGTCCCGCGATTGCTTTCATGGGAGCACTATGACTCTCACGGCCCGCTCCGCAGAAGCGACTTGAGGACCCTCAGAGCATGCGGCACGCCCGGCGAGGGAGAATCCGCACCCCGCCGTCCCCCTCGTTTTCCAGCGGGTCAGCGCCCCCGTACGGTCTGTACGGTCGTTCGCCCTTGTGGTGACGGGGCTGCACGGCGGTTCAGTGACCGGGTCAGCAGGTCACGGGCCTGTTCGAGTGCTCGTGAGCGCATCCGCCGCCAGTCGGCGAGTTCGGTGCGGTGGGTACGGCGTACGGAGGCCAGGCCGACCCCGCGGTAGGCGGCTTCGGGTTCGAGGTTGTCGACGATCGTCGAGGCGTGGAACCACGCCCGCTGATCGCCGTAGAGGGTGCGCTGAGCCGCGGCGAGGCAACCGTCCGTGTGGGCGCGTACCTGATAGCCGGTGGGCAGCGAAAGGGACAGTTCGGCGGGCCCGGAGCCGTAGAGCGCCCGGCTCACTCGCCGCTGTTCGGTCTCGCTGCGCGGTCGCCCGCCGGATCCCGGCGGTGTCAGTCCCTGACGCGCCAGGCACTGGTCGGTGAGGTAGAGCTGTGCGGCCTTGATCGTGTCGTCTTCGGACAGCTCGATCCGGTCGGACCGGTCCGCGCACCCCGCCAGGGCTCCCAGCAGACAGAGCGTGGCCAGCACCGCGGGCATCGGCCGAAGCGGGAGGGCGGGGCGAGGTGGCATCGGATGGTCAGCCCCGCCCGTGGCCGGGCGCGGTGGCACCGGCCGTGCCGGGGGTCTTTGCCCGGACGGACGAGTGCTGGGTGGTGGTGCGTCGCATATGGCGAGTCCCTGGACGGCCGGTCGGACTGAGGGAAAGGCCAACGTCCCACATCCCCGCTTCGGGCCGGGAGCCGTACCACCCGAAGCGGTGATAAGTCGTACCTACGGGCGGGGCCGCCGAGCGCGCCCGCTGGAGCTCTCCGACACCTAGGGGCACGCGCTGGAGGCCCACCCGACGCCGTCGAGGACCGAACCCATCTGCTGAGTTTCCTGTTGAAACTCTCTATCATCGGGGACATGAAACGAACCTCGTTCGCCAACTGGCCGTGCTCCATCGCGCGGACCCTCGATCTGCTGGGTGACCACTGGACACCCCTCGTCGTGCGGGAGGCGTTCTACGGCATCCGCCGCTTCGACGACTTCCAGCGGGAACTGGGTATCGCGCGCAACACCCTGACCGACCGGCTGAACCGCCTGGTGGACGAGGGGGTGCTGGAGAAGCGGCTCTACGAACGCGAGCCGCCGCGCTACGACTACGTCCTCACGGAGAAGGGGCGCGACCTCTTCACCGTGCTGGCCACGATGTCCCGATGGGGCGACCGCTGGCTGGCCGGCGAGGAGGGCGTCCCCGTCGTGTTCCACCACGACGCGTGCGGCCACGACACCACGGCCGAGGTGGTGTGCTCCCAGTGCCGGCGGCCTCTCACGGTCGAGGAGACGTCGATGCGGATGGGACCCGGCTATCCCGAGCGGCTCAGGCGTCGTCCGGATGTGCGGCGCCGGTTCGACACGGCCTGATCCCCGCCCACCACCGCTCTTGACAGCTAAGTCTCATGAAGCAACTCTGAAGGCCACACAGTTGACGGCGAGGAGGCTGACGCACGTGGAGTGGACGGGCGCGCGCTACGCGGACAAACCCACGGTCGAGGTGCGAACCTGGATCGACGCCCCACCGGAACGGGTGTGGAGCCTGGTCGGCGACATCACCTTGATGCCGGCCATGAGCGAGGAACTCCAGTCCGTCCGCTGGCTCGACGGCGCGGACGGCCCGGCCGTGGGCGCCCGGTTCGTCGGCCACAGCAAGCACGAGGCGCTCGGCGAGTGGTCGACGACGTCGCACGTGGTCGAGTGCGAACCGGAACGCGTCTTCGCCTGGGCGGTGCAGGACCCCGCCGACCCCTCCGCGGTCTGGCGCTTCCGGCTGCGGCCCGAGAACGGCGGGACGGAACTGTCGGAGTGGATGCAGCTGGGCCCGGGGCGCTCCGGGCTGTCCCTCGCGATCGACCGGATGCCGGACAAGGAGCAGAAGATCGTCTTCGTGCGGCTGCGCGAGTTCGAGCGGAACATCGCCTCGACTCTCGAGCACATCAAGCGGCGGGCGGAGGCGTGATGCGTACCGCGACCACGGTCGAGGCATCGGGCGGAGCGAGCTGGAGCGAGCCGGCGGACTTCGTCGTCGAGGCGGAGAAGCTGGGCCTGGACATCTGCTGGGTCGCCGAGGCCTGGGGCTCCGACGCGCCCTCCGCGCTCGGCTACTACGCCGCGCTCACCGACCGCATGCTCCTCGGATCCGGTGTCATCCAACTGGGCACCCGCACCCCGGCGGCCGTCGCACAGACCGCCGTCACGCTCTCCAACCTCTCCGGGGGACGCTTCGTGCTCGGCCTGGGCGCCTCGGGCCCGCAGGTGCTGGAGGGGCTGCACGGGGTGCCGTTCGCCCGGCCGCTGCGCCGTATGCGGGAGACCGTCGAGATCGTCCAGCGGGTGCTCGACGGCGGCAGACTCTCCTACTCGGGAGCGGAGTTCACCATCCCGCTGCCCGGCAGCGAAGCGGTTCCCATGCGGCTCTCGATGCGGGCCGAGCACCGGGTCCCGCTGTATCTGGCCGCGCTGTCCCCGGCGATGCTGCGCCTCACCGGGGAGATCGCCGACGGCTGGCTGGGAACCAGCTTCGTACCCGAAGGAGCGGCCGGCGCCTACTTCGCCCATCTCGACGAGGGCCTGGCCCGCGCCGGCCGGACACGCGGCGACCTGGACGTCTGCCAGGGTGCCGAGGTCGCCTTCGCACCCGACGAGGAGGCACTCGGCGCGATGACCGCCCGGCGCAAGAAGGAACTGGCCTTCAGCCTGGGCGGTATGGGGTCGTCGACCACCAACTTCTACAACAACGCCTACAGCCGTCAGGGCTGGGCCGAGGTCGCCGCCGAGGTACGCGAGCGGTGGCAGGCCGGTGACCGGGAGGGTGCGACGGCGCTGGTGACGGACGAGATGGTGCTGGGCACCACCCTGATCGGTACCGAGGCCATGGTGCGCGAGCGGCTCCGGGTGTGGCGGGCCGCCGGGGTCGACACCGTGCGCCTGTACCCGGCCGGGGACACCCTGGAGGCCCGGCTCGCCACCTTGGGCAGGGCGATCGAGCTGGTACGAGAGGTCGACGACACTCCTTGAGCCCGCCCGGACGCGGCCCGGCCCCGGCCGGCTCGGTGGGCTCCGAGCCGGCCGGGGCGGACGTCGGACGGTCACCGGCCGGTCACCAGCCGACGGCCACCATCAGCCACTGCGGGCTGCCGTGGGAGATGAACGAGGACTGGCCCGCCACGTCGTCGTAGGGGAAGCCGTAGGCGAGGTGGTTGATGGCGTTGTCGTGCCAGAACCTGGCGTAGTAGTTCGCGGGTGCCGCCTTGTAGTACTGGGCCGGGTCGGCCTGCTGGGAGGCCGGCAGCGTGGCCACATGACGGTTGAGGGCGGCGCACATGTCGGGGTTGGCGGCCAGGGACGCGGCGCACCCGAAGATGTCCGAGGTGGCCGCGGTGACGCCGACGGACTGGGCGTAGGAGGTGAAGTAGCCGGCGTTGGCACCGCCCGCGCGGAAGCTCGGGTCGCTGCCGGGCGCGATGATCCGGTAGGGGGCCTGCGTCCGCGCCAGCACCTTGAACTGGTCCGGCACCGCGTCGGTGAAGCGCTGGAAGGTGGTGGCGCGGTCCTCGGCGAACGTCTGCCGGTTCTCGCCGACCTCGACGTCGTAGCCGTCCTTGGCGTGCAGGCGCATGGCCAGTTTGAGGCCGAAGGCGTCGACCCGGGTGGTGTTGCCGTTGAAGACGTTGTTGCCGACCGTGAACTCGATGAAGTCGTAGTAGGGGCTGTTGGGCGAGCCGAGATAGAAGTACATGCGGCCCGCGGAGTTCGCCGGCATGTCGAGGTAGGGCTGCTCGGCGATGGAGTGGACCTGTCCGTTGAAGCTCCAGTACACCTGGCTGTCGGGGTACTTGCCGTTGGTGCGGTTGAGGATCTTCACTTCCACGGCGTTGTGCGCCGGCGGTATGTCGCCGGTGCTGCCCCAGAAGTCGTCCGGCGGGGTGGTGCCGCCGCCGGGTCCGTAGACCTGGAACTCCCAGAGGGAGTAGCCGTACTGGGTCGCTCGCGCGGTTCCCTGGACCCGGACGTAGCGGCCACTGCCGCTGACCACGAGGTTCTGGGTGCCGCCGGTGGCCGTGGCGGTGGAGTAGAGGGTGGTCCAGTTCTGCGCGTCGGTGGACGTCTGGATCTGGAAGGCCTTGGCGTACGCGGCCTCCCAGGCCAGGGTGACACGGGTGAGCGGCTGGGTGGAGCCGAGATCCACCTGAAGCCATTGCGGATCCGAGAAGGCCGAGGACCAGCGGGTTCCGGAGTTGCCGTCGACCGCGGCACTCGCGGGGAACGCCCCGTTCTCGACCGAGGACGCCGTGGCGGGCCGCCCCTGGGACAGCAACTGGTCGGCGGCCCGTGCGGGCGACGGTGTCAGGGCGGCGAAGCAGGCCGCCAGCAGGATGACGACCAGCCCGAGCGCGGTGCGGGAGCGGGCGGTGCCGAGGGGTGGCCTGTGGGCGGGTGGTCCGGCGGGTATCGGCATGACGAGGTCTCCTCGAGCCGGATAGGCGTGCGGGATGCGGGAGCAAAGCAGGCGTGAGAGCGCTCTCTCCGGGTTGTAGTCCCACCCGTGCCCGGCGTCAACAACTGAAGCCGATGTCCCCGGTGTTCGGGTTGCCGAGCAGCCGTGCCGAGGCTGTCCGTTCGCACCCTGACCGCGGGCGCGACCTACGGCGCCTCGCCCTTTCATCACTTGACGCGATGGATGTGCGGGTCGTGGATGCCCTGGGCCGCGATCCGCAGGGCCGGTGCCGGAAGCCGGGGATGTCCTGCCCGGGCATGGGGAAGCCTTCGAGGACGTCGGCCAGGGCGCCTCGAGATCGCACCGCGCATCAGCCCCGAAGAGCCCTGGAAGGCGGCGCGTGACGTGGGTGCGGCGGCCAGGGGGCGGATCGGGCCTTTTCGGTCGGCCGACGGCGCGTGGTCAGACGGCCTGGAAGACGAGGACGGCGTTCTGTCCGCCGAAGCCGAACGACGTGCTCAGGACGGTGTCCATCCGGCAGGTACGGGGCGCCTTGGTGACGATGTCGAGGTCGATGCCGGGTTCCGGCGTGTCGAGGTTGGCGGTGGGGTGAACGGTCTGGTGGTGCAGCGACAGGACGCACACCGCGGCTTCGACCGCTCCCGCGGCCCCCAGCGAGTGGCCCAGGATGCTCTTGGTCGCGGTGACCGGCGGCGGCTGCGGGAAGACGCGGTGCAGCACGGCGGATTCCACGCGGTCGTTCAGCGGTGTCGACGTCGCGTGCGCGTTGACGTGGTGGACATCGCCGGGTGTCAGTCCGGCCTCCGTCAGGGCCTGTCGCACGGCGCGTACGGCGCCCTCCCCGTCGGGGTGGGGGCTGGTGGGGTGATGGGCGTCGCTGGTGGCGCCGAACCCGGACAGCACCGCTCTCGCCCTGCCGCCGCGGGCGCGTGCGTGCGCCGCCCGTTCCAGTACGAGCACCCCGGCGGCCTCTGCCAGGACGAAGCCGTCCCGCCGGCTGTCGAAGGGACGAGAGGCGCCCTGCGGGTCATGGCAGCGGGTGGACAACGCGCCCAGCCGCCAGAACCCCGTGCTGGACAGCGGCCCGCAGGCGCTCTCCGCACCGCCGACCAGTGCGATGTCGCACATGCCGCCCCTCAGGAGCTGCCGGCCGATGCCGATGGCGGTGGCACCGGACGCGCAGGCGGTGCTGACGCCGAAGCCCGGCCCCTTGGCGCCCAGATCGGCGGCGATCTCACCGGCGGCCATGTTCGGCAGGGCCCGCGGGACCGTGGTCGGCGAGATCTTCTGATACGTGCCCGAGGTCAGGCAGCGGGCGGTACGCAGGTCGGTGTCACGGCTGCTGCTGCCCACTCCGATGACCACGCCGACCCGGTCCCCCGCCCACTCCCCCGGCGCCAGACCGGCGTCCCGGACCGCCTCCCGTGCGGCGATGACGGCCAGGTGGACGAAGCGGTCGGTGCGCCAGCGCAGTCCGCGGCCGAGGGCCGCCGCGAGTTCCTCGTCCCCCACCCGGCAGCTGAAGTCCACGGGCAGGCCCGCGAGGCCGGGGTCGGTGGCGGCCGTCGGTTCCCCGGCGCACAGCCGCCCCCAGGTCGCGCCGGCGCCGACACCCCCCGGAGTGACCAGACCGATGCCCGTGACGACGGTCTGGGCCTCCTTCACGTGTCCGCGCCCGCCGGTGCGGTGGCCAGGGTGTGGAGGACGGCCCGGGCGGACTCGTCGGCGAACCGTGCGACGTAGTCCGCCACCGCGGCGATGGTGACCCCGGGACCCGCCGGCATCGTCTCGTCCGTGAGGGGGACCTCGATGCCGGTCTCCTCCTCGACCACGACGAGCAGTTCCGCGAGAGCGATCGAGTCGAGGCCCAGCTCCTGCAGATTGCTGTCGGGGCTCAATTGTCCCGGGTCCATCTCGAAATGGCGGACGATGAGACGCATGAGCGTGTCGGCGAAAAGCTGGTCGGCCAAGAAAGGCTCCTGGTGCGGTAAGGGAGGTGGGCGGACAGCCAGCAAAGCGCACTCGTAGCGAATTCGCCGGTGAACAGCGGGCGCGTGTCGGAGAACAATGACCGGTGTGGTCTACGGAGAGCCGCTCGGCGTGGTGCTCATTTCCTCGCGGGGTACGCGGAGCGCGGCGGGAAGGCGCGGCAGCCCCCGCCACACGGCCACCGCTCCGGCGACGGCGACCGCGCCCGCCACCCACGCGCTGCGGGTGAGGCCGGCGACGAAGGCGTCCGTCGCCGCGGCCAGCAGATGGCTGCGCACGCCGGGGGCGGCGTGCCGGGCCGCCAGCGCGGCGGCGACGACGCTGTCCGTGGCGCCGGACGGCATGCCGCCCGGGCCCGTACCGGTGAGCGCGGCGCTCATCCGGTCCCGGTAGACGGTGGCCAGGACGGAGCCCTGGACGGCGACACCGAGTGTGGCGCCGACCTGGCGGGTGGCGTCGTTCACGGCGGACCCGACCCCCGCGTGTTCCTCGCCCACGGCGTCCATCACCGCCGCGGTGCCGGCCGCGGCCGTCAGTCCCGCTCCCACGCCCGCGATGACCTGCACCAGGGCGAGGTGCGGGTATCCGGAGTGGGTCGTGGTGCGGGACAACAGGGCGAAGGCACCCGCGACCGTGGCGAGGCCGCCCACCATCACGGACCGGTGGGTCAGCCGCGCGGTGAGCAGCGCGGCCAGCGCCGCGCCGGCGACGAGAGCGGCGGGCAACGGCAGCGTGCGCAGACCTGCCTGCCAGGGAGTGCAGCCCAGCACGCCCTGCAGATAGAGGGAGACGACGAAGAGGGCGCCGAACATCCCGAACGCCATCATGGACAGGGCCGCCGCCGGGACGGTGATGTCGCGCCGCAGCACACGCCGTGGCAGCAGGGGCGCGTCGGCGCGCCGCAGCCACACGCCGAACACCGTCAACAGCCCCGCGGCGAGGGCGGACACGACGAGCACCGGCGTACTGGTCCACCCCCGGGCCGGGCCCTCGATGACCGCCCAGACCAGACCCAGGAGTCCCGACGCGGACAGCAGGGTGCCCGGCAGGTCGACGGGCTCCGTGCGGGAGGGCGGCGGCGAGGGCACCACGAGGAGCGTCAGCACGATGACCGCCGTGGCGAAGGGCACGTTCAGCCAGAACACCGCCCGCCACGAGTGATGGCCGACCAGCCAGCCGCCGATCACCGGTCCCAGGGCTCCGCCCACCCCGCCCACCGCCGCCCACAGGGCGATGGCCCGGCTGCGCAGGGCCGGCTCCGGGAACAGGCCGCTGATCAGCGAAAGCGTCGCCGGCATGATCAGTGAGGCACCCGCCCCCATGGCACCGCGAGCGGCGATCAGCTGCCACGGTACGGCGGCCACCGCACCGGCCCAGGAGGCGAGGGCGCAGACGGCCAGGCCCATGACGAAGGCCCGTCGGCGGCCGATCCGGTCGGTGACGCCCCCTGCCGTCAGTACCAGGCCGCCCAGCACGAGTGCGTAGGCGTCGACGATCCACTGCGTCTGTCCCGCGGACGAGCCGAGGGCGGCCTGCAGATCGGGGACCGCGACGTTGAGCACCGTGAGATCCATGCCCAGCAGGAACAGCCCCGAGCACATGGCCCCGGCGCTCGCCCAGCGCCTTCGCGTTCTTCGCGCACTAGCGTGAAAAGCGAGGACATCCGTTCCGCGTCCACCGGTCATGTGCACTATTTATCAGAACGTGGGCGGCCTGCCGTGGCAAGGGAATGGCCGGGGCGTCCTCGGCGGACAGAGGAATACAGAGGAATGACGGGCGATATCCGAATGGAAACAGCCGGTACGCTGATCGACTGCCTGATGAGGCAGTTTCCCTTCGACGTCTCCGCCGAGGAGTTCGTGCGGAACCCGTACCCCTGGTACGAGGCGGCGCGCCGTACGCACGGTCCCGTCCACCGCACGCGGTCGGGTGACGTGGTGGTGCTCGGCTACTTCGAGGCGCAGGCCGTCCTGCGCGATCCGCGTTTCGGCCATGGGGCCCAGACGGCACTGGAGCAGACCGGTTACGGTGTGCCCGCCCGGACGTTCCTGTTGACCGACCCGCCCGGCCACACCCGCCAACGCGAGCGGGTACGGCGCGCCTTCACCGCACGCGAGGTGCTGTCCCTGCGCCGGAGGATCAGCGACCTGGCGGCAGACCTCGTCGCGAGGGCGGCCCGGTCCGGTACGGCGGATGTCGTCACGGAGGTCGCCCGGCCGCTGTCCGCACGGGTCGTCGCGGACCTGATCGGAGTGCCCGAAGACCTCCGCGACCGTTTCACCGAGGCGGCCTCGCTCCTGGTGCGTGGCATGGATCCGCCCGAGCTGATCGCCCCCGGTACCCGGGAGCGCATCGCGCGGGCGCGGGTCTGCCTGGCGAGGGACATCGGCGTCGCCCTGCGCCGGCCGGGCGGCACCGGGCTCCTGCGGGCGCTCGCGCGGGACACGGACGGCCGGACGGCACGAGCGGAGACCGTGGCCACGTGCGCCCAGCTCGTCGCGGCCGGATACGAGACGACCGTGGGTCTGATCGGCAACGGTACGCACGCCCTCCTGGAGCACCCCGACCAGCTGGCGCGGCTCGCGGCCGGGGGGCACTCGGAGCGGGTGATCGCCGTGGCCGTGGAGGAGCTGCTGCGCTTCGACCCGCCCATTCAGCTGGCGCCGCGCAGCGCCCTGGTCGACGCCGACATCGCGGGTACGCCCGTGCCGCGCGGCGCCGTCGTCTCGGTGCTGCTCGGCGCGGCCAACCGCGATCCGCGCGTCTTCCCCGATCCGCACCGCCTCCGGCTCGACCGGGAGCCACGGCATCTCGCCTTCGGGCTGGGCAGCCACTACTGCCTCGGCGCCGCGCTGGCCCGTCTCGAAGCCACCGCGGCCCTTCGCCACCTGCTGCGCCGCCGGCCCCGGCGGACCGGCGACCAGGTGACCTACAGCCCCGCTCGCGTCGCCCGCAGCGTCCAGAGCCTGCGTGTCCGGCTGGACCCCGGGGCGGACGCCCGGCCGTAACCCCGCGGCGGTACACGCCGGTCCTACGGCCCCACCCTGAGTCCGTCGGAGCGCCCGGCCCCTTCCCGTCTCCCCCTGACGGTCGGGGACCCGGCCTCACACGGCGCCGCGATGGTGTGTGCGGGGGGCGTAACCCCGCAAGCTCCCGGCCTGTGACGGGCCGGACATCCGATCTCCCTACGGTGCTGGTCACGGGGCTGCCGCCATCGGCGGTCCGGGAAAGCACACACCGGCGGGAGGGGTAATCGGTGGCATCCGGCTCGGCGGACGGCAGTGTCCGCACGGTCTGCTCGTACTGCGGCGTCGGCTGCGGGATCGTGCTGGACGTGGCACGCGACCCCGCCGACGGCCGCCGCCGTGCCGCGAAGGCGTCCGGGGACAAGGCGCACCCGGCCAACTTCGGCCGCCTGTGCACCAAGGGGGCGACGAGCACGGACATGATGGCCGCGCCGGGGCGGCTGCGGCGGGCGCTGGTCCGTGCGGAGCGGGGTGCGGCGGCGGTCGAGACGGACGTGGACGAGGCCGTGGCGTCGGTCGCGGCCCGGCTGCGGGCGGTCCTGGACGAGCACGGGCCGGACGCCCTGTCCTTCTACGTGTCCGGGCAGCTGTCCCTGGAGGCCCAGTACCTGGCGAACAAGCTGGCGAAGGGGTTCGTGCGCACCCGGTGGATCGAGTCGAACTCGCGGCTGTGCATGGCCTCGGCGGGCTCCGGCTACAAACTGTCGCTGGGCGCGGACGGGCCGCCCGGCTCGTACCAGGACTTCGACCACGCCGACGTCTTCCTCGTCGTCGGCGCCAACATGGCCGACTGCCATCCGGTGCTGTTCCTGCGCATGATGGACCGCGTGAAGTCGGCCGGCGCCAAGCTGATCGTCGTCGACCCGCGCCGCAACGCCACCGCCGACAAGGCCGACCTCTTCCTCCAGATCAGACCGGGCACCGATCTCGCCCTGCTCAACGGCCTGTTGCACCTGCTGGTCGAGGGCGGCCACACCGACGAGGAGTTCATCGCCGAATTCACCGAGGGGTGGGAGGAGATGCCCGCCTTCCTCGCGGCCCATCCGCCCGAGAAGGTCGCGGAGATCACCGGCGTCCCCGAGAGCGACATCCGGCGGGCCGCACAGCTGATCGGCGAGGCCGGTGAGTGGATGAGCTGCTGGACGATGGGCCTGAACCAGTCCACGCACGGCACCTGGAACACCAACGCCCTGATCAACCTGCACCTCGCGACCGGCGCACTGTGCCGGCCGGGATCCGGCCCGTTCTCGCTGACCGGCCAGCCCAACGCCATGGGCGGGCGCGAGATGGGCTACATGGGCCCGGGGCTGCCCGGCCAGCGGTCCGTGCTCGACGCTGCCGAGCGGGCCTTCGTCGAGCACCTGTGGAACATCCCCGAGGGCTCGCTGCGCACCGAGGCCGGGCGGGGCACCGTCGAGCTGTTCGAGCGGATGGGCACGGGTGACATCAAGGCGTGCTGGATCATCTGCACCAACCCGGTGGCCTCGGTCGCCAACCGCAGGACCGTCGTCGCCGGTCTGGAGGCCGCTGAACTCGTCGTCGTCCAGGACGTGTTCGCCGAGACCGAGACCGGCGCGTACGCGGATGTCGTCCTGCCCGCGACGATGTGGGCCGAGTCGGACGGCGTCATGGTCAACTCGGAGCGGAACCTCACCCTCGTCCCGGGGGCCGTCGACCCGCCCGGGCAGGCGCTGCCCGACTGGCGGCTGATCGCGGAGGTGGCCTGCGCGATGGGCTTCGCGGAGGGCTTCACGTACGCCTCGGCCGAGGAGGTGTTCGAGGAGCTCAAGCGGGCGTGGAACCCCAGGACGGGGTGGGACCTGCGCGGTGTCACCTACGAGCGGCTGCGCGGCACACCGGTCCAGTGGCCGGCTCCGGCCGTCGACGGCCCGGACCGCAACCCGATCCGCTACCTCAACGACGGTGTCAGCCAGACCCTGCTGGAGCGCGAGGACGGCACCCGGCCCCGCCTGGCCTTCCCCACCGCGAGCGGGCGCGCCCGGTTCTTCGCCCGTCCGCACCTGCCGCCGGCCGAACTCCCCGACGACGACTACCCGTTCCTCCTCAACACCGGCCGCCTCCAGCACCAGTGGCACACCATGACCAAGACCGGGAAGGTGGCGAAGCTCGCCAAGCTCGCCCCGGGTCCGTTCGTGGAGATCCATCCGGAGGACGCCGAGGCGCTCGGTGCCGTCGAGGGCGATCACCTGGAGGTCGCCTCGCGCCGCGGGCGTGCCGTACTGCCCGCCGTGGTCACCGACCGGGTCCGGCCCGGGAACTGTTTCGCCCCCTTCCACTGGAACGACCTGTTCGGCGAGTACCTCAGCATCAACGCCGTCACCAACGACGCGGTCGACCCGGTCTCGTTCCAGCCCGAGTTCAAGGTCTGTGCCGTCGCCCTCGCCAGGACGGCCGCCCCCGCCCCTCCGGGCCGCCCGGGAGGCCGGCCGGAGTCCACGCCCGTGCCCCCCGCCCCCGTGCCCCGGCCGGCCATCGCGCCGGACTCCCCCGTCCAGGCGCTCGCCGCACTGTTCGGCGTCGGCGATCCCGCCCCCGCGTCCCTGGCCGGGCCGGAGCGCCGCTACCTCTCCGGCTATCTGTCCGGCCTCGCCCTGAACCCCCCGGCCGACGGGCGCGTCCCCGTGCTGCCGCCGGGCGCGCCCCTCGACCCCGGACACGCGCTGTGGGTCGACGGCGTCCTCGCCGGCATGTTCTCCCGCAACGGTGTCGAGGCGCCGGCCGGCGGGCCGGCGCGGACCGCGGAGCCGGGTACCGGCACCGCCGTACCGGCCCGCCGTCTCGTGATCGTGTGGGCCTCCCAGACCGGCAACGCCGAGGAGTTCGCCGCCGGCGCCGCAGCGCACCTCACGCGGGCGGGTCTGGCCCCCGAACTGCTGCCCATGGCCGACGTGGACCCGGCCCGTCTCGCCGTCGGCGCCGATGTACTCCTCGTCACCAGCACGTTCGGCGACGGAGAGGCCCCCGACAACGGCGCCGCCTTCTGGCAGGCGCTGTCCGCCCCGGACGTGCCACGGCTGGAGGGGATCCGGTACGCGGTCCTCGCCTTCGGCGACTCCAGCTACGACGACTTCTGCGGCTACGGCCGCCGGCTCGACGAACGCCTCGCGGCGCTCGGCGCCACCCGCCTCCTCCCGCGGACCGACTGCGAACCCGGCTTCGAGGAGCGTGCCGGGCACTGGCTCGGGCAGGTGGCGACCGTCCTGGCCGTGGCGGGCGAGCGGCGGTCCGCAGGCGCGGGCGCGGCGACGGACGTGGCCAGAGCCGCCGTCACCCCGTCCGTCGCCGCCACCGCACCGGCCGGCTACACCAGGTCGTCACCGTTCGCGACCCTGCTCATCGGCAACAGGCTGCTGAGCCTGCCCGGTTCGCAGAAGGAGGTACGGCAGTTCTCCCTCGACACCCGCGGCGGTGAACTCGCCTACGAAGCCGGTGACGCGCTCGGCGTGTGGCCGGCCAACGGAACCGGACTCGTCGCCGAGTGGCTCGCGCTCACCGGACTCGATCCCGACGAGCCCGTGGACGTGGGCGACGGTGCGCCGCTCCCCCTGGAAGAGGCGCTGCGCATCCGCCTGGACATCTCCCGCGTCACCCCCGGCCTGCTCAGGTTCGTGGCGGAGCGGACCGGCAGTCATCAGCTGAAGCGGCTGCTGCGCCCCGACAACAAGGACGCGCTCGCGCGGTGGAGCTGGGGCCGGCAGGCCGCCGACGTCGTCGCGGCCTTTCCGGTGCGGGCGTCGGCCGCGGAATGGACCACCGTGCTGGGCCGCCTCCAGCCCCGGCTGTACTCCATCTCCTCCAGCCCGCTCGCGCACCCCGGTGAGGTCCGCCTCACCGTCTCGGTCGTGCGCTACACCAACGACCTCGGCCGCGAACGCAAGGGCGTGTGCTCCACCTACCTGGCCGACTGCGCGGACGACGGTCCGGTGCAGGTCTTCGTGCAGCGCTCGGCGCACTTCCGTCCGCCCGCCGACCCCGCCACGCCGATGGTCATGGTCGGGCCCGGCACCGGCGTGGCACCCTTCATCGGCTTCCTCGAGGACCGCCGGGCCCGCGGCCACACCGGCTCCAACTGGCTGTTCTTCGGCGAGCAGCGCCAAGCCACCGACTTCTACCACCGCGAGGAACTGGAGGCGTTCCGGGCGTCGGGCGCACTGGACCGCCTCGACCTCGCCTTCTCCCGCGACCAGCGCAACAAGGTCTACGTCCAGGACCGCATGCGGGAGAACGGCGCCCGCCTGTGGCAGTGGCTCCAGGACGGCGCCCACTTCTATGTGTGCGGCGACGCGGGCCGGATGGCGAAGGACGTCGACCAGGCTCTCCGGGACGTCATCGCCACCCACGGCGGCCTGGACGCCGACGAGGCCGCCGCCTACACAAGGCGCCTGTCCGCGGACAAGCGCTACGTGCGTGACGTCTATTGAGGGGGAGCTGCCACCGCCCGTGTCGGCACCACCCGTCGATCAGGGCCAGTACGCTCATGCCCATGGTTGAGCATCGAATGGTTGACGTGAACGGCATTCGGCTGCACATCGCCGAGCAGGGCGACGGCCCCCTGGTGGTGCTCCTGCACGGTTTCCCCGAGTCGTGGCACTCCTGGCACCGCCAGATCGGCCCCCTGGCCGACGCGGGCTTCCGGGTCGTCGCGCCCGACCAGCGCGGCTACGGGCGCAGCGACCATCCCGACGACGTCGACGCGTACACGATCCTGCACCTGGTGGGTGATGTCGTCGGACTGGTCCGGGCCCTGGGTGAGGAGAAGGCGTACGTCGTCGGGCACGACTGGGGCGCGCCGGTGGCCTGGCACACCGCGCTGCTGCGACCGGACCTGGTGCTCGGGGTGGCCGGCCTGAGCGTGCCGCCCCCGTTCCGGGGGACCAGGCCTCCGCTGCAGGCCATGCAGGAGAGGTTCGACGGCCGCTTCTACTGGAACTACTTCAACCGCCCCGGCGTCGCCGACGCCGAGTTCGCCCGGGACACCCGCACCGCGCTGCGGAAGTTCTTCTACTGGGCTTCCGGAGACGCTCCCGGCGCCGGCGAGGGCAAGCAGCCGCTGGTCGACCCCGAGCGCGGCTGGCTCGCCACCATGCCGGACCCGGAGGCGCTGCCGGCGTGGTTCACCGAGGAGGATCTCGACGCGCTCACCGAGAGCTTCTCCCAGGGCTTCACCGGCGCCCTGAACTGGTACCGCAACCTCGACCGCAACTGGGAACTGACCGCTCCCTGGCACGGCGCCGTCGTCACCTCGCCGGCCCTGTACATCTACGGCGACCGCGATGCCGTCCCCGCCTTCCCCGGCACACCCGAACTCATCGAGCGCCTCCCCGCCCTGATGCCCAACCTGCGGCGCGAACCCCTCAAGCTCGCCGGCTGCGGGCACTGGACCCAGCAGGAACGTCCGGACGAGGTGAACGCGGCGCTGATCGACTTCCTCAGGGCGGGCTCGGGCTCCTGACCGGGCGGCCGGAGGCGGTGGACCGGCTTCGGCCCGGCGGCACTTGGGTGCCTGGCCGTGCGCCGGGTGCGCGTCAGCGTCTGCGGCCGCGCGCCGCCCAGCCGCTTCCCACGCCCGCCAGGTGCAGGGCCAGGAGCGTGAGGCCGATGAGCATGATGTTGGTCTGGGTGAAGACGTGGTTGGTGGAGATGTCGGCCGCGTCGATCAGAAAAGCGATGAAGAACAAGGCCGCCGCAACAATGGCCAGCATGGTGTCCGTCCTCCCGGTCGGGTGAGGTCGCGGGTCGCGATGCACTCCGGATTCCCCCCGACCGCCCTTCCACGCAGGCCGCGGCCCGCCGTCTGAACCGTCTCGCACGGGCCAGGACGGCGGGCCGTGGGCCTGTGCGCGTCACATCCCCGACGCGGACCGGCGGGCGCGCAGCTTGCCGAACAGCCGCTGGGCCTGGGCCCGGCGGCGCGGGTCGGCCGCGGTACGGCGTACTTGTTCGATCGTGCGCCGGCCCTGCGGGCTCCTCGCGTACTGCTTGAGTCGTTCGAAAACTCCGGACACGACACTCCTTTCGACAGGGGGTGTCCTGCTCTCGTCAGGCCCCTCGACGTCCGACTACCCGGTGACCGGCGGTCCAGCCCCGCCCGGGCGGGGTCAGCCGGTCAGGTGCCGTTGCAGCCAGTCGGCCGCGGCACGGCGGAAGAGCCTGCGGTTGTCGGCCCGCAGGAAGTCGTGGCCCTCGTCGCGCAGCGTGAGCAGTTCGGCGGTCAGACCGCGCTCGCGAGCGGCGCGTACGAACTGCTCCGACTCGCCGGGCGGCACGTTGGTGTCGTGCTCCCCGTGCACGGCGAGCACCGGCGCGCGCAGCGCGTCGACGCGGCTCATCGGCGAGAGCGTGCGCAGCAGTTCGCGGTCGCGCTCGGGGTGGCCGTACTTGTGGGCCGCCGACTGCGCGATCCAGGGCTCGGTCCCCTCGAAGAAGGTCGCGAAGTCCGACATGCCGCACACCGCCACCCCGGTACGGAACAGGTCCGGGTGCCAGACGAGGGAGGCGAACGTGAGATAACCGCCGTACGAGCGGCCCATGACGGCCAGCCGGGAGGGATCGGCCGGCCCGGCCAGCACCGCGTGGGCGACGCAGTCGGCCACGTCGTCGATGGCGGCGAACCGGCCCCGGGCCAGGTCCGCGTCGACGAACGACCGGCCGTATCCGGAGGAACCCCGTACGTCGGGCGCGAAGATGTCCAGTCCCCGCCCGAGGATCTCGTGGTAGAGCGGGTTGAGGACGGGCCGTTCCTGTTCCTCGGGGCCGCCGTGCAGATGGATGACGCAGGGCGCCGGTTCACCGGGTCCGCGCCCGGGCGCCCGGTAGTACCAGCCGTTCAGCGGCAGTCCGTCCCGTGCGGACAGGCTCAGTTGGACCGGTCGGACGGGCGGGCGGCCCGGGGGAACGGCGTCCTCGTCCCGGGACGACCACGGGGTGCGCGCCACGGCCGCCCCCGCGGGGAGCCACCACACGCCGGGGCGGCGCTGGGAGCCGGACAGGGCCAGCAGGAGCCCCGGCCCGGCGCCGGCGATGCGGGTGGCCACTTCGTGGGGCAGGGGCACCGGCCGGGGCGCTCCGGCGGTACGCCCGGACGGGTCGGTGTCGAGGACCTCCACCTCGCTCACGCCCCGGACGTTCCAGGCCAGTACGGCGGTGCTGCCGTCGTGGGCGCGGTGCAGCAGTTCCAGGTCGCTGTCCTGCCGCGCGGCCGCGACGGACCAGCCCCGCGGCCGTCCGTCCGGGTCCAGTCCGGCGGCGAGCAGGACCGCGAACTCCCGGTAGGCGTCGCTGCGCAGCCAGAGGGTGTCCGCGCGGGGCGAGAACCCGCCGATCCACGGGTCGCCGTCGGCCACCGGTACCACACAGGTCGTGGTGCCGTCGGCGGTGCGCGTCACCACCGCCTCGCGCCGTCCGCGCGGTCCCCGGCGCAGCAGCGCCAGGGCGCCGTCACGGCTGAGGTCGCACACGCGCAGTGTCGCCGCGTCCTTCTCGGCGGCGAGCAGGACGGGGGCGCTCACGCCGTCGGGGTCGATCAGATAGGCCGACAGTCCGTCGCCGAAGGCGGCGGTCGGGGCGGGGTGTCCGTCCCCTGTGGCGCCGGGGGCCCTCGTGTCGGCGGTGGCCGCGGGTGACGGCCGGCCGAGCCGGCCCTCGTCGTGGGGTGGCGCGCCGAGGAGCACGGCGTCGCCGTCCCGGCGCTGCCTGCCGGCCGCCAGGCGGCCGGCAGGCAGCCCGGATCCGGCCGGCCCGGGCTCCGTCGCCGCGGTCTGGGAGGCGGGGGCGGCGGTGGGGACCGCGACGGTCACCGCGAGGGCCGATCCGTCGTGCGCCCAGCAGCCCAGGTGGGCCGAGCTGCCCGGTTCGGCTCCGGCCAGGATGTGGCGGTCGGTGCCGTCGGGGCGTACGCACAGCACCCGCAGGTGTTCGCCGCCTCCGGGGGCGGTGGTGTAGGCGATCCACCGGCCGTCGGGCGACCAGGACACCTCCTGGACGGGGTCCGGCTCGGTGTCGAGCAGCCGTACCTCGTCGCCGTCGACGGGCCCCGCCCACAGCTGGGGCACACCGGCGCGGTCGCAGATGTAGGCCACCTGGGCACCGGTGGGATCGGCCGAGGGGTACCAGCAGCCGTGCGCGACGAGCCGGGTCGGCGCGTCGCGCGGCCCGGCGGCGTCCGGCAGCGGGATGCGTGCGGGGGCGGCGAAGGCGGGGGCACGCCGGTCCCCCGCCGGTGGCGCCGGGCTCGCCTCCGGCGCAGGCCGGCCGACGGTGGCCGTGCCCGGGCCGGCGGTGGGCTCCGCGGGGCGCCTGTCCGTCAGATTCCGTGCGTCTGCAGCCATATCTCCAGCAAAGCCACTTGCCACAGCGCGTTCGCTCCGCGCTTGGTGCGGTGTCGGTCGGGGGCCGCCAGGAGTTCGTCGAGGTAGGCGTCCTTGAAGAGTCCGCGCCGCCTGGCCTCGGGAGCGTTCAGTGCCTCGCGGACCCGCTCCAGGACGGGCCCGGCCATGTGGGTGATCGCCGGGACCGGGAAGTAGCCCTTGGGCCGGTCGACCACGTCACGGGGCAGCAGTTTGCGGCCGGCCTCCTTCAGGACGCCCTTGCCGCCGTCGGCCAGTTTCAGCTCCGGCGGACAGGCGGCCGCCAGCTCCACCAGCTCATGGTCGAGGAACGGCACACGGGCCTCCAGGCCCCAGTCCATGGTCATGTTGTCGACCCGTTTCACGGGGTCGTCCACGAGCATGACATGGGTGTCGAGCCGCAGGGCCGCGTCGAGAGCGGTCTCGGCCCCGGGCGCCGCCATGTGGTCGCGGACGAACCGGCGCGAGACGTCCTCCGGCGGCAGCATGTGCGGCTGGAGCACGGCGGCGAGGTCGGCGTGCGACCGGTCGAAGTACGTCTCGGCGTACCTCTCCGGCTCCTCCTCGCGGGCCGCGGAGGCGAGGCGGGGGTACCAGTGGTAGCCGGCGAACACCTCGTCCGCGCCCTGACCGCTCTGCACGACCTTGACGTTCTTGGCCACCTGCTCGGCCAGCAGGTGGAAGGCCACCACGTCATGGCTCATCATCGGCTCGCTCATGGCCGCGACCGCCGCGTCCAGGGCCGTCGACACCCGCTCCGAGGGAACCATCAGCTGGTGGTGATCGGTGGCGAACTCCTTGGCGATCAGGTCGGAGTACCGGAACTCGTCCCCGGCGTCACCGCCTTCCGACTCGAAGCCCACACTGAACGTCGCCAGGTCCCGCTGTCCCTCGTCGGCCAGCAGTGCCACGATCAGGCTGGAGTCCAGGCCGCCCGAGAGCAGGACGCCGACCGGCACGTCGGCGACCATCCGGCGGCTCACGGCGGTGCGCAGCGCGTCGAGCACCGCGTCGCGCCATTCGCTGGGGCTCATGCCCGCGTGCTCGGGCCTGCGGGTGTAGGACGGCTGCCAGTAGCGACGGTCCTGGTAGCTGCCGTCCGGCTCGACGGTCCGCACGGTGGCCGGGGGCAGCTTGCGCACCCCGGCCACGATGGTGTGGGGTGCGGCGACGGTGGCGTGCCAGCTGAGGTACTGGTGGACGGCGACCGGGTCCAGCGCGGTGTCGACGCCGCCGGCCGCGAGGAGTGCCGGAAGCGACGAGGCGAAGCGGAGCCGTCCGGCGGTCTGCGCCAGGTACAGGGGCTTGATGCCGAGGCGGTCGCGTCCCAGGATCAGACGGCCGGTCCGGTGCTCCACGAGAGCGAACGCGAACATGCCGTGGAAGCGGTCGACACAGGCGGTGCCCCACTGCCGGTACGCCTTGAGGACGACCTCGGTGTCGGACGTGGAGCGGAACCGGTGACCGAGGGCCGCCAGTTCCGTACGCAGCTCCCCGTAGTTGTAGATGCAGCCGTTGAAGACGCCGGTGACCTCGTGCTGGTCGTCGGTCATCGGCTGCGCCCCGCGCTCGGACAGGTCGATGATCTTCAGTCGGCGGTGGCCCAGCGCCACGGCCCCCCGCGACCAGATCCCCTCACCGTCGGGGCCACGGGGCGCGAGCCGGTCGCTCATGCGCTCCACGGCCGCGAGGTCGGGTCGCCCGCCGTCGAGGCGCATCTCTCCGCTCAGACCGCACATCAGGCAGCACCTCCGTCCCGCGGGTGCGGATCGCGTGGTGTCGCCGAGTACGCGGACCGGGCCGTCGCCGGCCGGTGGGGGCTGGTTGACATGGTGTTCCGTTCTCCTTCGTACGACATCCCGTCGGGTGGCTCGGGGAAGGCGGCAGAGGCCGCCGTCCGTGCGTGTGCCGCGCGCGTCAGGGGCCGGCGATGCGTGCCGGGCGGGAGGCGGGAGCGCCCGGAGCGGGCCGCCTGAGGGAGGTGACGTTCCCGTCGAGTCCGGTGACGGGCCGGCGGCGCCGGGCGGTGTCGCCGCGGGTTTCCGCGATCGCCAGATCGGTGCAGGCCAGCAGGTCCTCGGCCGTGGCCGTGCGGCGCATGCGATGGGCGGCGCTGCCCTCCTGGAGCGCGCGCTCGGTGAGGTCCCGGACCGTCCCCCAGTCCCCGGCGGCCTCCAGCGCCGGGCGCACCCGCCTGAGCAGGGCGCGGACGACCTGCGGGGCCGGCGCCTCGCGGCGGGTGTAGGGGTCGATCAGGGTGCCTTCGAGGCCGGAACGCGCGGCCCGCCAGGACGCGGCGCGCAGCCACTCGTGCCGGCCCCCGCAGGCGGGGACCCGGGTGGTCTCCAGCCGCTCCCGGGCCTCGGTCACCAGGGCCCGGAAGAGTCCCGCGACGAGCACGACGGTCTCCGCGCGGGGGCAGGCGTCGCAGATGCGCAGTTCGAGGGTCTGCTGATGGGCGGAGGGCCGTATGTCGTAGTAGATCATTCCCGGGTCGCTGATGACGCCCGAGTCGATGAAGCCCTGGACGGTCGCGTCGTAGGCCGCCGCGTCCGGGAAGCAGCCGACCGGACCCGCGGTGGGCCAGCGCTGCCACACCATCGTCCGCCAGCTGGCGTAGCCGGTGTCGGCACCCAGCCAGAACGGAGAACTCGCGGACAGGGCCAGCAGCACGTGCAGCCACGGCGACACCTCGCACATGATGCGTACGGCCAGGTCGCGGCCGGGAGCGTCGACATGGACGTGGGTTCCGCAGATCAGCTGCTCGTCGGCGACCATGCGGTACTGGTCGACCATGCGGCGGTAGCGGTAGCCGGCGGTGGGCTGGATGTCCGCGGTGCGGGCCAGCGGCACCGTTCCGGCGGCGACCGCGGCGAGCCCGTGCGCGGTGGCGGCGGCGTCGAGCCGGCGTCTGGTGGCTATGACGTCGGCGTAGAGGTCGTGCAGTGAGGTGTGCACACCGCTGTTGGTCTCCACGGTCGCCTGCTGCAGTTCGGTCGTGTAGGTCGGTTTGGGGAGCTTCTCCAGCACGGTGTCGGCTCGTGACACGAGCAGGCCCGTCTCCACCTCGACAATGTGGAATTCCTCTTCCACTCCGATGCGCTGGGTCACGACACTCCTCGGGGTGATGGACGGAGGCTTGCTGCCCTCGCCCTCGGGGCCGCTCCCGGTACAGCGGGCGGCGGGCGATGCCTCTCCGACTTCCCATCTGGCCGATCACTAAGCAAGGGTGCTCCTGAGAGCTGCGCGCCTCACAGAAGAGCGACCACGCCGCCGCCCATGCCGAGCGCGTCGGGTGCGGGCAAGGTGGGTGATGCACACCGCGAACCCTCACAGAGCAGGAGCACGCCATGGCCAAGGGGAAGCACTCCTCCGGCGAGCGGGAGCCGGCCAAGGGTGACAAGGCCGCCTGGCGCAGTCACGGCACCGAGACCTCGGGCGCGGTGGAGAAGAAGATCACCGAGCGCACGGAGGCGGCCGGCCGCACCGTGGCCGCCTCGCCCGACGACCCGCAGTACGAGGTGCGCAGTGACAAGTCCGGGCGTACGGCCGTGCACAAGCCGTCGGCCCTGAAGAGGAAGAAGAGTCAGGGCTGAGCCCGGGCGCGTACGGCCCGGCCGTGGAGCCGCGGGCACGGCGGACGCCTGCCGTCAAGTTGCCTACAGTGGGGTGAGGCCCCCTTCCGACACCCCGAGCGGAGCGCGCATGAGGTACTCCTCCGCCGGACCGGACGGCGTCCCCGACGCCCTCTTCGACCTCGACGCGGTCACCGCCCCGACGCCCGCAGGACGCACGGGAGGCAGCGGCGGCCGGGAACCGGGGCGCGGCCCCGACCACCGCTTCCCCTTCCGGGACTCCCCCGCGGCCCGCCGTCTGCTGCCCGTCCGGAGCGTCTACGCGGAACCGGCCGCCGCAGGCTCCCCGCGCGGCCGTCAGATCCTCGCCCGCTTCCCGGACGCGGAGCTGATCGAGGTGGACTCCCACTGGCGCATCCCCGGACTGCACGGCAACGAGGGGAACGTCGACCGGTGGGTGCGGGTGAAGGGGGAGACGCTGGTCCTGGGTGTGAAGAAGACCCTGACCACGCGGCCCAACGGCCGCTCCGCCGACTGGATCGCGCCGGGCCCCTCCAACGGATGCGCCATGGCCTGCGCGTACTGTTACGTGCCGCGCCGCAAGGGCTACGCCAATCCGATCACCGTCTTCACCAACATCGACGGCATCATCGCCCACCTGGCACGCCACGTCGCACGCCTCGGCCCCAAGCGGGAGCCCAACCAGTGCGACGAGACGGCCTGGGTCTACGACATCGGGGAGAACGGCGACTGTTCGGTGGACGCGCTGATCTGCGACAACACCGCGGACCTCGTGCGGGCCTTCAGCCGGTGGCCCTCGGCCAAGGCGTCGTTCGCCACCAAGTTCGTCAATCCCGACCTGCTCGCGCTGGACCCGCGGGGCCGGACGCGCATCCGCTTCTCCCTGATGCCCGTGGCCGACTCCCGGCTGCTGGACGTACGGACGTCACCGGTGGACGACCGGATCGCCGCCGCGGCGGACTTCCTGGACGCGGGGTACGAGGTGCACTTCAACCTCTCCCCCGTGGTCCTGCGGCCCGGCTGGGAGGACGCCTGGACCGAACTGCTCCGCCGGCTCGACGACGTCCTTCCCGAGCGGGTCAAACGGCAGGCGGCCGCCGAAGTGATCATGCTCACCCACAACCGGGAACTGCACCGGGTCAACCAGGGCTGGCATCCCCGTGCCGAGGAGGTGCTCTGGCGGCCCGACCTCCAGCAGGGCAAACGCTCGGAGAACGGGGCTCTGAACGTGCGCTACACCAACCGGGTCAAGGCGGAGGCCGTGCACACGCTGCGCGGCCTGGTGGCGGCCCACGCGCCCTGGCTGCGCATCCGGTACGCCTTCTGAGGGCTTCGGCGGTCTCGGCGAACATCTCCGGCCCGTCAGTGGGTACCCCCTGCACAGGAGGTTCTGATGTTCGAGGCATCCGACATCCGCGAATGGCGGGGTCATGACGTGGTCGACGCGGACGGCCACAAGATCGGCGCTCTGGAGTCGGTCTACGTGGACACCGGCACCGACCAGCCCGCCTTCGCCACGGTGACCGTGGGTCTGCCCACCCGCCGCCGGCTGGCGTTCGTACCGCTCGCCGGTGCGACGGTCGGTCCGGGTTACCTGAAGGTCGTCCACGGCAAGGACCGGGTCAAGAAGGCACCGTCGATCGACACCGACGGGGAACTGCCCGCCGCCGAGGAGGCCGCCGTCTTCGCCCACTACGAAATGCCCTACGCACCGGGCGCCGGCGGCGAGCGGCGCCTGGCCCGCCGCTGACCCACCGAGCCCCCGGGAGAGATCCGATGATCCTGTTCCTGCTGCTGATCCTCGTGGCCCTCGTCCTGGGCATCATCGGATTCGCCGTCCACAGCCTGTTCTATCTCCTGGTCATCGGCGCCGTCGTCCTCGTCGTCGATCTCGTCTTCGGCGTGGTGCGCCTGCGCGGCCGCAAGCACCGCATCGCCCGCTGACCGCGCGCGACCGGAGTCGCGGGTCCGCACCGGAAGGCGGCAAGCTGGTACGAAACGCCTGTACGAGGCGTCGGGTACCCGCCCACCTTCCGGCTCCGCGGGCCGGGAGCACTTCCGGCGCGAGCCATGAGGGAGCGGTCATGGACGGCACGGACAGCCTGACCGTAGGCGTACTGGGCTCCTACGGGGGCCGGAACGTGGGAGACGAGGCCATCCTCACCGCCCTGCTGGACCGGCTCCGGGACGGGCGGCTGGACGCCCGCTTCGTCGTCTTCTCCCGCGATCCCCGGCACACCCGTTCGGTCCACCCGGACGTCGAGGCCGTCGCCTGGGAGGGTGTCTGCCGGGAGGACGTCTCCGAGCACCTGCGGCGGCTGAGCGTGCTGGTGCTCGGCGGTGGCGGAATCCTCTACGACACCGAGGCGCGCCGATACCTGCGGATGGCCCGCACCGCCCAGAACCTGGGCGTGCCCGTCTTCACGTACGCCGTGGGCGCCGGACCGCTCACCGACGAGACGGACTGTGCCTGGGTCCGTACGGTGCTCTCCGACGCGATCGAAGTGACGGTGCGTGACGAGGAGTCGAAGCTGGTCCTCGAGGAGGCCGGACTCACCCGGCCGATCTCCGTCACCGCCGACCCCGCGCTGTTGCTGGAACCCGGCGACCGCGGTACGGCGCTGCTGCGGGCGGAGGCGGTGCCCCGTGGCATGCGCCTGGCGGGCATGAGCGTGCGGGAGCCGGGACGCGCGGCCGAGCACCTCGACGAAGAGGGGTACCACCAGCTCCTCGCGAACGTGGGCGACTTCCTCGTCCACCGCCTGGACGCTCATGTCGTCTTCGTCTCCATGGAACGCGGCGACATCCGGCACGCGCACTCCGTCGTGTCGCGGATGGCGCAGGCGGACCGCTGCACGGTGCTGCACGGCGACCACGGGCCGCAGGAGGTCCTCGACATCGTCACGGAACTCGATCTCGCCGTGGGCATGAGGCTGCACTTCCTGGTCTTCGCCGCCCTCGCCGGCATCCCCCTGCTCCCCCTGCCCTACGCGGGCAAGGTCTTCGACTTCGCCCAGCGGATCGGCGCGCCCGCCCTGCGCGGGGTGGTCAGGGAGACCGCCGGACTGCTGCTGGCCGAGGTGGACCGCCTGTGGGACGAGCGGCACACCCGCGCGGCGGAGGCCGCCGCGCGCACGGCGTCGATGCGCATCCGGGCGGCCCGGACCGCCGAGTTGCTCCTCGCCCATCTCGCCGACGACGGCACCCCCGCGCCCGACGCGGTCCACCGCGGCACCCCGGTGCCCGCCTCCACCGCGGGCTGACCGTGTCCTACCTGAGACCGCCACGCGTCCCGCGGAAGGTGCAGCTGCCGCCGCGTCAGGCCCTGCACGCCGGCTCCACCCAGGTGCTGGTGATCGGCGGTGGCCCGGCCGGCATCGGCGCGGCCCTCGGTGCGGCCAACGCGGGCGCCGAGGTGGTCCTCGTCGAGCGCTACGGCTTCCTCGGCGGCAACGCCACCGCGGCACTGGTGATGCCACTGATGAGCTTTCACAACGAGGTCGGGCAGGCCGTGTCCGGCGACACCACGCGCCTGCTGCCGCCCGACCACGGCGAGGGCGAACCGGTGGTCGGCGGGGTGCTGTGGACGCTGCTCGACCAGCTGGTACGCGCCGGAGCGGCGATCCGGCCGTCACTGGAGACCGGCTACACCGTGCCCTTCGACGCGGAACTCTTCAAGCTGGTGGCGTACGAGCTGCTGGAGAGCCACGAGGTCCGTACGCTCCTGCACGCCTTCGCCTCCGACGTCCTCAGCCTGCCGGACCGGGCACGCGCGGTGTTCGAGACCAAGTCGGGGCCCCTCGTGCTGGACGCGGACGTGATCGTCGACTGCACGGGGGACGGCGACATCGCCGCGGCGGCGGGGGCCTCGTACGAGACCGGCCGGCCCGAGGACGGCTGGACGCAGCCCATGACGCTGATGTTCCGCATGGTCCGCTTCGACCACGAGGAGTTCACCGGCTACACCCGCGCCCACCCCGGCCAGTGGCGGGGTGTGCACGGGCTGTGGGACCTCGTCCGCGCCGCGACGGACGCCGGAGAGCTGGATCTGCCCCGTGAGGACATTCTCTTCTTCGCCACGCCGAACGCCGGTGAGGTCGCGGTGAACTCCACGCGCGTCACCGAGGTGCTCGGCACGAGCGTCTGGGACCTCACCCGCGCCGAGTTCACGGCTCACCGGCAGATGGCGCAGATCGCCCGGTTCCTGCGCGACCGCGTGCCGGGTTTCGCGGACTCCTACGTCGTCCAGAGCGGCGTCCAGGTCGGCGTCCGGGAGACGCGCCGGATCACGGGCGACTACCTGCTGACGGGCGAGGACGTCCTCACAGCCCGCAAGTTCGACGACGCCGTCGCCCGCGGTGCCTACCCGGTGGACATCCACAACCCGAGTGGTCGCGGCACCACGCTCAGACGGCTGCCGCGCGGAGAGTCCTACGACATCCCGCTGCGCTGCCTGCTGCCCCTCGGCCTGGACCGGGTGCTGGTCGCCGGCCGCTGCATCTCGGGCGACCACGTGGCCCACTCCTCCTACCGTGTCATGCCGATCTCCATGGCCACCGGCCAGGCGGCGGGCGTCTGCGCGGCCCTGGCGGCGACGCGGGGCCGGCGCCCCCGCGACGTGCCGGTGAGCACGGTCCAGCGGGAACTGCGCGCACAGGGTGCGAGTCTGCCCTGACCCGTGTTCAGGGTGCGGTGCGCCAGGTGCCCGCCGTCTGCCCGGGCGTGCCGGTGTTCCAGTCCAGGCGCAGAACGGCGAGGTCGTCGGTGTGCCGCTCGGCGTTGAGGGTGCGGGTCCGGGCGATGAGCTGGTCGAGGTGGGCGCCGGGATGGGACGTGTGGATCGCGTCGATGACGCGCAGCAGGCCGTCGACGCCGAGCCGGGCGCCGGTGCCGTCGGCGAAGCCCTCGATGAGGCCGTCGGTGTAGGCGATGAGCGCTCCGCGGGCGGGCAGCGGGAAGGTGGTGGCCGGCCACTTGCCCAGTCCGGGCGCGATACCGAGAGCGATGCCGTAGGTCGCGGTGATCTCCTGGGTGCCCTCGTCGGTGACGAGGAGGGGTGCGTGGTGCCCGGCCAGGTGCAAGGTCGCGGTGGCCGCGTGCGGGTCCAGGGTGATCAGGGTGCAGGTGGTGAACAGGTCGCTGCCGGCGCGCTCGGCGTTGTGGATCTGTTCCAGCAGGTGCAGCAGCTGCTGGTCGCGATGGCCGCCGAGAGTGAGGGCGCGCCAGGCGATGCGCAGGCAGACGCCGAGCGCGGCCGCGTCGGGGCCGTGGCCGCTGACGTCTCCGATGACGGCGTGCACCTGCCCGTCGTCGGTCTGCACGACATCCAGGAAGTCACCTCCGAGCAGAGCCTGCGCCCGCCCCGGGAAATAGCGGCTGGAGGCGGTGACACCCGTCGACGGCAGCAGGGGCTCGGGCAGCAGCCCGCGTTCCAGGCGTGCGTTCTCCTCGGCGCGCAGCCGGCCGATCTGGAGGGCTGCGTTGGCGCGTTCGGCCTGCTTTCGCTGGACGGCGTAGCGGACGGCGCGCTGCATCAGGTCGGGATCGACCTTGCCCTTGACGAGGTAGTCCTGGGCGCCGGCGGCGAGGGCGTCGACCCCCGCGTGCGGTTCGTCCAGTCCGGTCAGCACGATGATGGCGCAGGGAGTGTCCGCCTGGATGGCCTGCACCGTCTCCACGCCGGACGCGTCGGGCAGGTGCAGGTCCAGCAGGACGCAGTCGAGGTGTGCCGAGGCCAGTGCCGTACGCGCGTCCGCGGCCGTGCGGCAGCGCGTGAGGGTGTGCGGCAGGCCGGTGTCGTAGAGGAGTTCCTCGACGAGGAGGGCGTCGCCGTCGTCGTCCTCCACCAGGAGGATGCGGAACCGGTCCTCGCTCCGCTCGGGTCCTCCGGTCACGGTCGCGACTCTTCCTCGCCGGACACGGGTCCGTCGCCCGTGGCGGGCAGGGTGAAGACCACGCGGGTGCCCAGCCGGTACTCGGAGTCGATCCTGATCGTTCCGCCGTGGAACTCCACGACCTTCTTGCACATGGCCAGGCCGATACCGGTGCCCGGATAGGCGTCCTTGGTGTGCAGGCGCTGGAAGATGGCGAAGACCTTCTCCTGGAACTCCGGGGCGATGCCGATGCCGTTGTCGCCGACCGCGAACTCCCACATGTCCCCTTGCCGCACGGCGCTGACGTGGATCTGCGGCGGCCGGTCGGGGCTGTGGAACTTGATCGCGTTGGACAGCAGGTTCTGCCACAGCATGCCCAGCTGGGTGCTGTCGCCGACGACGGTGGGCAGCGCGTCGTGGGAGATCTCGGCGCCGGTCTCCTCGACGGCCACGCTGAGGTCGTCCACGGCCCGGCTCAGCACGTCTTCCAGATCGACGGTCCGGTGGTCGTTGTGCACGCGGCCGACCCGGGAGAAGGCCAGCAGGTCGTTGATGAGGGTCTGCATACGGTTGGCGCCGTCGACGGCGAAGGCGATGTACTGGTCCGCCTTGTCGTCCAGCTGCCCGCCGTAGCGGCGTTGCAGGAGCTGGGTGAAGCTCGACACCTTGCGCAGCGGTTCCTGCAGGTCGTGCGAGGCGACGTAGGCGAACTGCTCCAGTTCCGTGTTGGACCGCTTCAGGTCCTGGGCCTGCTCGTCCATCTGGGTGCGCGCCGCCTCGCTGAACTGCAGCTCCCGCACCAGCCGGCGGCGCATCGAGTCCACGTCGGAGGCCAGCAGGCGCAGGTCGGCGGGGCCGTCGCCGGTGATAGTACGGTCGAAGCGGCCCTGCGCGACGTCACGGGCCGCCGAGCCCAGCCGGCTGAGCGGACCGGTGACACCACGGCGCAGCCCCTCGAAGACGAGCGCCGCCACCAGCACGATGACGCCGGCGATGATGGCGAACATCCAGTTCCGCAGGGCCTCCGCCTGGCGGAGTTTCCGCCTGGCCGCCGTGCGCTCGGCCTCCAGGTGGTCCTGCTGGCGCGCCAACGCGTCCCGCAGCGAGTCGAACGTGGTCTTGCCCTCCGCCGCACGCTGTGTGACGAGCTTCACGGCGTCGGCGGCGGAGGCGGTCGCGACGGGCCGGGCTGTGCGCTCCTGCCAGGAACCGGCCAGTCTCTCGACCTCGGCCAGGTCGGCGACGGCCCGGGCGTCGCCCCGGACCAGCGTCCGAAGATGCCCGAGGGCGGTCTTCTCGGCGCTGACACCCTGCTGGTAGGGCTGGAGGAAGTCCGAGCGGCCGGAGAGGCCGTAGCCGCGGATGCCGGTCTCCTCGTTGACCAGAGCCTGTTCCAGCCGCATCGCGTCGATCAGGGCGGGAGAGCGCCTGTCGACCAGTTCGGCGCTGAGTTGTGAGGTGCGCCACATGGCCCAGCCGCCCAGTGCGCCCAGCACTGCCAGGACCGCCAGGGTGGTGGCGACCCCGACTCGCAGCCAGCGCCGAGTCGTCCAACGGGACCACGCGCCCTGGGTGTCGAACGGCTCGGTCTTCACGGCGGTGCGCATGTCTCCCTCGGCGATCGGATCACGGTTGTCGTACGGCAAGCACACTGTACCCACGGCCGGACAACACACGTTGTCCGCTACGAGATCAACGCCTTAGTCTGGTGTCATGCCCGGTTCCGTCGCGTCTGCCCAGCCGTCCGGAGAGACGATCACCCTGGTGACCCAGGCAGTGGGCGAGCCGGCCGGGCGATGCGCGTGAGCCGCCAGGGGCCCGGCGCCGCCGACCCGGGCTCATCACCAACAGCACACCCCGTCCGAACCATCGCCCGACATACCGGAGCTCCTGAATCATGGCTGCCGCCGCAACCCGCCCCTACGACGTGCTGCTGGTCGAGGACGACGTCGCCGACGCGATGCTCATCCAGGACGCCCTCACCGAACGGGGGGCGCGTCATCTCTCCCAGGTCTCCGACGGCGTCGAGGCCCTGGAGTACCTGCGCAACCCCGACAACGAGCGCCCCGACCTGATCGTCCTCGACCTGAACATGCCCCGCATGAACGGCCGCGAGTTCCTGGCCGTCGTGAAGGAGGACGCCGACCTGCGGACCATCCCGGTCGTCGTACTGACGACGTCCGCCGCTCCGGACGACGTCAGCGGCGCGTACCGTCACCACGCCAACGCCTACGTCACCAAGCCGGTGAACCTCGATGAGTTCGAGGCGGCGGTGCGCAGCATCGACGCCTTCTACCTGGACGTGGCCGTCAAGCCCCCGAAGGAGTAGGGCGACGCTCCCGCGGGAGCCCGACGACGGCCGCGCCCCGCGCTTCCCTCCCGGAGATCG
>NZ_JBEZBT010000073.1:0-31439 GCF_040647235.1 Streptomyces sp. NPDC042638
CAATTCGGGACGAATAACACGATCTGATTGCCTGCGGAACGACAACGGAGGCAACAGCCGCCGGTCGCGCCGATCAGTCGCAGACCCGGGTACTTGTCCAGCCATCCCGCGAACGCGATCATGGCCATGCCCATCGTGACGTCGCCGAAGCGGCCGATCTGCTCGACGAAACCGATCCCGTCCACCCGTTCCGTGCCGACCGGTTCGGCCGGCGCGTGCACCAGGACCGGCACCTCCGCCTCCGCGGCCAGCGCGAAGAAGGAGTCGGCGCGTGGGGAGCCGAGCAGCTCCCCGTGGACGCTGGACGTGGTGATCAGACCGACGAAGGCCGGGTCCGCCAGGGTCTCGCGCACCCCTTCGAGGTGGTCGTCGTCCCCGAACGGGTTGGCGTAGACGTACCCGCGCAACTGGTCCGGGAACTTGCGGATCAGGCCCGACATCCAGGCGTGGAAGCCGCGCAGCCGGTCGCGGGGCTGGGCGTAGTTGTCGACGCCCGGCACCCGTGCCATCGCGCCTGCCCCGACCGGGCTGCCGATGATGGTGAGGTCGATGCCGGCCGCGGCGCGGGCGGCGAGCATGCCGTCCACGTCGGTCAGGCTCGGGGGCATGGGGAAGCGCTTGGCCGCTTCCGGTGGGGACAGGTGCCCGTGGATGTCGATGATCACGTATCGGTTCCCGGTTTCGGTGCGAGTGCGCGGGTGACCGCGGCACAGTCCTGGTCGCCCAGTCCTTGCTCGGTGGCGCGGACGTGGGTCTCCGCCGCGGCGGTCGCCAGCGGCAGGCTCAGGCCGACTGCTGCTGCCTGCTTGGTAGCGAGCATGAGGTCTTTCGCCATCAGCCGCAGCCGGAAGTCCGGCTCGTCGAAGCGGGCGGAGGCCAGGCGCCGGGACTTGAACGCCATGACCGGCGAGGCGAAACCGCTGCCGGCGATGGTCTTGAGGACCTGCTGCCGGTCGAGCCCGCAGGCGCTCGCCAGCTCGGTCGCCTCGGCCAGCGCCTGCACCTCGATACCCATCAGCAGGTTGAGGAGCAGTTTCATCCGCATGCCGGAGCCGAGTGCGCCCAGATGGACGACTTCCTTGCCCAGCGTCTGCAGCAGTGGCCGGGCGGCGTCGAACGCCTGCTGCTCGCCGCCGACGAAGAGCCGCAGTTCCCCGTCGCGGGCGTGGTCGCGGTTGCCGAGCATGCCCATGTCCAGGATCTGGGGGACGTCCCCGGCGATCTGCACGACCTCCTCGGGGGCGACGGTGCTGGCGCAGAGCAGGACGCCGGGGTAGGCGCCCTTGGTCAGCGCGCCGCCGGGTCCGCGCAGTACGCTGCCGAGGGCTTCGCCGTCGGCGACGGCGCAGATGGCGGCGCTCGTACCCGCGACGGCGTCGGCGGGGTCGGCGGCGACGTAGGCGCCCGCCTCGGCGAGCGGTGCGGTCCGGTCCGCGCTACGGTTCCAGACCCGGACCGGTATGCCCTGGTCGAGAAGGCGTACGGCCAGCCCGGCGCCCATGGCGCCGAGGCCGAGTACGGCGACGGGGCCGTGGCTGGTCCGCGTCACGACGCCACCCCCTTCGTCTCCTTGATCACGTGGAACCGCATCGACTGCCTCTGGTCGACCCACTGGCGCAGCGGGGCCACCAGCTCGCGGTGCTCCTCGCTCTGCTGCCAGGCGAAGAAGTCCTCGGCCGTCCGCCATTCGCTGGTGATGACCCACTGACGGGAGTCGTCGGCGGGTGCTCCCAGCCGCTCGACGATGTGGCCGGGGGTGCCGGCCACGGACTTCCGGAGCTGTTCGTACAGATCCAGGAATCCCTGCTCGCCGCCCTCGATCACGCGGACCGCGAAGACGACGCTCAGCTTTTCGGCCGTCTGGCCCTGGTGGTTGGTGCCCATGTCTCCTCCTGAAGTGAGATCCGGTGGGACACGACTCCCACGGACTCATGTCGCCCGTACGGCTGCAACTCCGAATGGGGGAGGGGCCAGTGGCGACAAGGGTTGCGCCTGCCCGGATTGGTCATTTCGGGTGAGTCCCGGCCTGTGCCGCCGCCCTGGCGGCCGGACGCCGGCGGGGGTGCCCGGACGAGTCCGCGCGTCTGACCCGTTCGAGTGACGCGGCGGGCCTCGGGCCGGGGGACGGCGTGCTGGTGCTGTGCGGCTGCCCGAAGCTCCGGTCGGTCGTCTTCTTCCGCTGAGGGAGCGTGATGGCGCGGCGCGGGCTGATGAAATGATGACCGGCGACATAAGGCGACGGCGGTCCGAGGAAGCCGGTGTGAATCCGGCGCGGTCCCGCCACTGTGACCGGTGAGCGAGCTCCACCAGGCCACCGCCCCGACCGGGGTGGGAAGGCGGGACGAGCGGCGACCCGGGAGCCAGGAGACTCACGCGGTCGCCTCCTCACGGAACACCGGGGCGGATCTCCCCGGGAGGGGAGTGGTGCGGCGTGGCCGAGCGGCCGACGGAAGAGGGACCGGGCGGGGGCGTGCCGGGCGGTGGTCCGGCGCCGTGCCGGGTCGTCGTGTGCCGGGACTGCTGCTGTGGCAGCCCGAAGGTGACCGGGGTCGACCACGCCGCGCAGACCGCGCGGCTACGGGCGGCGGTGCCGGTGCGCGTATCCGAGTGCCTCGACGTGTGCGACCAGGCCAACGTCATCGTCGTACAGCCCTCCGCCGCGGGCCGGGCCGCCGGTGCGCGGCCCGTCTGGCTCGGGCTCGTCAACGACGCCGAGGCCACTGAGGACATCGTCACCTGGGTGCGGGCCGGCGGCCCGGGCGTGGCCTCCCGGCCCGACATCCTCGACCTGTACGCCTTCACGCCGCCGCGGCGCCGTGCGGAGCCCTGAGGCCCGTGCCGGCGAGGAGACCGACGGCCGCGGTCCGGCCGTCGGGGCGCCGGCCGTCGCCGGGAGCGTCGCGGGATGCCGACGGCGCCGACGGCGATGACGGCGATGAGGTGCCCACGGCGATGACGGCGATGACGTCGATGAGGCGCCGACGGCGATGACCGCGAAGGAGGCGGTCGGGCGGCTCTTCGGGACCGTGCACGCGGGGGGTGTCCGCCTCGAACGGCGCTGCTGTCGCGCCGTGTTCGGGACCGCCGGCCGGAAGGAGGGCGTGGGCCCCCCTTGCGGTGGACGGTCCGCGAGTTCCGCCGCCGGCGCGCGGACACCGGGACCGTCCGCCGCGAGAGGAAGATCACCGCGGGAGGACGCGGTCTTGGCCATGTGCCGGTCGCGCGGTACGGTCTGTCCGATATCGACGACGGCGAGACGGAAGCCGGTGAGAACCCGGCACGGTCGCGCCACTGTGTGCGAGGCGTCCCCTGGGCGCTTCGTGAGTCAGACCCGTGGCCGTCGTCCTGTGCACCACCGAGATGGGACGCGAACTCCCAGAGGAGGTCCTGCCATGGCGCAGACCGTCGCCCAGCCGACAGCCACCCCCGCCGTTCCCGCCAAGCTGCCGCTGAAGGCGATAGCTCCCTGGGCGGTGTTCTTCGGCGTCCTCATGCTGATCCTGCTCTACTTCGTCGGCGCCGAGCAGGGCGCCACCTCCGTGTTCAACGGCACGGACGTCCACGAGTGGGTCCACGACGCCCGCCATCTGCTCGGCTTCCCCTGCCACTGACGCGAGGGGAACCCGCTCCACCATGAACTCCGCAACCGTACGGAACCTCCTCGTGCGGGGCATGCTCGCCGGCCTCGCGGCCGGCGTGCTCGCCCTGATCGCGGCCTATCTCCTCGGCGAGCCGAGCGTGGACAAGGCGATCAGCTTCGAGGACGCCCACTCCCACGAACATGAGATGGAGGTCGTCTCCCGCTCCCTGCAGTCCACCGCCGGCCTCGCCACCGGCGTCCTGGTCTACGGGGTCGCCTTCGGCGGTGTCGCCGCGCTCGCCTTCTGCTTCGCGCTGGGCCGCGTCGGGCGGTTCGGCCCGCGCGCCACGGCGCTGCTGCTGTCGGGCTGCGCCCTTCTCGCCGTCTACGTCGTGCCGTTCCTGAAGTACCCGGCCAACCCGCCGTCGGTCGGCGAGCCCGACACCATCGGCAAGCGGACCACCCTGTACTTCCTGATGATGGTGCTCAGCGTCCTTCTCGCCGTCGCCGCCACACTTCTGGGCAAGTGGCTGGCGCCCGGCCTGGGCAACTGGTGGGCGACCGTGGTCGCGGTGGCCGCGTTCGCCGTCGTGATCGGGCTGGCGTACGAGTTCCTGCCGGCCGTCAACGAGGTGCCGCAGGACTTCCCGGCCACCCTGCTGTGGCGGTTCCGCCTGTCCGCGCTGGCCATTCAGGCCGTCCTGTGGGGCGGCTTCGCCCTGGCCTTCGGTGAACTGGCGGAGCGGCTGCTGAACCCCCGGCCGGCGACGGCCGCCGGGCGGGCGGTTCCGGCCGCGCGCTGACTCCTTCCACACGGCGGAGGGCCCTTCGGAACCATCCGGGGGCCCTTCCGCCGTTCTGCCGGACCGACGGCGACCGGTTCGCAGCGGACGCTAGGAGGTCTGCGCCTTGTCGTACAGGGCCTTGACCACGTCGCCGAAGTACGGCCCGAACATCCGGTTCGGCAGGAACGTGTAGCCGAAGCTGTTCACGGAGACCTGAAGGCCGGTGCCGGTCGCCTCGTTGAAGCCGGTGAACCACGGACCACCGCTGGACCCGCCCGTCATGTTGCAGCCGAGGCTGTGGTCCTGTGAGAACAGGAAGTCCTTGGAGCTGTCGCCGCTGCAGTAGATGAGCTTCGTGCCGTCGTACGGCGACGCGGCCGGGAAGCCGAAGGAGTACATCGGCTTGTTGTAGCCGCCGTTGAACTGGATGCCCTGCGCGCCGACGACCGAGGTGAGCGTCCTGCCGTTCAGGGGGGCCACGACCGCGGTTCCGACGTCGTAGTTGATGTCCTCGCTCGCCTCCCACTGCGGGGTCGTGAGCGTCTTGGCCGCGGTCCACTGGCCGTACGGCGCGTTGCCGTTGTCGTAGCCCGGCACGAAGACCCAGTTGGTGTGCCAGCTGCCCTGGTACTTCACGCAGTGCCCGGCCGTGATGACGGTGCTGGCGTTCTGGCTGGTGATGGCGTCGCCCGTGCAGGAGGCCGTGCGCCCCTGGAAGGTGAAGAACACCCGGCCCGAGGTGGTGACGACGGCTCCGCCGCCGGTCCAGGGGCCGCCCGCCTGCGGGAAGGAGGCGAGGGCGGGGGTGGCGGCGACGGTGCTCGCACTCCCGTGCGACGTCGGGGCCTTGAGGGTCAGGGCGGCACGTTCGGTCAGTTCCGGATCGAGGGGGGTGGCCTCGCGCATGCGCTCGGCGGTCCAGAAGGTGCGGGCCCTGTGCTGTTCCGTCGCCGACGCGGTGTGCACCGCGGCCGGAGTCTGGGCAGGTGCCGGGGCCGGGGCCGCGTCGGCGGCCCCGGCTTGGACGAGGCCGCCGGTGAACACGGCTCCGACGGTCAACAGGATGCCCACGGCGGTGCGATGACGTCTCACGCGACTCTCCTTCTGCCGTGCCGGGACTGGTCGGGTCCGGGCAGGGTGGGGGAACGAAGAACGGTGCGGACGGACGTGCGTGAGGCAGGGTGCCATGGAAACGCGGGGTTGTCAGGAGCACGTAAAGAGGTTTCGGCCGGGCCGCCTTCCGGCTCAGTGGCGCCGGTGACGCACCAGGAGGTCCGCGACCACCGGGCGGTGATCGGAGGCCGTCGTCCCGGACTCGTGCGTGCCGGTCACGATGACGTCCGGTGAGACGGTCACGAGGTCGATGCGCCTGACCGGGTCGACCGCCGGATACGTCTTGCCACCGCCCGGTGCGGCGTCACGCAACGGTCCCCACAACTTGGCCAGTTCGGGCGCGTTCGGCTCGGCGTTGAAGTCGCCGAGGAGCACCTTCGGACCGGGATCCTCCGCCAGCACGGCCAGCATGTCGTCGACCTGGGCGCGCCGGACCGAGGGGTCCCTGCGGTAGTCCAGGTGGGTCGAGTACACGTGCACGCGGGTGCCCCGGACCCTGATGGTCACCTCGGCGAACCCCGGCGCCGGGGCGGGCACCGGGTCGGGCGTCTGCGTGGACAGCCGGGTGATCTCGTGGTTCTGCGCGTCGCGCACCGGGAAGCGGCTCAGCACCGCGACGCCGTACTGCCGCCGTGGGCCGCCCGCCGGGTCCGCGGGGAGGTCGTAGATCGGCGCGAAGAAGAACCGCATGCGCAGCCGTGCGGCCAGTTCCCGCGTCTCGTCGGTGAAGTCGCTGCGGGCGCCCCAGTGCACGTCGACCTCCTGGAGGCCGATCACGTCGGCGCGCAGGTCCCGGATCGCCGCCGCCGTCCGGCCGAGGTCGAAGACGTTGTCCTCCCCCGCGCCGGCGTGGATGTTGTAGGTGGCCACGCGCAGCGGCACACGCGTGTTGTGCGTGTTGTGCGTGTCGTGCGTGTTGTGCGTGTTGTGTGTGCTGTGCGTGCTGTGCGGGCCGGCGGGGGTCGGTCCCGGGTCGGCCGTCCGGCCCACGGCGGTCGCGCCCGGCGACACCGAGCCGAGGGCGGCGGTGGCGGTGAGCACGGCCGTGACCAGCGCGCGATGAGCGAGCCGTCGGCTCTTGCGGTCCACTGAACCCTCCAGATGCGGAGTGGGAGGCTGCGCGGCGTGCGGTCTCGCGGTGGCGGACCACGCCACGCCGCCCTCCCGCCACCACGAGCCGGAGCCGTACGAGGAAGCCGGACGCGACCGCGTCAGCAGAACCAGCCGTCCTGGACCCAGCCGCGGCGGTTGATGTCGCCGTAGGCGAAGCCGTGGACCCAGCTGCCCTGTTTGCCTTCCACCAGGAACGTCTGGCCTTTGTAGAGCGTGCCCGTCCACGCGCCGAGCGGGGTGGTGCGGACGTAGAGGTCGTCGGCGCAGACCGTCTCGCGGACGCCGACGGTGCCGTTCGCGGCTGCTGCCGGAACCGTGCCGAGCAGGACCGCGGCACCCAGCGCCGCCGCGATGACGGAGCCCGCGCGGAGCGCACTCGACGCCGGTAGGGGAGTCCTCATGGAAGTCCTTTCGCCGCCGGGATTCACCAGGAGTTGTAGCCGCCGATGCACTCGTAGCGGACGTAACCCCAGTCGTCGGGGCCGTAGTCGAAGGTGGCCGCCCAGCCGTTGTAGACGGGGTGGGCGCCGGGGGTGTGGCCCACCTTGTCGCCGTGGGCCAGGGTGCGGGCGAGGCCCGTGGGGCCGGTGGAGCTGTTGTAGTTGGCGTAGAAGCTCGCGCTCTGGCAGACGATGACCGCGTGCTGCGGCGGGACGGCCGCACGCGCCGGGGTCTGCGTCAGGGCGAGGGCCGCGGTGGCCGCGGCGACGGCGAGGGTGCTTCGGCGGGACAGCATGTCTTATCAACTCCCCAAGGATAGTTCGGGGTTGACGCGCGTTACCGTAAGGCACGCGTGGGGCCTCCGCAACGGTCCCGTGCCTCGGACGACCCGCCCGGCGGCGCCGACGGGACCCGCCTCCGGCGACGAAGGTTCTCCGGCCGGTTCGCCGGTCGTGACGGGGGTGTGTCACATGCCGGCAGTCTCCTGCACGAGGCTGAACGCCAGTGCATCGCAGTGTTCCCGGAAGCTGCCCGTCAGTTCATGGAACTTCTGTTCCGAGAACATCCGGTGCGGGCCTTCCAGGCACAGCAGCGGGGCGGCGGTCAACGCGCTGTGCACGGTGTGCAGTTCCACCACGGTGAGCGGCATGTCAAAGGACCTGGCATGTTCGCCGGCGAACCGTGCGGCGAGTCCGGTCACGGTCTCCCTGTCCGTACCGGTCTGCACCGTCAGCGAGGTGTTCGCCGCGTCGCTGCTGCCCAGCAGGGTGAGTACCCGGTGGATGATATCGGCCTGGTTCGGAGTGAAGCGCGCGACGAGGTCCTGTCCGTCGCGCTGCAGTCTGACGCGTGTCCTCACGAGTTCACCTCGAGTGCGTGGGAGACCGCGTTGGCGATGGCCCGTGCCAAGGCGTCGAAGTTCTGCCTGTAGAAGCCCAGGCGGATGAAGAAGGGCTCCTGGAAGAAGATGCCTTCGGGCGAGACGAACTGAGTGGGTGCGTTGGTCAGCGCGCTGAGCAGTGTGTGCAGTTCCCTGAGCGTGAACCGCAGTTCCAGCGGCTCGGTGTGCGGGCCGTGAAGCCTCTCCATGAGCTCGCCGACCGCAGCCCGGTCGGTGCCGAGCAGCACTGTGAGACAGGCGTCCGAGGCGCCTCCTCGACCCACATGGCTCAGCGCCTCGTGCATGGCGCCCGCCGCGTGCGGAGTGAGCCGTGCGACGAAGCCGTCACCGTCCGGGTGCAGATCCAGGTCCGTCTGCATGGTCTCCTTTCCTCCCGTCTCCCTACTTCTTGGGAACATACCGCCCCCCTTCAGGAAGTCGCGAACAAGCTAGCGCGGTTCGACGAATCCGGTGAGTTCGGTCCAGCCGTCGGCGGATGGGACGACCGCACGCTCACTCGGGGTTCGCCCGGCCGGCCGAGCGGGGCAGTGCGGTGACCGTTGACGGGGCCCCTGGCGGTGAGGAGTGCCTTCGCCGGGCCGCCATCGTAGGCGCGCGGGTTCTGTCCGTCCTGGACGCCGCAAGCGTGGAACCCCGTGACACCAGTGTCCAGATCCGGCCGCGTGAGCGGCGGGTTCGTGCAGGAAACGCGTTCGAAAGCGGTGGGCGCGACCAGATCTCCTTGGGCCGGAAGTACGTCACTTCGTGGGGTCGCTTCGCTGTTCCCTTGGTGTGCCACGGTTCCCGGCCAGCGCTCCTGCACAGGGTGGGGACCGGGCGGCCTGGCCGGTAGGCACAGGACGGTTAGCGCCTATGGGACCTTTCCAGCCGTTCGCATAGAAAGGTGATCTCTCGGTCGCAGCCGTTGCTACGGTACGCAATGTTTCACTCACTGGCTGTTCGCTGTGCCCGGGTGGCGTGTCGCTCTGTTTCTCCGTCCGGGTATCTGCGGCTGTCCTGCGAGCGCGGCGTCCGCGGTCGGAATCCGCCTCGCTTTCGTATCCGTGCGGCCTTGTCCGGCGCATGGACACGGCGCATGGCTGGGGCTGCTCGACGCGGACCTGCCGCTGATCGGTTGTGGTCGTTCCAACGAGGCGGTTCTGCTCGTCAGGCTGCGTATTGAGGAGGCGTGGGTTCAGTGACGATCCGGGTGAAACAACTGCGGGAGCGGCTGTACGGGGGCGTGGACGGCTCTGGTGCGGGGCGCGTGGTGGAAGTGCCCGGTGATCTGTTCGGGGATGGTGCGGGGTTCCGTCCGGTGTTCGCCGATGGAGTGCTGCGGGCGGTATGGCGGGAGGGGGATGCGGAGACACTGTCGTTCACCGGGTCGGCCCCGACCGCGCTGGCGGATGTCGAGGTGCCGGTGCGGGTGGCCTTCGAGTACGACGGCGGCCAGGTGGTCACCGGTGCGCGGCTGACGGTGGAGCTGCCGGCGCCGGGGGCGGCGGGTGAGCTACTGGGACGCGGTATGGGCCTTGCAGTGCCGTGCCTGCCGCGAGCGGCTGCCGTCCGTCATCTGGTGCTGCGGCAGCGGGCCGGTGCCACAGTCGTCACCGGCCATGGCGAACACGGTCAGGTGACGGTGCTCTCCCGCCCGGGCACCGGCAGGATGCTGGCCGCCTCTTCGGGGGCCTGGCACACCCTGTGCACCGACCAGGACCTGACGGCCGAACAGCTCAGTGCCCTGCTGGACGCGGCCGACGGCATGAACGTGGAACTGCCCGCGCCGCCGGACGACGGCTTGCCGGAAGGTACCTGGCTGGTCCTGCCCGGGATGGGGCCGGGAGGCGGACCGGTGCTGGTGCCGGTGCGGCCTGAGCGGGCCCGTCGTGAGGTAGACCCGTCGCGCAGGGACGGCCTGGGCCGCCCGATGCCCGTCCCGCATGTCGCCGGAGAGCGGGCGGAGGTGCATCGGGTCGGGATCCGCCGGGTGCCCTACGCGGTGTCCACTGCCGACGGGTTCGTCGTCCTCGCTCCTGGTGCGCCGGCCGGCCGGCGACGGGCCGGCTTCACCTTCGGCGGTCCGGTGGACGAGGTGATGCTGCGGGGGTTCATCGATTTCGGGAATCTGGCGGACGGCAAGTCCAAGGCGGTGACGTACGACAAGCCGCCGCTGTCGATCAGCGGTGGTCTCGCGGCACGCAAGGCCGAGCCTCCACACACCCTGGCGGTGGGCGGGGTGCTGCTGGTGGACACCGGCACGCTGACCGGCAGCGCGATCGCCGCCGCCTACGCCCCCAGCGAGAACGCACGGCCGTCGTTCTTCGCCTTCGGCGCCCTGACGTCGGACAAGGGGATCGGACCGCCGCCGTTCCAGGTACGCGGCATCGCGGGCGGCATGGGATGGCGCAGCAACCTGCGCCTGCCCGACGGGCCGGAGAGCGTACCGGAGTTCCCGTTCGTCCAAGCCCTCGACGACCCGCGCTCGATCGGGGCGAAACCTGACGGCACCGCGGATCCCCTGCAGGTCCTGGACACCCTCGTCAGCGGCGAGAGGCCGTGGATCACCCCGGCCCAGGGCAGCGACGATCCGCTGTGGATCGCGGCGGGGATGGCGTTCACCATCTCCGAGCGGCTGGACGGACGGGCGATGCTGGCCCTGCAAACGGGCGCGGACCTGACGTTCGCGCTGCTCGGGGTGGCGGGGATGAGCTTCCCCAAAGAGCCGGGCAAGCGCAAATACGCCCACATCGAGATCGGGCTGGAGGCGCTGCTCAAGCCCAAGGCGGGCGAGCTGAGCCTGTCCGCCGCCCTGACCCCCAACTCCTTCGTGCTCGACCCGAACTGCAGGCTCCGGGGCGGGGTGGCGTTCAAGACCTGGTTCGGCTCCAACCCGAACAAGGGTGACTTCGTCGTCACGGTCGGCGGCTACCACCGCAATTACCGTCGGCCCGACCACTACCCGCTCGTGCCCCGGCTCGGCTTCGACTGGGACCTCTCCGGCGATGTCACGGTGTCGGGGGAGGCGTATCTGGCGCTGACGCCGGCGGCGGTGATGGCCGGCGGCATGCTGGATGTGCGCTTCCATTCCGGGGCGCTGCGCGCGTGGCTGACCGCGAGGGTCGACGCGCTCATCCAGTGGCGGCCGTTCTACTTCGACGTCGGCATGCGAGTCTCGGTCGGCGTGCAGGCCAGCGTCAAGATCTGGTTCGTCCGGATCACCATCACGGTGGAGGTCGGGGTCTCGCTGAGCCTGTGGGGGCCGCCCACTGGTGGCAAGGCCAAGATCCACCTGTGGTTCATCTCCTTCACCATCGGCTTCGGCAAGAGCCGCGAACCGGACAGCAACGCGCTGGACTGGTCCGACTTCCGCACGATGCTGCCGCCGCCCGAGACCGCGGTACGCGTCCTGCCGGGCGCCGGCCTGCTCGCCGACCGCCCCCAGGCACCGGACGGGGAAACCCGCGGCAGCAGCGACGAACAGGCGTGGCAGGTCTCGTCCGCGGGGTTCACCTTCTCCACCGACTCCGCCGTACCGGTCAGCGAGCTGTACCTGACCCCGTCCGGCGGCAACCCGGCAGAGACGGGCGGCAAGCTCAACATCCGCCCGATGCGACGCACCGACCTCTCCAGCATCCAGCGAGTCTCGCTGACCCTCCAGGGGGAACCGGTCGATCTGGCCGCCTGGGAGCGCACGCGCGGCATCGCCGCCGTTCCGCAGGCCCTGTGGGGCACCGGCAAGGGCGACACGCTGCCCGGTCCGGGCCAGCAGGTCATCCCCGCCCAGCTCACCGGGGTGACGCTGACCTCTCCCGGGCCCGACTACGGCCACGACACCGGCTACATCACCGAGGAAGCGTTCACGTTCGACCCGATCGACGGGAACGGCACCCAGCCCCTCGACCCGGACGCCTCACCCGTGGGACCGGCCCCGCAACGGCCGGGCGGGGTGATCGCCAGGATCGTGCGGACCGTCGCCGAGCGGGAGCAGACCGCCGACCGGGCAGAACTGGTCCAGGCCCTGGCCGGCTTCGGACTTGACCTCGGCCCGGTGGACGCGGATCTGTCCGCGCACAGGACGGCGGCCGAGACGGCGTTCACCGCGGACCCGATGCTCGTCCCCGCCTGATCCTCCGGCACCGCGGTGGTGGCGCATCCGCCTGCGCCACCACGCCCCGCGCGCTGCCGACCTCCGCCCTAGCCCACTGGAGTGACTGTGCCGTCAACCCCTCCGGTCCAGCACCGGACCCGGTTCCTCGACCAGCGCATCCCCTCGCTGTACGCCGGCAAGTACACCCTCACCACCCAGCAGTCGATCGGCGGCGTGAACACCGCGGACGCGCTGCCGGACCGCGTCCAGCGGTTCGACGTGCGCGGGCTCAGGTTCGCGATCGCGGGCGACGACGTGCATGCCTGCTATCCGCTGCCCGGCTCCACGGGGCTGTACAGCCAGGTGCTGCCGCACGTCACCCTCACCACCCCGGGCGTGCCGTGGCTGCGCCCGCTGGCGGAGCAGGAGCCGTCGGTGCCGTGGCTGGCCCTGCTGGTCTTCCGTGAGCACGAACTGCCCGGGGATCCTCAGGCGATCGGGCGGGTGGACGCGTGCAGGGTGCGCGAACTGCTCGCCGGACGTCTGGACAGCGGGCAGACACTGCCGGGGTGCGGGCCCCAGATCGAACCCGAGTGGCTCTTCGCGGACGAGGTCGATCTGGTGTGTTCGACCATCCTCGTTCCCGGTGAGCTGTTCACGGCGATCGCTCCGCTGCCCGAAGAGATGGCGGCGCTGGCGCATGTGCGCGAGGGCGGCCCGCCGGACGCCACCCGCGGCGCCACCCCGCCCCCGGACGATGAGGAGCTCAAGGCGGTGGTGGTCGCCAATCGCTTCCCCGACGTGGCGGGTGGGATGCACGTGGCCCATCTGGTCTCCTTCGACGGCCACGAAGACCTCCTCGTCGCGAAGGCATCGGTGCCGGCCGAGGGGGTGCGGCTGGTGTCGCTGCGTTCATGGGTCTTCGAGTCCGAGCCCGACAGCGGCACCGGCTTCGGTGACCTGGTCCATAACCTGGCCGCCGACCCCGACCCGCTGCTGCGCCTGCCCGCCCGCGCCCCTGCAGACCCGACACCGGTACAGCGCGAGGCGCTGGAGCGGATCGCCACCGGCGCGACCGCTCTGCCGCAGCGGCTGGCTTCCGGTGAGCGCACGGCCGCGTTCTACCGGGGGCCGCTGACCGCTGCCCCCGCCCAGGCACTGCCGGATCCCGTGGGCGGGGTGCGGCGGGAGTCCGGGGACGAGGCCCTGGTCTACCTGGAGAAGTACGGGGTCTACGACACCGGATACGCCTCCGCCTTCGCTCTGGGCCGCGCGCTGGCCCTGGCCGACCCGGAATTCCGCACGCAGTTGCTGGCCTGGCGCAAAGCCGCCCGCAGTGCTGCCCGCCGGCTGCTGACGCACCCGGAACTCTCCGGGCGCGCCGTCACCGCGGATACCGCGTCCTTGCTCAGGCGTGATCTGGCCCGCGACGCCTTCGACAAGCTCCTGACCAGCGACGGGAACGGTTCGGGAGAGGGCGCACGAAGTTCGGGAGAGGGCGCACGAAGTCAGGGGTGCAAGCTGGCCCGCGCACTGGCCGGGGCGGGTGCGGACGTGGCCGCGGGGCGCCGCCGTACCCCCACCCCGCATGCCTCTTCGGGAGGCGTGCCGACGGCCGGCTCGCTGCACACCGCACTGGCCCGCGCCGAGGTCCGCGAGGTCATCGCCGCGGCCACCGCGACCGAGATGGATCCGGTCACCGCCTGGCTGGACCGCCTCGCGGTGCTGGAGATGATCCCCTTCGAACACCTGGTCCCCGATGAGCGGATGCTGCCAGGCGAGAGCATCCGCTTCTTCTCCATCGATCCGGGCTGGGTGCGGGCGGCGGTCGACGGAGCATTGAGCGTCGGGATCGGCCACACCCTCGACTCCGACCTCAACGAACTCGCGCGCGGGGTGCGGCCGGCCCCCGCCTGCGGCGTACTGCTCCACTCCGACCTGGTCGAGGGATGGCCCGACACCCTCTACACCGCCTTCCTCGACAACCGTCCGGTGGAGCCGGTGCGCACCGCGACGTTCGGCACGCACGTGCTGATGGTGCTCTTCCCGCAGGTGATCGACACCTTTACCGCAGCCGAGCCCCCGCAAGGGATCCACTTCGGCTTCGGTGACCTGGGCACCATCGAACTGCGCAAGATCACCCGACCGGACATCGGCATGCCCATGGGTGAATTCCCCGACGCTCCCGGGGACGACCGCTTCAGCCGCTTCCTGCGCCCTGGCGGCCATGACGTCCTCAACATCGCCGGTACCGGGGACGCTCTGCTGCCCGCCCTCGCCCAGGCCCACAACGTCGCGGAGCTGTCGTCCGCGCAGTTCGCCCTGCAGATGGTCAAAGCACCTCAGCTGCAGTTCTTCGTCCGCCCCTGACCTCTTTCCGGCACTTCCCGAAGGAAAGCAGACCAGATGTCCTCGCGCAGCAGCAACGCCCTGGTGGTCCCGGTCGAAGTGGCCGCCATGGTGGTGAACGGCAACCCTCCGCACAGCGACGGCACCTTCATCTACCAGCGCTGGCAGCCCAACTTCACGCTGCTCACCGACCACAGCATGCCGCCCGAGCCGGCACCGTTCCCGGACGTCCCCTGGCCCGGCCAGGAAGAACGCCGAGGGGCGTATGTGCAGTGGCAGCTCCCCGAAGCCCTCACCCGAGGACGCCACGACACCGAACGCGGGGTGGAGGACTTCCCCCTGGTCCCCAACCGTTGGCTCGTCGTGCGCCACCAGAGCACCTCGAAGACGGCACGGGCCTGGATCGTCGAGAGCGACCACCTCGGCATGACCACCGGCACGGTCTCCTACCTGGACCCGCACCTCGACGTGCCCACCGCCACGAAGATCGGCCGTCGCCACGACCTGACCACCGGCACACCGTGGCGGGAACCCGACGAGGCGCCGGATCCGTACCTGACCGCGCTGGGGCCCGGCCTGCTGACCTTCTCGGTCTACCAGCCCTACAACGAGAACGTCTTCTCCCTCCACGACACCCTCGACGACGTCACCGGAGCGGACCGGATCAGCTACCGGGTGATCGGCTGGCACGCCGACGAAGGCAGCGACATCCTCGCCCGCCGCGGCGGCCAGAGCCTGGCAGACCTCCTCGACGAGCTGGAGTGGCTGGCTCCCGGCGCGCCCAGCAGCGCCTCCCGCACCCTGTACGCGGGCAGTGTGCTGGGCATCGACTGGCGGCCCGACGGCCCCCTCCCGCCATCCGGGATGCCCGACCCGGCCGAGGTGGCGGTGGCGATCGGCAACTCCACCGCCGAGGCCATGTCCGCGCTCGTCGACGAAGCCGACGGCCCCAGCTCCCTGACGGCGGACGAGTCCCGCCTGGTACGGGCGTTCGCACTGGGCACGCTCGACCAGCTCGACCGCACCGACGGCGACGAGATCACCGAACAGGCCGCCCACCGCTCCGGCTTCGGCCCGGCACCAGCCGGCTACACCTGGCACCTGGCCGACCGCACCGACACCCCCGAGAACACTGCGGCCCTGTCACCGGGACAACGCGCCGCGGTGCGGGCGGCCGAAGAGCAGGTCATCGCCGACCTCAACCAGGCCCAGGCCGAACACGATGCCGCCGAGCAGGAACTGGCCACCGCCCAACAGCGCCTGTACGTGCTCTGGGCACTCTCCCGCGCGGAGAAACTCCCCCCGGACTTCGAAGACCGCATCGCCGACGAACTCGACCCCGCCCGCCCGGACAGCGCGGCGGGCCGCGTGACGGCCCTGGCCCGGCGTGTGGACGACCTGCGCGAGCACATCCCCTGGGGCACCACACCGGACAGACTGGAAACCGCCGCGGCCCAGTTCGCCGTCGACAAGGGCCTGCGCACCTCACGCATCCTCAAGCGCGCCCCCAAAGCACCCTACGAGCACCCCGCCGACCCGGTCCTGCTGCTCCAGGGCGCGCACCTGCACGCCCCCATGACCCGCGGCACGTGCCTGCCGTGCCGCACCCCCGACCGGCTCATCACCAAGATCGGCTCCCTCACCGCGGCCTCGGTCACCAGCCAGGTCGCGCAGGTCAACACCGCCAACCTGCCCGGCGAAACCAGCGCCCTGCTGACGGAGTTCTTCCTCCTCGACCACGCCCTCGACACCGGGCTGGACCTGTCCACCGCCGAGGGCGCGCTACCGGAGTACGGCACCGAGCCGTGGAGCCAGCCCTGGCAGCCGCTGTTCCTGCAATGGGCCGTCGACTACACCGCCATCCCCTACCGCGACGAGTCCGGCACCCACTGGACGTTCAAGGACAACCGCTACCACTGGAACGGCACCGGACAGACCTCGGACGCCTTCGTCATCACCGGACGCCAGATCCTTGCCCCCACCGCCGGACACGACCTGGACGGCAAACTCGCCGCCCACGCCGCCGGCCGCACCGACCTGCCCGACCTGGCCGGCCTGCGCGAAGACGTCCGCACCCTCGACATGCTCTCCCAGCGCCTCGACGGCTTCTCCGCCTACCTCGACCAGCGCGACCCCCGTGCCACCTTCACCCCCACCGGGGCCATCGCCGGCCTCATCGGCAACCACGACCAGTACGCGCCCCGGCCCGGCACCGTCACGACCGGCTGGCCCGGCCGCCCCCCGGAGGTCACCTCCTCGCCCTTCTTCGAACTGCGCACCGGCCAGCTCGCCTTCACCCAGCTCATGCTCGTCGACCGGTTCGGCCGCGCCGTCAACCTGCTCGACAACCCCCGCCACTTCGAGTACCAGCGCCCGCGGACGATGGTGCCCGAGCATCCGGTCGAATCCTCCGACACCCACCGGTTCGTCGAGCTCTCCCCCCGCCTGCTGCAGCCCGCACGCCTCGGCTTCGACTTCCTCGGCGCCACCGCGGACGAGGAGACCGAGCTGACCTCCGGCACCAACCCGGTATGCGCGTGGATCCTGCCCAACCGCCTCGACAGAACCCTCGCCGTCTACGACCCGGCCGGCCGCCCATGGGGCGAACTGCGCACCATCATGCGCCCCGACGAAACGAAGGCCGTCCACTGGGAGCCCCTGCCCGGATCCCCCATCGCCGCTCTGGACCAGCTCGCCCAAGTCTCCCCGCACACCCACCACCTGATGGCCGCCATCGCCGGCCAGGACCCCGCGGTCTTCGACGCGGTGCGTGCCACCATCGACGACGCCCTGGTCACGATCGACCCCGACGGCCCCGACGACGAAAGCCTCGGCTTCCTCCTCGGCCGCCCCCTGGCCCTCGTCCGCGCCCGCCTCGACCTGCAACTGTGCGGCCCGGCCCGCACCTCCCTCGGCTGGAACGAAGTCCTCGACCCCCACGAGCACCCGGCACAGCTCCCGCCATGGGAATGGATCACCAAACTCGGTCAACCGGCCAACACCCAGGACGGCCTCGTCGCCTACGTCCAGAACGAGGACTACACCCACCTGGAGACCATCACCGACCCGGCCGGCAATCACGGCGGCTACCTGCGGCCCATCGGCAACGGCGAACGCCTCAAACTGGCCTTCGAGGGCACCAGCACCGCCACCGTCACCCTCCTGCTCGACCCCCGGGCCCCGGTGCACGCCACCACCGACATCCTCCCCGTCTCCTCCGTCCACGTCCCCGCCCGCTACACCGCCGACGCCCTGGCCCGCATGGCCGTCTGCTTCCGCACCGGCCCCCTCCTCGCCCCCGTCACCGCCGACCCGGCAGCCGCCGTCATGCCCCGGCCCGCTACCGCCACCGGCATCTGGACTTGGACCGAACCCACCGACGCCACCGGCAACTGGCGCACCCTGCCCGTCACCGTCCCCGACCCCGCCGACCTGCCCCTGGGCAGCCCGGAAATCCGCTCCGGCTACCTCGTCCTGAACGACGCCGCCGACAACACCCGCTGACCCGACAGAAGCTGACCCAACAGAAAGGGCCACCGCACCATGGGCATCGTCACGCAGACCACCGCCGCAACTCCGGGGACGGACGCCGACTTCGGCAGCCAGCTCCAGTACTCCCTCACCACCGTGCCCGACCCCCTGACCGTCAGCCCGGCCGGTTCCGTCGAAACCGGTGACCTGATCATCATCGGCAGCCGGATCTCACCGGACCCCATCGAGACCAACGAGATCTCCGTCCGCGTGCCCATCGGCACCGAAGCCTGGCAACTCGTCCTCGACTACACCGGCATGCAGACGTCGGTCAACCTCACCGGCTGGACCGCCACCGCTGACGCCGCGAATGAACGCATCCTGTTCAAACCCAGCACCGGCCACGCCACCATCACCCCCGAAAAGGGCCTCACCCTCCAGCTCAACAAACTGCGCGTCAACCGTCAGGTCGGCACCGCCCCCGTCGTCGTCGAACTCAAATGGCGTGAGCCGGGCACCGGAACCTGGAAGACCGAAACGCAGGAACTGTCCATCGGGAAATTCCCCGCCGGGTTCTACCTGCGCAACCTCAAACCCGACTCCGCTTACATCGAAAACGGTGACGACGTCACCCTCGAATGGGACGCCTCCGAAGGAGCCACCTACCATCTGCTGTATGAAGACGCTGAGCCCGAAGTCACCGAATACAGCAGGTACTGCGTAAAAAACGTCCGCCGCAACACCATGTTCTACCTCCGCGGCCGTGTCCAACAAGGCACTGGAACCGCCGAACGCACCATCAACACCTACGTCACTGTCAACCGCCCGGACCTCGAAGTCAGGAACCTCAAAGTTCACGGAGAGGCCAACCTTCTTGGGATGCAGAAAATGCGCCCTCCGAAGTGGAGCGAGGGGGCAGTGGCCGAGACGGACGGAATGCTGCTTGTCAGCGTGTGGGAAAAACACCTGAACATCTGGCTCAAGGAACCTGGCGCCGATCGATTCCTGCTCGGCGGTTGCGATGCTTTTTGCACCATCCCCGTCAAGAAAGGTTCGCGGATCAGTTTCGATTGGGGGTCCCCCTCCGCCGTTGGGACAGGCACATTTATCTGGTATCCGTTCGGCAACGGCAGCCTTGTCTATGACTGATCTCCTTCGTCCTCCTGAAGCTCGGCTGAGAGTGATCTCGGACCAGCGTGAGTCCGGCAGCCGAGTGACGCCGGAGCGGCTTTGGAGTTCGGCCTCGGCTGGTTCCATTTCGAGGGAGGGCTGGCCCGGCTGATCCACGACAGCGCCCCGGCCCCATCACGCAGCGGGGGACGAGGAGTCCGTCCGCGAACTGCTGGACCGGGCGGCGACGCTCCCGCCGCCGGAGTGGATGGAGACCCACGGCGACTTCCAGCTCCGCAACCTCCTGCGCACCGACGACGGTTCCGCGGCCGTGATCGACTTCGAGCGCAGTGAACCAGGTCCCGCGGTGCGGGACCCGGTCCGGCTCGGCGACGCGTGGGCCGGGCGCACACGACCCGGCTCCCGGACCGGAGCCGGCGGGGAGAGGAGACGCAGTGAGCCGCACCTGGCTGCCGCCCGAGCAGTACGCCGAGCAACTGATGAAGGCGACCGGCTTCGCCTGCATCCATTTCACCGACGAACAGGACCGGCCCGTCCAGCTGCACGCCCCGTACAGCCCCTCGCACCCCTGGCAGATGCCCGGCGGCACGATGGAGCCCGGCGAGCGGCCCTGGCAGACGGCTGTGCGGGAGTGCCATGAGGAGACCGGCATCACGGTCACCGGGCCGCCGAGGCTGCTGGCCGCGGTCTACGGCCTGCCCGGCGACGAGTGGCCGTACAGCACCATGGGCATGATCTTCGACGGGGGCCGCCTCAGCGAGGCGCGGATCCGGGGCATCACCCTCGACCCGGAGGAGCACGACGAGATCCGCGTGCTGTCCCTGGAGGAATGGCGGCCGTTGATGCCGGTCCAGGACTTCGCGCGACTGACAGCCGTGACGGAGGCCCGCCGGACGGGCACGGCCGGGTACTTCGACACGTGGGACTGGGGGAAGCTCTGAGCGTGGAGCCGGTCCAGGACCGCAGGGGGCCGCGGTCCGCCGAGAATCCGTCGGGATCCCCCGGGAGGAAGCCGTGCCGTCCAGCCTGCTCGCCGTGTTCGCGCACCCCGACGACGAGGCGCTCCTCGCCGGCGGTGTCCTCGCCCAGCACGCCGCGGCGGGCGCCCGTACGGCCGTCGTCACGGCCACCTGGGCGCCCGGCAGTCCGCGCGCCCGTGAACTCGCCGACTCCCTGACGGCACTCGGGGTCTCCGAGCCACCGCGCCTGCTCGGATACGCGGACCACCGGGTCCCCGCCTCCGCTCCCGGCCGGACACGGTGGTGCGATGTGCCGGTCGAGGAAGCCGTCGGTCGCCTCGTCGCCCACATCAGGGAGGTCCGGCCCCGGATCGTCGTCACCCATGACGCCTACGGGCAGCTGACCGGGCATCCCGATCACCGTTACACCCATCGGATGACCATCCTGGCGGTGGCCGCCGCCGGGCTCGGTCAGCTGTACCCGGAGGCGGGTGAGCCATGGCAGCCCGACGCCGTCCATCTGGCGACCCACCCTCACTCGGCCGTGACGGAGCTGCGCGAACTCCTCGGCGAGGCCGGCAAGTCCGTGCTGAGTGTGCCGGACGCCCACGTCACCGCCACCGTGGACGTACGGCCGTGGATCGACCGGAAGTGGGCCGCGATCCTGGCCCACCGCAGCGAGGTCCAGCGGGAGCGGGCCCTGCCCGGCATCCTCGCCCGCCTCCCGGAGGAGACCCGCGAGCGCGTCATCGGCACCGAGTACTACACCCGCGTGTGACGAAGAATTTCGGTCGGCAGCAAGATGCCGGTTCATTTGGTGAGTCGGCGGTGGCAGATGAGGGCCGCAGTTGCGGTGGCGGATGCCCCTGTGACGGAGCCATTTCCGCAGGTGGTCGTAGTCGTAGCCCTTGTCGGCGTGGAGCTTGGCAGGGAGTCTGGGGCGGGGGCCGCGGCGGGAGCGGATGGGCGGGATCCCGCGCACAAGCGGCTTCAGGTGTGACGAGGTGGATCTTCGATCCCAACTTGCCACGGTCGGTCGGATTTGTTCCGGTCAGTGGCCACCGCAGCGAGCGTTTCGCGGTCACCCGCTCGCCGTCGGCCCCCAACCTGCGGACGCTTCACCTCTGCTGGTGGCACCACGCGCCGGAACAGTGCAGCTGGTCTGTGAACGGCAGTGCGGTCTCTTGCTGGACTGCTGTCCCTATGTCGATGAAGAGCGGTCCCACTTGGTCGCACGCTGAGCCGAGTTGAGTCGCGTAAAGATGCAGGCGTCGACGCAGGCGGAACCGGTGGGTACTTGAGTGATCGACTTCGTGGAGCGAGCTTGTGGAGCTGGTGAGCCGTCGTTGACCGCCGACGGCGCGTTCCGCTTCTAGGCCTTCGAAGAGGGCCTTAGCCGTCAATCGCCGCGGCCCCCTCCTTACCCTGGAGTGGCAGGTTTGAAACGGCTCGGTCAAATATTTACGGTCGTTGTCGAGAGCGATCACATCAAGCCATGATGGCCAGGAAGGGCGCTTGAAAGTTTAAATCGAACCTGAAAGCCTGCTCGCTGAGGTGACGGGGGAAGGATTTTAAATGCCGACAAGGTCATTTCTGGCGGATTCTGCGCGCATATTTCCCAATGCTGAAACATGCGCAAAATGTCAACTCATCCGACAGTCGATAGCTCTCTGGCTGAATGGCTGGTCCGACCGCAGTCTGTATCTTGCTGAAGAATCTGCTGCCAAGACAGCCCCTGACTCTTCATGCGACTGTGACCTGCGTACTAGAATGTGGTTGGCTTTCGTGCTGACAAGGAGAGGAGAATTCAAACGCGTAACGAAACTCCTCTACCATCCAGAGAATCCGAATAGCAGTCTCTTCGGCCCGGCGATCTCCCCGGCCGGACTCTCGCTGGCCCGGTCACACCTGGCTTTCATGGCCGGAGACCTGGACGCGGCAGCGGCCCTGAGTGACCAGGTGCTTGCGCAAGCCGAGGGTGACTCTGAAATCCGTATCGCGAGTCACCTCATCCTGGCATTGATCGCTTTGCGGCGTGCAGAAGTGAATGCGGCTTCGTCGCACATGCAGATGATAACCGACGACGCATTCATGGGGCGTCTCACCCTGCTGGCGGGACAGTGCGCATGGGTAAACGTGCGGATACGCGAAGCCCAAAGGGGAGCCGAGGGCGTCGCACCAGTCATCGAGGAACTCGTCGACTTCGGCCCGGTCAGCAGGAGCGTACTCCTGTCACAGTCGGCTGCCGCCCCCTGGATCGTGCGGCTGGCGCTGAAATTCGACCGGAAGCCGACGGCGCACAAAGCAGTGAAGCTGGCTCAGAAACTGGCTGAAATGAACCCGCAGCACCATGCGCTAGCCGCTTCAGCCCTCCACGCGCAAAGTCTATTCGAGCGAAATTTGGTCGATCTCCGGCTCGCTGCGAAGACGCAGGTCCACCCCTGGGCGCGAGCTTCGACTATAGAAGACATCGGAAAGTTCTTGGCCCGTGAGCGGTCGCAACAGGACCAGGCCATAAGAATATTTGAGCAGAGCGCTGACGCCTATATCAAGGCGGGAGCCCCGCTCGATGCCTTGCGAATCAAGAAGAGACTGTGGGGTCTCGGTGTTAGGCACCACCAATCCCGTTGGCACGCAACCCCACCGTCAGTGATCGCGAATCTCACCGAGACAGAAGCTAAGGTGGCTCAACTGGTAGCACAAGGAATGACCAACACGCAGACGGCTAAACACCTTTTCATATCCCCTCATACTGTGGCCTACCATCTAAAGAAAATATTCTGCAAGCTGCAGATCTCCTCACGTGTGGAACTGGCCAGGGACTGGACCAATATTGGGGGTTTTCAGGGTGGCCTCCGGACGGGTGACGGCAGGACCGCGTAGGCAACGGGCAGGACTCCTGTGCCGCCGAGAGAGGCGTCCAGCTCTCAACTCTCCAGCTTGTGCGGCTGGTCCCTGCCTCACTCGATCAGGTCCCGGACCGGCTGCGTCACCTCCTCGAAGAGGCTGACGGTGATCTCTTCCTTGGTCCTGAAGTTGTCGTAGAGCGCCACGACGCTGCTGCTTGGTGCCGATCCGGACGGACTGGTTCTGCCCGTAACGCGAGGGTCTCCAGCGGGAGTTGGTTCGCGTGTGACCACAAACCCGTCCGCCGAGGGCGCTCAGGACGCTGTCTACCAGGTCCGTCTGCCACTGTCGAAGCGGACCATCGACCTCGTCGCCACTTTGATACGCCGCTGGCGCCGTGAGCTGGGCACCCGCTGGCGCAAGCTCGATCCGGGCAGCCAGGCGATCGTCGTCCTGTCGATCCTGCGGCACGACCAGCGCCTGGCCGACATGGCCGGCGGCAACGCTGTCTCGGCCTCCACCGTCCGCCGCTGGGTGACCGAAGTCCAACGCTGACCCGATGATCTCGCCCCGACGATCAGCCCGCTCACCTGGCCGAGCGCTCCGACCACACTTCATGGGTCTCATGCCTTCGGTCAGGAGCTACCAGACCAGGGGATGCCTCGCGAAGACCGCACTGTCTAGTGTGGTGTGGGTCAGCTCTCGGTTTCGTGGACCAACTGCGGTCTTGACGAACTGCCCAGCGAATTTCAGGGGTCTTTGTGTCTTCTCTTCTTCACATCGATGCGAGCATCCGTCATGAGGGTTCCACGTCGCGTCAGCTGACCTCGTATTTCGCGACCCAGTGGCGGCAGAACCACCCTGACGCCGGCTATGTCTACCGCGACCTGGCCGCCCAGCCCATCCCGCATCTCACCCATCCCGTGCGCGAGTACGTTCTGGACCCCAGCCGCGATCACGGTCAGACGGACGAGGAGAAGGCGCTCGTCGACACGGTGGTGTCTGAAGTGCATGACGCCGACACGATCGTGCTCGGCGTGCCGATGTACAACTACACGATCCCGTCAAACGTCAAATCCTGGATCGACCTGCTGGTCAGCCCGGCCCACGCGATCCTCCCGGGGGCCGATTCCGGTCCGCTCAGCGGCAAGACGGTCATCGTGGTGACCGCGCGCGGCGGCTCCTACGCTCCGGGGACCCCGCGCGAGGGCCAGGACTACCAGGAGCCGTACCTGCGGCACATCCTGAAGGCGATCGGTCTCGCGGACAACCTCACTTTTGTGCACGCCGAGTTGACCCTGGCCGCGATCGTGCCGGCCATGGCGGAGCTCAAGCCGCTGGGGGAGAAGTCCCTGGCAACCGCCCAGGAGACGCTCAAGAAGCTCGCCGCCTGATGCCTGCATGCCCGCAGATCTCTTAGGAGTCCGTCACCAGCTTGCCGCAACCCGCTGGAGGCCGCGGGCGGGTTGATCGCCGTAATGGCGAGCGCGATCAACTACGACACCGTGTGGTCCTCGATCTTCGAGCCCGCGCCGACCTACGGCTTCCTCGAGCGCTACGGATGCCTCGGTGAGCAGGCCGGGCGCCACGACCTGCCGTACCACGTACTGGGCTCGGACCTGGCGGGGGTGGTGCTGCGCACCGGCCCCGGCGTGAACCGGTGGCGCCCCGGGGACCGGGTCGTGGCGCACTGCCTCTCCGTCGAGCTGGAGAGCTCCGACGGCCACGACGACACAATGCTCGATCCAGAGCAGCGCATCCGGGTCTTCGAGACCAACTTCGGCGGCCTCGCTGAGCTGGCGCTGGTGAAGTCCAACCAGTTGAGGTGCGGCCCCAGTTGGCGCTCGCCGGGGGAGCGAACCCGATCTGTGTGGTCTGCTCGCCGCAGAAGGCGGCCGTCCGCCGCTCCGTGGGAGCCGAAGCGGTCATCGACCGCTGCGCCGAGGACCACCGGTTCTGGAAGGACAAGACCACACAGGTGAGCTGCAGCACGGGTCACCACCACGCTCTCCTACCTTCGACCGGGACCTACCAGAGCAGGGGATGCCCCGCGAAGGCCGTCCTGTCTAGTGTCATGCAGGTCAGTCCTCGACCTTCGCGGACCATCCGGAGTCCTTCGGCCCTGCTCAGGCTGCCCCAGCCGGTCCAAGACATCGCAAGCTCGGAGGCCGACCATCACGCGGTCGAGCTGGCTCACCCCTACAGACATACACGCTTGCCGAACAGCAGTTGGCCATCCCCGATAGCCGGTTAGGAGTTCGAGTCAAGGTGCTTCCCGACCTGATCACCCCGCTCCCGGTCATCCTGAGTGAGAACGCGGGCCGGTTCCCGGACAAGATCGCTTTCGAGGACGACCGGTACGCGGTCACCTACAGGGAACTCGACGCACGGACGAGGAGACTGGCCGGTCACCTGGTCGGCCTCGGGGTCCGGCGCGGCGACCGGGTGGCTCTGTGTCTCGGCAACTCGGTGGCGATGGTGGAGAGCTACCTCGCGGTGGTACGGGCTGGCGGCATCGGCGTACCGATCAACCCACAGGCCGCCCCGGCGGAAATCAAATACCTGCTGGCCGACAGCGCAGCGTCGTTCGCCCTCACCGGCACTGCACACGCGGAGACTTTCCTTCAGTCAATTCCCCGTGCGGCCCGCGGGGTGTCCGTCGTCGTGGCCGGCGCCCCCGGCGCCCGTGCCGGGCACATGCTGCCCCCGGGCACCGTACCGTTCGAGGAACTCGCCGCCACCGAGCCCGTCAACGATGCCCCGGACAACCTCGGCCTTGACGAGGTGGCCTGGATGTTCTACACCTCGGGTACCACCGGCCGCCCCAAGGGCGTCCTTTCCACGCAGCGCAACTGCCTCTACTCCGTTGCGTCCTGCTACATTCCCGTGCCCGGACTCTCCGAGCGTGACCGCGTGCTGTGGCCACTGCCGCTCTTCCACAGCCTGTCTCACATTGCCTGCGTCCTGTCCGTCACCGTCTCCGGCGCCACCGCCCGGATCATGGACGGCAGTTCGGCCGACGACATTCTGACGGCCCTACGCGAGGACCGGTCCACCTTCCTGGCCGGCGTTCCCACCACCTACCACCACCTGGTCGGCAGCGCCCGCCGCACCGGCCTCTCGCTGCCCGATCTCAGGATCGGCCTCGTCGGCGGTGCCGTCACCGGCCCTGGACTGCGCCGCTCCTTCGAGGAGATCTTCGGCATCCCCCTCGTCGACGCCTACGGCAGCACCGAAACCTGCGGAGCCATCACCATCAACCCGCCCGACGGCCACCTGGTCGAGGGCTCCTGTGGCCTTCCCGTGCCCGGTGTCGGAGTCCGGATCGTCGACCCCCGCACCGGGCAGGACGTGCCCGCCGGGCACGAGGGGGAGGTCTGGGTCAGCGGACCGAACGTCATGGTGGGCTACCACAACAACCCACAGGCCACCGCCGAGGCCCTACAGAACGGCTGGTTCCACACCGGCGACCTGGCCCGGCGCGACGAAGCCGGCTACTTGACCATCTGCGGCCGTCTCAGGGATCTCATCATCCGCGGCGGTGAGAACATCCACCCCGACGAGATCGAGGCCACCTTGCGCGTGGCCGAGGGCGTGGCCGACGTCGCAGTCGCCGGCATGCCTCACGACACCCTCGGCGAGGTCCCCGTCGCCTGGGTGGTCCCTGGTCCGGCCGGCGTCGACCTCGCCCGGCTGCTCGACCACTGCCGCACCCAACTCTCCCGGTACAAGCTCCCCGAGCGCATATACGAGGCCCGGACCATCCCCAGGACCGCCTCGGGGAAGGTCGTCCGGCGCCTTCTCGCTGACTTGCCGGCCCGGCTGCGCTACGCCGCCGACGGTCACCACGAGAGACTGATGCTGAGGGACTGGAGCAGGGTGGCGGTCTCCCCTGACGCGCCGGAAGAGCTGCGCTGGGCAGTAGTTGGTCGGACCGCCGTCACCGACGGCCTGGTCGCCGCTCTTCGGAAGGCCGGCGTCGCCGACGTACGGCAATACGCTGACCTTTCGACGTCACGCACCACCCCTGACACGGCCACCGACGTGACGGTCCTCGCAGAGGCGGACGCGGACACATTGACGCCGACCTGTGCTGGAGGGAGCAGAGAGACCGGGTCCCGGCTCGTCGTCCTCACCCGGGGCGCGATGGCCGTCACCGACCGGGACGAGACGCCAGATGGCGCCGAAGTCGCCCTGTGGGCAGCCGCACTGGCCGCACAGGCCGATGGGGGTGACGCCGCGCCGCTGACAATCGTCGACGTCGAAGCCCGCACCCCGGAGTCCGAGTACGCCGCGGCGCTGATCGCCGCCGTCTCCTCGGGCCTGCCCCAGCTCGCCGTACGGGACGGGGAACTGATGCGGCCCAGGCTCGTGCGCCTCCCCGTCGCCGACCGGCCGGATCCTGCCACGCCGGGGATTGACGGCGTCGTGGTCGTTACAGGTGCCGACACGAAGACAGGCTCGGTCCTCGCCCGCCACCTGGTCACCGAGCACGGAACACGACACCTCGTGCTCGTCCAGGCAACGAACACCTACGACGAGTGGAGCCAGGACGAGCCACTGCCGGAGGGGGTGGACATCGTCCGCGTCGTCGCCGACGGCTCGAATTCGCCGGAGTTGTACGAGGCGCTGACCAGGACCGGTCCAGTGACCGCGGTCGTCCACACCGCTGATGATCCCGAACTCGCCCGAACGCTGCATGACTTCACCGCCGACGACGATCTCACCGCGTTCGTCGTGGTGACCGACGCCGCCGCACTGGTGGGCGCGCAGTCCGACGGGCTCGCCTCGACGGTGGTCACCGCCGCCCTCACCGAGGCCGTGGTCCGCAACCGCCGACTGCACGGATTGCCCGGCTCGCTGCTGGCCCTCGGCCGGCCGGACGAGGGCCCCGCCGCCTTCGACGCCCTGCTCGAGACCGGATCCCCGGCCCTGCTGGCGCTGTGGCCGAGCACCATCAACCCCGGCGACCGAGTGCAGACGCTACTCGACACTCTGACGGAACAGGAACCCCGCGCCACCGCCCAGGCCGACGAGACGATCACCGCCGCCCTTCGCGCACGCCTGGCCGATCTGGACGAGCGGGCCCAGCTCGCCCTGCTCGGCGAGATGATCCGCGAGGAGACTGCCGCCGTCCACACCCACACGAGCACCGGACCAGCCCCGGTGGGCCGGTCCTTCCGCGACCTCGGCCTCGGCTCCCTCGCCGTCGTCGAGCTGCGCAACCGGCTGACCGAACGGACCGGGCTGCGTCTGCCCACAACCGTGACCTTCGACCACCCGACTCCCGAGGCCCTTGCCGCACACCTTCGGGCCAGGATCCTGGGTCTGCACGACACGGCCGGGGAGGCGACGGCTGACACCGATCGGACCGGGGCCGCCAACCCCGCGGAGCCGATTGCGATCGTGGGTATGGCGTGCCGCCTTCCAGGCGGTGTGGCGAGCCCCCAGGACCTGTGGCGGCTGGTCAGAGACGGCCGGGACGGTGTGTCCGGTTTCCCGGAGGACCGAGGCTGGGATCTGGACGGCCTGTTCGACGCTGACCCGGAGAAGACCGGCACGTCGTACGTCGATCAGGGCGGCTTCCTGCACGAGGCGGGCCTGTTCGACGCCGGGTTCTTCGGGATCTCACCGCGTGAGGCACTTGCCATGGATCCGCAGCAACGGCTGCTGCTGGAGACCTCGTGGGAGGCGCTGGAACGGGCCGGGATCGACCCGGGGACCCTGAAAGGTCGTGACGTCGGGATCTTCTCCGGCCTGATGGGACAAGGGTACGGGCTGTCGGGTGCGGCTCCGGCGGAACTCGAGGGCTTCGGCGAGACGGGCACGGCGTCGAGCGTGGCATCCGGGCGCGTGTCGTACGTGTTCGGTTTCGAGGGCCCTGCGATCACCGTGGACACGGCCTGCTCGTCCTCCCTCGTGGCCATGCATCTGGCGGTCCAGTCGCTGCGCCAGGGCGAGTGCTCCATGGCGCTGGCAGGCGGCGCGACGGTGATGGCGGACCCCTCCACGTTCGTGGAGTTCTCGCGGCAACGTGCACTGTCCTCGGACGGCCGGTGCAAGTCGTACGCGGATGCCGCGGACGGTACTGGCTGGGCCGAGGGCGCCGGTGTCGTGGTCCTGGAGCGGCTGTCGGAGGCGCGGCGCAACGGGCACCGGATCCTTGCGGTGATCCGCGGCAGCGCGATCAATCAGGACGGCGCGTCGAATGGTCTGACGGCGCCGAATGGTCTTTCGCAGCAGCGGGTGATCCGTAAGGCGTTGGCGTCGGCTGGTCTCTCGGCGGCTGAGGTTGACGTAGTGGAAGGGCACGGCACGGGCACGGTACTCGGCGACCCCATCGAGGCGCAGGCCCTGCTGGCGACGTACGGCCGTGACCGGCAACCCGGGCGCCCGTTGTGGCTGGGTTCCCTGAAGTCGAACATCGGTCACACGCAGGCGGCGGCGGGGGTGGCTGGTGTGATCAAGATGGTGGAGGCGCTGCAGCACGGCGTGATGCCGGCGACGCTGCATTTCAATGCTCCATCGTCGCAGGTGGACTGGTCGGCGGGTGCCGTCCAGGTGCTGACCGAGTCCCGGGAGTGGCCCGACACCGGCCGGCCACGCCGCGCTGGTGTGTCGTCCTTCGGTCTCAGTGGGACGAATGCGCACCTGATCCTGGAGCAGGCACCGGAGACGGAGCCCGTCGATGCGGAGCCCGTCGAGCCTGAGCTGACGGTGGACGTCGTCGATGGTGTGGTGCCGTTGGTCGTGTCCGCCGCCTCGGCGGCGTCCCTGGTGGGGCAGGCGGAGCGGTTGGCGTCCTTTGTGGAGTCCGGCGAGCGGGTGCCTCTGACGGACGTGGCCGCGGCGTTGGTTGGTCAGCGTGCGGTGTTGTCCGAGCGTGCGGTGATCGTGGCCGACTCCGGGGAGGAGGCGTTGGCGGGTCTGGGGGCGCTGGCGCGGGGTGAGTCTCATCGTGGTGTGGTCACCGGCGGATTGGCGTCGGCCGCGGTCGCGGGGCGGACGGTTCTGGTGTTCCCCGGTCAGGGTTCGCAGTGGGCCGGCATGGGTCGCGAACTCCTCGACTCCTCACCGGTGTTCGCGGAGCGGATCGCTGAGTGCGCGGCGGCGTTGGAGCGGTGGGTGGACTGGTCGCTGGTGGATGTGCTGCGAGGGGATGCTCCGGCCGATCTCCTGGAGCGCGTGGATGTGGTGCAGCCTGCGAGTTTCGCAGTGATGGTGGGTCTGGCTGCGGTGTGGGCGTCGGTCGGTGTGGTGCCGGATGCGGTGGTGGGTCATTCGCAGGGTGAGATCGCGGCCGCGTGTGTGGCGGGTGTGTTGTCGCTGGAGGATGCCGCCCGGGTGGTGGCGGTACGCAGCCAGGTCATCGCGGGCAGTCTGGCGGGCCGGGGTGGTATGGCGTCGGTGGCGCTGTCCGAGACTGAAGTGGCGGAGCGTATCGAGCGGTGGGCCGATCGAGTCGAGGTGGCGGCGGTCAACGGTCCGTCCTCGGTGGTGATCGCCGGTGATGCCGAGGCTCTCGACGAGGCGCTGGAGGTTCTTGCCGCCGAGGGCGTCCGCGTGCGCCGGGTCGCGGTGGACTACGCCTCCCACACCCGGCATGTCGAGGCGATCGAGGAGATCCTGGGCGAGGCGTTCTCCGACATCCGTGCCCAAGCCCCGCTGATTCCTTTCCGCTCGACGGTGACGGGTGAGTGGGTGCGGGAGGCGGGTGTTCTGGGCGGCGGGTACTGGTATCGGAACCTGCGTGGCCAGGTCCGTTTCGGTCCCGCCATCGCCGATCTCCTGGCCGGTGGCCACACCGTCTTCGTGGAGTCCAGCGCTCACCCCGTCCTGGTCCAGCCGGTCAGCGAGATCGTCGACCAGACCGACACTGAGGCTGTGGTCGGTGGTTCGCTGCGCCGTGACGATGGCGGCCTGGGCCGGTTGCTGGTCTCGATGGCCGAACTGTTCGTCCGAGGCGTCCCCGTCGCCTGGGCGGGTGTCCTCCCGGCCAGTGCCGCCGCCACCCAGGTCGATCTCCCCACTTACGCCTTCGATCACGAGCATTACTGGCTGCGTTCCACTCCTGCCGTGGATGCTGTCGCGCTTGGTCAGGCGGGTGCTGATCATCCGCTGATCGGGGCGATCGTCGGCCGGCCGGACTCCGGTGGTTTCATGACGACCTCGCGGTGGTCGGTGGACGCGCACCCCTGGCTGGGTGATCACGCCGTCGGTGACGTCGTCGTCGTGCCGAGCGCGGCGTTGGTCGAGCTGGCCATCCGGTTCGGTGACGAGGTGGGCAGTCCGGTGGTCGAGGAGTTGACCGTGGACCGGCCGGTGCTGTTGCCGCTGCGCGGTGGCAGAGCCGTGCAGATGACCGTCGGGGAGGCTGATGAGCAGGGGCGGCGGCCGGTCGAGGTGTACTCCCGCCCGGACAGCGCCGGTCTGGAGGCGGTGTGGACACGCCACGCGCACGGCACGTTGGTGCCCGGCCCGGTGACCCTGCCTACTTCCGGTGCCCTGTGGCCTAGCGGCAGCCCGGCAGCCGATGTGGCCCTCGACAAGGCGGTCGGGGATGCCGACCGCTACGGCCTGCATCCGGCGCTGCTCGACGCAGCGGTCCGATCGGCGTTTCCTGACGAGGACGTGATCGCGACCCGGTGGAGCGGGGTGGCCTTGCTGGCCTCCGGCGCCG
>NZ_JBEZBT010000074.1:0-29122 GCF_040647235.1 Streptomyces sp. NPDC042638
CAAGAAGCTGGTCACGGCGCGCTGGAACTACGTCCTCGACAACATGGTCAAGGAGCGTTGAGGTAGGGTCAGGGGGCATCGTTGTTTCGTTTCGCACAGGAGGCCCCCGGGTGGAGGTCCAGGAGACCCGCGTCCAGACAGACCGGGTCCTCACCATCCCCAACATCCTCAGCATGGCGCGGCTCGTTGGCGTACCCGTCTTCCTCTGGCTGATCCTCAGGCCTGAGTTCGGAGGCCCCAACAGCGACGGATGGGCCCTCCTGGTGCTGGCGTTCAGCGGGGTCAGTGACTATCTCGACGGCAAGCTCGCCCGGCGCTGGAATCAGATCAGCAGCCTCGGCCGGCTTCTCGACCCCGCCGCCGACCGCCTCTACGTGCTTTCCACACTGCTCGGGCTCACCTGGCGGGAGATCCTGCCGCTCTGGCTGACCGGGCTCCTGCTCGTCCGAGAACTGGTTCTGCTGGTGATGGTGGGCATCCTCCGCCGCCACGGGTATCCGCCGCCGCAGGTGAACTTCCTCGGGAAGGCGGCGACGTTCAACTTGATGTACGCCTTCCCGCTGCTGCTCCTCAGTGACGGAAGTAGCTGGATCGCGTCACTCGCTGCCATTTTCGGATGGGCGTTCGCCGGGTGGGGTACAACCCTCTATTGGTGGGCAGGAGTGCTTTACGTGGTACAAGTCCGCCGATTGGTTCGAGCGGATGCCACGGTCGATTGAGCTCGGTGATTGTCCGGACATGACGCCTCGATGGCCCGCGGTCGAAAAGTGCGGGACAATCTGAACGGGTGAAGTCGGCTAGACCGTCGTCTCTTGGAGGAGGACGCTTCCGACATGAAGGCCGTCGTGATGGCCGGAGGCGAAGGCACGCGCCTGCGCCCCATGACCTCTAGCATGCCCAAGCCGCTCCTGCCCGTGGTCAACCGCCCGATCATGGAGCATGTGCTGAGGCTGCTCAAAAGGCACGGGCTCACAGAGACCGTCGTCACCGTGCAGTTCCTGGCATCGCTCGTCAAGAACTACTTCGGTGACGGCGAAGAGCTCGGCATGGAGCTCACCTATGCCAATGAGGAGAAGCCACTCGGTACCGCCGGAAGCGTCAAGAACGCCGAAGAGGCGTTGAAGGACGATGCCTTCCTCGTCATCTCCGGCGATGCCCTGACCGACTTCGACCTCACCGAGCTGATCAATTTCCACAAGGAGAAGGGCGCGCTGGTCACGGTCTGCCTGACGCGCGTGCCCAATCCGCTGGAGTTCGGCATCACCATCGTCGACGAGGAAGGCAAGGTCGAACGCTTCCTGGAGAAGCCGACCTGGGGGCAGGTCTTCTCCGACACGGTCAACACGGGCATCTACGTCATGGAGCCCGAGGTCTTCGACTACGTCGAAGCCGATGTGCCCGTCGACTGGTCCGGCGATGTCTTCCCGCAGCTGATGAAGGAGGGCAAGCCGATCTACGGCTATGTCGCCGAGGGCTACTGGGAGGACGTCGGCACGCACGAGAGCTATGTGAAGGCCCAGGCGGACGTCCTCGAAGGCAAGGTCGACGTCGACATCGACGGCTTCGAGATCTCCCCCGGAGTGTGGGTCGCCGAAGGGGCCGAGGTGCACCCCGACGCCGAACTGCGCGGGCCGCTGTACATCGGCGACTACGCGAAGGTCGAGGCCGGCGCGGAGATCCGCGAGCACACCGTGGTGGGCTCGAACGTCGTCGTCAAGAGCGGTGCCTTCCTGCACAGGGCCGTCGTGCACGACAACGTGTACGTCGGACAGCACAGCAATCTGCGCGGCTGCGTCGTCGGCAAGAACACCGACATCATGCGTGCCGCCCGGATCGAGGACGGCGCGGTCATCGGCGACGAGTGCCTGATCGGTGAGGAATCGATCGTCCAGGGCAATGTCCGGGTCTACCCGTTCAAGACGATCGAGGCCGGCGCCTTCGTCAACACCTCGGTCATCTGGGAGTCCCGGGGGCAGGCCCATCTGTTCGGCGCCCGCGGTGTGACCGGCATCCTGAACGTGGAGATCACGCCCGAGCTGGCGGTGCGCCTCGCCGGCGCGTACGCGACGACCCTGAAGAAGGGCTCGACCGTCACCACCGCCCGTGACCACTCCCGAGGCGCGCGGGCGCTCAAGCGTGCGGTGATCTCCGCGCTCCAGGCCAGCGCCATCGACGTACGCGACCTGGAGAACGTGCCGCTGCCCGTGGCCCGGCAGCAGACCGCGCGAGGGAGTGCCGGCGGCATCATGATCCGCACCTCGCCCGGCGTGCCGGACTCGGTCGACATCATGTTCTTCGACGGCAACGGCGCGGACCTCTCGCAGGGCAGCCAGCGAAAACTGGACCGGGTCTTCGCCCGGCAGGAGTACCGGCGGGCGTTCCCCGGTGAGATCGGTGACCTGTACTTCCCCGCGAGTGTCTTCGACTCGTACACCGGGTCGCTGCTGCGGAACGTCGACACCACCGGCATAGCGGAGTCCGGCCTCAAGGTCGTGGTGGACGCTTCGAACGGCAGTGCCGGGCTCGTGCTGCCCAGCCTGCTCGGCAAGCTCGGTGTGGACTCGCTGACCATCAATCCCGGTCTGGACGAGTCCCGGCCCACGGAGACGGCCGAGGTGCGCCGCAACGGGCTGGTGCGGCTCGGGGAGATCGTGGCGTCCTCCGGTGCGGCCTTCGGTGTCCGTTTCGACCCCGTCGGCGAGCGGCTGTCGCTCGTGGACGAGAAGGGCCGGATCATCGAGGACGACCGGGCGCTGCTGGTGATGCTGGACCTGGTGGCCGCCGAGCGACGCAGCGGGCGGGTGGCGCTGCCCGTCACCACCACGCGGATCGCCGAGCAGGTGGCCGCCTATCACGGCACGCAGGTGGAGTGGACCACCACCTCGCCCGACGACCTCACGCGCGTGGGCGGTGAGGAAGGCACCATCTTCGGCGGCGACGGCAAGGGCGGATTCATCGTCCCCGAGTTCAGCAGCGTCTACGACGGCACCGCGGCGTTCGTCCGGCTGATCGGGCTGGTGGCACGTACGCAGCTGACGCTGAGCCAGATCGACGCCCGGATTCCGCGGGCGCACGTCCTCAAGCGGGACCTGGCCACTCCGTGGGCCGTCAAGGGTCTCGTGATGCGGCGGGTGGTCGAGGCCGCGGGAGACCGCTTCGTCGACACGACCGACGGTGTGCGGGTCGTGGAGACCGACGGGCGCTGGGTGATGGTGCTGCCCGACCCGGCCGAGGCCGTCACCCATCTGTGGGCGGAGGGCCCCGACGACGCCTCCGCGCAGGCTCTGCTGGACGAGTGGGCGGCCGTCGTGGACAGCGCCGGCCGGTAGTCGCCGCAAGACCCGCCCGGGGGCGCCGACCGGCGCCCCCGGGCGGAAACCGCTGCCTCGGGGCGGCGGGAACGGCTGCACGCGTGCGTGCCGGACAAGTGTCTCCAGGGGGCCCGTCCGGGCACGCCGGTGGGGCCGTTCGGAGGTACTGCTCGCGACATGCGACGATGTGCGGCATGCCGCAGCAACCCCCCGTTCGGAGCAGCCCCACGCGGCCGCAGCGCCCGGACGCCTCCATGTCGTTGATCACCAACGTCATGGACCACAGCCTCGACGACGGGTACGCCGAGGCCGCCGCCCGGAAGGAGTCCCGGGGCGAGGGCGGTCTGCCCAAGACGCTCCGGGCCAAGCTGGGCCTGGCCGCCGGCCTCGTCCTCGCGGCGCTCGTCGTGACCGTGGGGGCGGCACAGGCCCGGGTGACGGCGCCCGTGGTGGCCAAGGAGCACCAGGAGCTGATCGACCGCATCGACAGTGAGACCGCGGCCGCCGACAAGCTCGAGAGCACCGTGGACGAGCTGCGCGACGACGTCAGCGCGCGCCAGCGGGCGGCCCTGAGGTCGAGCGGCGGAAGCGCCGACGCGGACCTGGCGGGCCTGCTGTCGGGTGCCACCGTGGTGCACGGTCCCGGTGTCGAACTCGTCGTGAACGACGCCAAGGAGGCCGGCACCGGCGGTGGCGGCGCCAACCCCCGGGAGACGTCGGACTTCTCCGACACCGGCCGGGTACGCGACCGCGACATGCAGCGCGTGGTCAACGGACTGTGGGCCTCCGGAGCCGAGGCGATCTCCGTCAACGGGCAGCGGCTCACCGCCCTGTCCGCGATCAGGGCCGCGGGAGACGCGATACTGGTCGACAACAGGCCACTGGTGCCGCCGTACACGGTGCTGGCGGTGGGGGACGGGGACAGGTTGAGCACGAGGTTCCAGAACAGTGCCGACGGCCTGTACCTGCATGCCCTGGAGGAGCAGTACGGCATCCGCGCCACCATCTCCACGCAGGGCGAGCTCCGGTTGCCCGCCGCCCCCAGTGTGATCGTACGTACAGCACAGCCGAAGTCCGAGAAAACCGAGAAGGGCACATCGTGATCGCCGTACTGGGCCTCGTCGTGGGAGTCGTGGCCGGCCTGTTGGTCCGGCCCGAGGTTCCGGCGGTCGTCGAGCCTTATCTCCCGATCGCCGTCGTCGCGGCGCTGGACGCCGTCTTCGGCGGTCTGCGGGCCATGCTGGACGGCATCTTCGACGACAAGGTCTTCGTGGTGTCGTTCCTGTCGAACGTGGTCGTCGCCGCCCTCATCGTGTTCCTCGGGGACAAGTTGGGGGTGGGCGCGCAGCTGTCCACGGGTGTCGTCGTGGTCCTGGGTATCCGTATCTTCTCCAACGCCGCGGCGATCCGGCGGCACGTCTTCCGGGCGTGACACCCATGAGCGAACACAACGACCGGGACGACCGGAACGACCAGCCCGACAACCGGCTGCGCAGGGAACTGCCGGCCGAGGTGCCCGTGCCCCCGCCGGAGGCAGCGGGGACCGTCCAGGACCGGCCGCAGCAGCCGGTCACGGGCCGACAGCGGCTCGTCAAGGGCCTGTGGCCGCCGCGTTTCACCCGGGCCCAACTCATCGTGGCGGTGCTGCTGTTCGGCCTCGGTTTCGGCCTGGCCGTGCAGGTGGCGTCCAACAGTGACACCGACAGCGCGCTGCGCGGCGCACGCCAGGAAGATCTTGTGCGCATCCTCGATGAACTGGATTCGCGTACTCAGCGTCTTGAGGACGAGAAGCAGGGACTCGAAAAGCAGCGCCAGGAACTGCAGAGCAGCTCCGACCAGGCCGCGGAGGCGCGTAAACAGACCGCCGAGAAGGAGAGGCAACTCGGCATTCTGGCGGGCACCGTGGCGGCGCAGGGTCCCGGCATCACCATGACGATCGAGGACACGAAGGGGACGGTCCAGGCGGACATGCTGCTCGACGCGATCCAGGAGTTGCGCGCGGCCGGCGCCGAGGCGATCCAGGTCAACGGGATCCGGGTGGTCGCGGGCAGTTACTTCACCGGCTCCGGCGACAGCGTGAGCGTCGACGGGAACAAGATCAGCGCACCGTATCGTTTCCAGGTCATCGGCAAGCCGCAGGACCTCGAGCCGGCGCTGAACATTCCTGGAGGAGTGGTGCAGACCCTGGAGAAGGAGCAGGCCACGGTGACGGTCGAGCGATCGGACAAGATCGTCGTGGACGCCTTGCGGCCGGCGAAGCGGCCTGACTACTCTCGGTCGTCCTCCCAGTGAACCGGTGGTGCATGGGGGCCGTCCGGCAGGGGCATGAGGTTGCGGGGGGTCGGCGCACCGAAGGGGTGGTGCGTGGTGGAAACTGTTTGGTGGATACGGACGTTGTGAGAATGTCCGGCTCGGCCGGTGTAGGCAATCAGGGTTCGTCCTGCCCCACGGGCGGGTCTGTTTCGGTCAAGGGGAATCGCCCGTGAAGTTGTTTGCGAAGTTGTTCGGCAAGAGCGCGCGAGAGGGGAGCGGCAACGCGACCGCTCGTCATCGCGCACAGCCTGACGCGGAGGGCCAGCGCCCGCTGTTCCGGGACCAGGTCGCTGGTCCGGGCGGTGACATTTCCGGAGGTCAGGGCGCGGCGTCTGTTGACCCTGCCCAGTCCGGCGGCATAGGTTTCGGGCAACCGTCAACCTCAGGTACGGGTGGAGAGTTTTCTTCCGGCCCGTACGCGTCCAACGCCCCGGCGGGGCAGCCGCGGCAGGAGGATCCGTCGATGTCGGTCCTGGTGTGTACGAGGTGCGGTAACCGCAATGCGGAGAACGCCCGATTCTGTTCCAACTGTGGGGCGCCGCTGCGTCCCGGGGTGGCGCCCGAGCGGGCCTCCGAGACGACCTCCACGATCTCGATCTCGGGCCTCGAGGCCTACGACTCCGAGATGACCGGTCAGACGCCGCTGCCGATGCTCTCTCCGGAGGCGCAGGCCGCGGTGGACGCGCTGCCGCTGGGCTCGGCCCTGCTGGTGGTGCGCAGGGGCCCGAACTCGGGCAGCCGCTTCCTGCTGGACAGCGACCTGACGACGGCCGGCCGTCACCCGCAGAGCGACATCTTCCTGGACGACGTGACGGTCTCCCGGCGGCATGTGGAGTTCCGGCGCTCCGCGGACGGCTCCTTCACGGTGGCCGACGTGGGCAGCCTGAACGGCACGTACGTCAACCGCGAGCGCATCGACCAGGTCGCTCTGGCGAACGGCGACGAGGTGCAGATCGGCAAGTACCGGCTGGTGTTCTACGCGAGCCGGCAGGCTGTCTGAGCCGCCCCCGGGCCGGCGCCCGGGGGGACCCCAGGGAAGGTCCATGGTTCAATCACCGAGCGGCGGTGCCGGAAGCGGTACCGCCGCCAGGGACAGTGGGCTGATGAGTATCGGCACGGTGCTGAACGTGCTGCGCGACGAGTTCCCCGAAGTCACCATCTCCAAGATCCGCTTCCTGGAGTCGGAGGGGCTCGTCGAGCCGCGGCGCACCCCGTCGGGGTACCGCAAGTTCAGCGCCGAGGACGTCGAGCGCCTCGGTCACGTCCTGCGGATGCAGCGGGACCACTATCTGCCGCTCAAGGTGATCCGGGAGCATTTGGACGCCATGGGGCGGGGCGAGGCCGTCCCGCTTCCCCTGGTGGGGCGCCAGCGCACCGCGGAGGACGCGCCGGCTCCCGTGGAGGGGCCCACGGTGGCCAGGGTCGGCAAGGCCGAGCTGCTGGCCGCGGCGGATCTGGACGAGGCCGAGCTGAAGGAGTGGGAGTCCTATGGGCTCATCGCTCCGCTGGAGGACGGGGTGTACGACGCCGAGGCCATCACCGTGGCCTCGCTCGTCGCGGAACTGGGCCGGTTCGGGATCGAGCCGCGTCACCTCCGGGTGATGAAGGCCGCCGCCGATCGTGAGGCGGGCCTGGTCGACCAGGTGGTGGCCCCGCTCAAGCGCCACCGCAACCCCCAGACCAGGGCGCATGCCGAGGCCCGTACGAGGGAACTGGCGGCTCTCACGATGAAGCTGCACGCGGCCCTGGTGAAGTCGGCTCTCGGGGTGCGGTTCCCCTGATCCGGCGGGTGCCCGGGAGGCCGGATCGGGCAGCTGTTCCCGGCCCGACTACCCAAACGTCCCGGGCACGGCCTAGGGTTGCTGTGTGAACGAGCTCGATGTCGTAGGTGTCCGGGTCGAAATGCCCTCCAACCAACCGATCGTGCTCCTGCGCGAAGTGGGGGGCGACCGTTACCTCCCCATCTGGATCGGGCCGGGGGAGGCGACGGCGATCGCCTTCGCCCAGCAGGGCATGGCCCCCGCGCGACCGCTGACCCACGACCTGTTCAAGGACGTGCTGGAGGCCGTCGGCCAGGAGCTGACCGAAGTGCGTATCACCGATCTGCGGGAAGGCGTCTTCTACGCGGAGCTGGTGTTCGCCAGTGGGGTGGAGGTCAGCGCCCGCCCCTCCGATGCCATAGCGCTCGCCCTGCGCACCGGTACGCCGATCTACGGCAGTGACACGGTGCTGGACGACGCGGGCATCGCCATTCCGGACGAGCAGGAGGACGAGGTGGAGAAGTTCCGCGAGTTCCTCGACCAGATCTCGCCCGAGGACTTCGGCACCAGCAGCCAGTGAGACGCGGGCCGGCCCGCCGGATCAGGGGTTTCCTCCGGCGCGGTCAGCGGCTCCGCGCGACGGGCGCCCGGGCAATTGCCTCCGGCCAGTGAGAGCGTCCTACGGCCTCCCAGGAGCGCATTCGGCTAGCCTTTCCCCGCGGTGGGACACGGGAAACCACTCCTAGGGTGATTATCACTCGGCGTGCCGAGTGTGGCGATCGTTGACGCACCCCTGGTGACTGCCTACCGTCGAGAAGGCAGGTCAAGGACGGAGGTCGGCGTGAGAACGAGCGGCGACGGTACGGCTGGGGGTGCCCCCGGACGTGGTTTCGGGGAGAGCGGTCCGTACCCGCCCCCGAACTCGCGGCTGCGCTCGGGCGCGGGACATGCCCGTCCCGGCAGCGCGGTGCAGCACGCTCCGCAGCTGTCGACGGCGGTGCCGAACGGCGGAGGGGTGGCGTCCATGACGTCCGAGGAGGAGATCGGCTACCGCGGGCCCACGGCCTGCGCCGCTGCCGGCATCACCTACCGGCAGCTCGACTACTGGGCGCGCACCGGTCTCGTCGAGCCCAGCGTGCGGCCCGCCCACGGATCGGGCACCCAGCGTCTGTACAGCTTCCGGGACGTCGTCGTCCTCAAGATCGTGAAGCGGTTTCTGGACACCGGGGTGTCGCTGCAGAACATCCGCACGGCTGTCCAGCACCTCAGAGAACGCGGTTTCCGCGACCTGGAGCGGATGACCCTGATGAGCGACGGTGCCACCGTGTACGAGTGCACCTCGCCGGACGAGGTCCACGCGCTGCTGCAGGGCGGTCAGGGCATCTTCGGCATCGCCGTCGGCGTGGTGTGGCGGGACGTGGAAAGCGCCCTCTCCCAGCTGCACGGCGAGCGCATCGACACCGGCGAGACCCTCGTCGGGCAGAACCCCGCGGACGAGCTGGCGAGGCGCCGCAACCGGGCGGTCTGACCGCCGGACCGCGCAGGGGCGCTCCGGCACCACCGCGTTGTCAGTGCCGTGGTGCAGCATCGGAGATGTGAGAAACGCGCCCACGATCCTGCATCTCGACATGGATGCCTTCTTCGCCTCGGTGGAGCAGGCCTCCAAGCCGAGCCTGCGCGGGAAGGCGGTCGTCGTGGGCGGGCTCGGACCGCGCGGTGTGGTGGCCACCGCGTCGTACGAGGCACGGGTGTTCGGGGTCCACTCGGCGATGCCCATGGCGCAGGCGCGCCGGCTGGCGCCCAACGCCGCGTACCTGGTGCCGCGCTTCACGCTGTACCGGGCGGTCAGCGAGCAGGTGATGGCGCTGCTGCGGGAGCTGTCGCCGCTGGTGGAGCCGCTGAGCCTGGACGAGGCGTTCGTGGATCTGGACGCCGGGGGAGTGGCCTGGGACGAGGATTCGGCACGGCGGGCCGGGGAAGAGCTGCGCGCCGGCATCCGGGCGGTCACCGGGCTCACCGGTTCGGTGGGACTCGCCGCCTCCAAGATGCTCGCGAAGATCGCTTCCGAGCAGGCCAAACCGGACGGACTGGTGCTGATCGAGCCGGGGACCGAGCGGGCGCTGCTGGGTCCGATGCCGGTGCGCACGCTGCCGGGGGTCGGGCCGGCCACCGGTGACCATCTGCGCCGGGCCGGGATCAGCACGGTGGGGGAACTGGCCGAGGCCGGTGAGGACGAGCTCGTACGGCTGCTGGGCAGGGCGCACGGGCACGCCCTGTACGCCATGGCCCTGGCCCGGGACGAGCGGCCGGTGGTGGCCGAGCGGGAGGCCAAGTCGGTGTCGGTGGAGGACACGTACGACGTGGACATCCACGACCGGCTGCGGGTCGGACTCGAGGTGCAGCGGCTGGCCGACCGGTGCGTCGGGCGGTTGCGCGGGGCCGGTCTGTCCGGGCGGACGATCGTGCTCAAGGTGCGGCGGTACGACTTCTCCACCCTGACCCGCTCCGAGACGCTCAGAGGGCCCACCGACGATCCGGTGGTCATCCGGGAGGCGGCGGCGCGGCTGCTGGACTCGGTGGACACCACGGGCGGGGTGCGGCTGCTGGGGGTCGGGGTGTCCGGCCTCGCCGACTACACGCAGGAGGACCTGTTCGCGCAGGCGGTGCCGGTGCCGGTGCCGTCGGGGGAGGAGCAGGGGACGGGCGCGGCCGAGGTCGTCGTGGAGCGGCCGCAGCCGGTGGAACGGCACTGGCGTGCCGGGCAGGACGTGCGGCACGCCGAGTACGGACACGGGTGGGTGCAGGGGAGCGGGCTGGGGCGGGTCACCGTGCGGTTCGAGACCCCGCAGTCCCCTCCGGGCCGGGTGCGGACGTTTTCGGTCGACGAGCCCGCGCTGGAGCCCGCCGAGCCGTTGCCGCTGGTCGCGGACGCTTCCCAGCCGCCCGCGGCGCCCGGTCCGCCGGGCGGTGGCCGGGACGGGCCTGCGTCCCGGCTCCCGGAAGAGGTCCGCGATCAGGCCTCCTCCGAGCCCGCCAGCTTGCCGAAGTCGTGGTCCGGGACCGTCGGGGGTGAGGCCACGTCCAGGCCGTAGTGGTGGTAGAGCTGGAGTTCCTGTTCGGGGGAGAGATGGCGGCCCACGCCGAAGTCGGGCGCGTCCTTGATCAGGGCGCGGTCGAAAGGTACGTGCAGGGTGCCCGCGACGAGTTCGCTGGGCTCCAGGGGGACGAAGGCGTCCCGGGAGAACAGGCCGGTGCGTACGGCCGCCCATTCGGGCACGCCGGTCGCGTCGTCGAGGTACACCTCGTCGATGGTGCCGATCTTGGTCCCGTTCCGGTCGAACGCCTTGCGGCCGATCAGGTTGCGCGGATCGATGTCGGTCTGCACGGCCCCTCTCCCTCCACTTGGTCGCAACTCATCCGTAAGCACTACAAAAGAGCACATTCAGGGAGGCGGCCACTCGAAGGCTCCGGTGTTGACCTCGCTGGTACGCTGACAGCGGCTGTTGAACCCGTGCGGGAGAGTCCTCCGACCACCTCGGAGGCGCCGAAGGAGCAACTCCTCCCCGGAATCTCTCAGGCTCACGTACCGCACGGACGAGGTCACTCTGGAAAGCAGAGCGGGTTGCCGATGGCATCCGCTCTCACCGACGGTGAAAGCCGGCGTGCTCTGGCGCCCGGTGAAGCTCTCAGGTCGAGATGACAGAGGGGGAGGCCGTCGGGGTGCCCGCGCCGGGGTGCCCCTCGCAGGTCGCGTCAGACCAGGAGGCCTCCGCAATGACCGCCCATCGCATTCCGCTCTCCGAGCTCGAAGCCGGCATCCCGTTCGAGCAGCGCCACATCGGGCCCGACCAGGAGGCGCGGGCCAAGATGCTCGCGCACGTCGGGTACGGCTCGCTGGACGAGCTGACCGCCGCCGCGGTCCCGGATGTGATCAAGAACGCCGACGCCCTGGACCTGCCGGGTGCCCGCACCGAGGCTGAGGTGCTGGCCGAGCTGCGCTCGCTCGCCGACCGCAACCAGGTCCTGGACTCCATGATCGGCCTGGGGTACTACGGCACCTTCACGCCGCCCGTCATCCTGCGCAACGTCATGGAGAACCCGGCCTGGTACACGGCCTACACGCCGTACCAGCCGGAGATCTCCCAGGGCCGGCTGGAGGCCCTGCTGAACTTCCAGACGACGGTCGCCGAGCTGACCGGTCTGCCGACCTCCGGCGCCTCGCTGCTGGACGAGGGCACCGCGGCCGCTGAGGCCATGGCGCTGTCCCGCCGCATGGGCAGGAACAAGAAGGGCCTGTTCCTGATCGACGCGGACGCCCTGCCGCAGACCATCGCGGTGATCGAGACGCGTGCCGAGCCGACCGGCGTCGAGGTCGTCGTCGCCGACCTCAGCGAGGGCATCCCGGCGGAGATCGCCGAGCGCGAGATCAACGGCGTACTGATCCAGTACCCCGGCGCGTCGGGTGCCGTACGCGACATCAAGCCCGTCATCGACCAGGCGCACGAGCTGGGCGCCCTGGTGACCGTGGCCGCGGACCTGCTCGCGCTGACCCTGCTGACCTCGCCGGGCGAGCTGGGCGCGGACATCGCCGTCGGCACCACCCAGCGCTTCGGTGTGCCGATGGGCTTCGGCGGGCCGCACGCCGGCTACATGGCCGTCCACGAGAAGTTCGCGCGCAGCCTGCCGGGCCGTCTGGTCGGTGTCTCCGTCGACGCCGACGGCCACCGGGCCTACCGGCTCGCGCTGCAGACCCGCGAGCAGCACATCCGCCGGGAGAAGGCGACCAGCAACATCTGCACCGCGCAGGTGCTGCTCGCCGTGATGGCCGGCATGTACGCCGTCTACCACGGGCCCGAGGGCCTTCGGACGATCGCCCGGCGCACCCACCGCTACGCGACCATCCTGGCCGCCGGCCTGGAGGCCGGCGGTGTCGAGATCGTCCACGGCGCCTACTTCGACACGCTCACCGCGCGCGTGCCCGGCAGGGCCGCCGAGGTCGTCGCCGCCGCCCGGGACAACGGGGTCAACCTGCGCCTGGTCGACGCCGACCACGTCTCCCTCGCCTGCGACGAGACGACCAAGCGGGCCCAGGTGGCCGCCGTCTGGTCCGCCTTCGGTGTCGAGGCCGACATCGAGGCGCTGGACGCGACCGCCGAGGACACCCTGCCCGAGGCGCTGCTGCGCACCGACGCGTACCTCAACCACCCGGTCTTCCACCAGCACCGCTCCGAGACCGCGATGCTGCGCTACCTGCGCAAGCTGGCCGACCGCGACTACGCGCTCGACCGCGGCATGATCCCGCTGGGCTCCTGCACGATGAAGCTCAACGCGACCACGGAGATGGAACCGGTCACCTGGCCGGAATTCGGGCAGCTGCACCCCTTCGCCCCGGCCGAGCAGGCGCAGGGCTACCTCACGCTCATCCACGAGCTGGAGGAACGTCTCGCCGAGGTCACCGGCTACGACAAGGTCTCCCTCCAGCCGAACGCCGGTTCGCAGGGCGAGCTCGCCGGTCTGCTGGCCGTCCGCGGCTACCACCGCGCCAACGGCGACGCGCAGCGCACCGTCTGCCTGATCCCGTCCTCCGCGCACGGCACGAACGCCGCCAGCGCCGTGATGGCCGGCATGAAGGTCGTCGTCGTCAAGACCGCCGGGGACGGTGAGATCGACGTCGAGGACCTGCGCGCCAAGATCGAGCAGTACCGCGACGAGCTGGCGGTGCTGATGATCACCTACCCGTCGACGCACGGTGTGTTCGAGGAGCACGTCGCGGACATCTGCGCCCAGGTCCACGAGGCCGGCGGCCAGGTGTACGTGGACGGCGCCAACCTCAACGCGCTCGTCGGTCTCGCCAAGCCGGGTCACTTCGGCGGTGACGTCTCCCACCTGAACCTGCACAAGACCTTCTGCATCCCGCACGGCGGCGGCGGTCCGGGTGTCGGCCCGGTCGCGGTCCGCTCGCACCTGGCGCCGTACCTGCCCAACCACCCGCTCCAGCCGGAGGCCGGCCCGGAGACGGGCGTGGGCCCGATCTCGGCCGCCCCCTGGGGCAGCGCGGGCATCCTGCCGATCTCGTGGGCGTACGTCCGCCTGATGGGCGGCGAGGGCCTGAAGCGAGCCACCCAGGTGGCCGTGCTGTCGGCGAACTACATCGCCAAGCGCCTGGAGCCGCACTACCCGGTGCTCTACACCGGTCCGGGCAGCCTGGTCGCGCACGAGTGCATCATCGACCTGCGCCCGCTGACCAAGGCGACCGGCGTCAGCGTGGACGACGTCGCCAAGCGGCTGATCGACTACGGCTTCCACGCGCCGACCATGTCCTTCCCGGTGGCCGGCACGCTGATGATCGAGCCGACCGAGTCCGAGGACATCACCGAGCTGGACCGGTTCTGCGACGCGCTGATCGCCATCCGCGCGGAGATCGAGAAGGTCGGCTCCGGGCAGTGGCCCGCCGAGGACAACCCGCTGCGGAACGCCCCGCACACCGCCGCCGCGCTCGGCGGTGAGTGGACGCACGCCTACAGCCGCGAGGTGGCCGTCTTCCCGGCCGGTGCCACGGCCGCCGACAAGTACTGGCCGCCGGTGCGCCGCATCGACCAGGCCTTCGGCGACCGCAACCTGGTGTGCTCCTGCCCGCCCCTGGACGCCTACGAGGACTGAGTGAGCGACGCCGAGGGCCCCGTCCGTACCGCGGGCAGGGCCCTCGGCCGTGCGGGGCCCGTGCCTAGCCCGTCGCCAGCGAGACCTCCGTCGACTTGATCAGGGCGACGACGTCCGAGCCGACGAAGAGGCCGAGGTCCCCGGCCGCGTCCTTGGTGATCGCGGCGGTCAGCTCGCCCCCGTCCACGGAGACCTTCACCGTGGCCATGGCCTCGCCGAGGGTGAGACGGATGACCGTGCCGGGCAGCTGGTTGCGGATCGACAGTCCCTCGATCCGGCTGGTGGAGAGGGAGACCTCCGTCGACTTCACCAGGGCGCTCACCGCGGAGCCCGGGGCCAGGCCGAGGTGTTCCACGGCCTCGAGCGTGATGGCCGCGGTCAGCACCTGGCCACCGGTGAGCCGGACCTTGACGGTCGCCATGACGTCGCCCGGGTGCACCTCAGTGACGGTGCCGGGCAGCTGGTTACGGATGCTCAGGGTCATGGGCACCCACCGTAGAGCGCCGGTCCGGTCAGGCCGGGTATGCGTGTGTTTGCGTCGCTTTGACCGTCGCCCAGACCGACGCACCCGGATGCAGGTCCAGCTCGGCGGCGGCGACCGTCGTCAGGTCCGCCGCGAGCGGCAGTTCACCGGTGAGGGCGGCCCGGATCTGGTCGCCCTGCGTCTCCAGCCCGGCGACCTCGCAGTGCCACAGGTTGCGGGCGCTGGCGCCGGAGGGCCGGTAGCGGAACAGGGTCACCGCGGACGGCGGGAACGCCACGAAGACCGGCCCGGACAGTTCCTCGGTGGTCGTGATCGCGGGTCCCGCGTGGAGCCGCACCGTGTGCCCGGCGGCCTGGCCCCGGTAGAGGTTGAGGCCGACGAGCTGGGCGATGTAGTCCGTGCGCGGACGCCGGGCGATGTCGGTCGGGGTGCCCTCCTGCACGACCCGGCCGTGCTCCACGACCACCAGCCGGTCGGCGAGCACCATGGCGTCCAGCGGATCGTGGGTGACCAGCACCGAAACCGCCTCGAACTCGGCCAGATGGCGGCGGAGCTGGGCGCGTACCTCCAGCCGGGTACGGGCGTCCAGGGCCGCCAGCGGCTCGTCCAGGAGCAGCAGCCGGGGCCGGGTGGCCAGGGCGCGAGCGAGCGCCACGCGCTGGGCCTGGCCGCCGGAGAGCCGGCGCGGCTTGGCGCCCGCGTGGCCGGCCAGGCCCATCCGCTCCAGCCAGGCCGCGGCCTGGGCGCGGGCCTCCGCCTTGCCCGCGCCCCGGCAGCGGGGGCCGAAGGCGACGTTGTCCAGGGCGGACAGGTGCGGGAAGAGCAGATAGTCCTGGAAGACCACGCCGACCGGGCGGGACTCCGTGGGAGTGTCCTCCAGCGAGGTGCCGTCGAGGCGCAGATGGCCGTCGGTGAGGGGGGTGAGACCGGCGAGGGCGCGCAGGGCGGTGGTCTTCCCGGCGCCGTTGGGGCCGAGGAGGGCGACGACGTCCCCCGGGGCGGCGGTCAGCGTGATGTCCAGGCGGAAGGCGGGGCGGTCGACGACGAGACGGGCGTCGAGACCGGCGGCCGGCCGCGCGTGGCCACCGGCGGGACCGAGGTTCCCGCCCGTGCGGGCCTCACCGTCGGCCCCGGACGGGGTGCGAGCGCCGTCATCGGCCGCGGGCCGGAGCGGTCTGCTGTCCGCCGGCTCGCGTGCGGGCCCGCCGCCGTCGGGTGCCGTGGGCCGAATGTTCGTCATGAGGTCGTCATCCAGCGGTCCCGGAGTCCCGCCAGTACCGCGATCGACACGGCGAGCAGTACCAGGCTGAGGGCGATGGCGGCCTCCGGGTCGTTCTGCAGCGCGAGGTACACCGCGAGGGGCATGGTCTGGGTGCGGCCGGGGAAGTTGCCCGCGAAGGTGATCGTCGCGCCGAACTCGCCGAGCGCCCTGGCCCAGGCCAGCACCGCGCCGGCCGCGATGCCCGGCGCGATCAGCGGCAGCGTGACCCGCCGGAAGGCGGTGAAGCGGGACGCGCCCAGTGTGGTGGCCGCCTCCTCGTAGCGCGGGTCGGCGGCGCGCAGGGTGCCCTCGACGCTGATCACCAGGAACGGCATCGCCACGAACGCCTCCGCGATCACGACTCCGGTGGTGGTGAAGGGCAGGGTGATCCCGAACCAGGCGTCGAGCCACGTGCCGATGACGCCGTTGCGGCCCAGGGCGAGCAGCAGTGCCACACCGCCGACCACCGGCGGCAGCACGAGCGGGAGGGTCACCAGGGCCCGCACCATGCCGCGGCCGGGGAACTCCGTGCGGGCCAGCAGCCATGCCAGTGGCACGCCGAGGACGAGGCTGACGGCGGTCGCCGCGGTGGCGCTGATCAGGGACAGCTGGAGTGCCTGCCACACCTCGGCGCTGGTCAGCTGGTCCGGCAGGCTGCGCCAGGGCGCGCGGACGAGCAGCGCGAGCAGTGGCAGCAGCAGGAACGCCAGCGCCAGCAGGCCGGGCAGCAGCAGCGGCAGCGGCACCCGGCGTCGGCTCCCCGCGCCGACGCGGCGGCGCCGCGGCCGGCCCGTGCGGGGGCCGGTCGCGACGCCGGGCTTGTCGAGCGGGGTCACGGCTTGAGGAACCCGGCCCCGCTCAGCACCTTCTGGCCCTCGGCGGACCGCACGAGGGCGATGAACGCCTTGGCGGTCTCGGCGTTCGGCGCCTTCTTCAGCAGGACGATCGGGTAGTCGTTGACCGCGTTGGCGGACTCGGGGAACTCCACGCCCTCCACCTTGCCACCCGCGGCCTTCACATCGGTCTTGTAGACGACCGCCGCGTCGGCCTCCTTCAGCTCCACCTTGGTCAGGGCGCTCTTGACGTCCTGTTCGTAGGAGGCCGGGGTGATCTTGACCCCGCCGGCGTCCAGGGCCTTCTGGGCGGCGGAGCCGCACGGCACGGTCTTGTCGCACAGGACGACCTTCAGGCCGGACTTGGTCAGGTCCTTCAGCGAGGACACCTTGTCGGGGTTGCCCGGCAGGGTGGCGATCTCCAGCTGGTTGCGGACGAAGGTGGCCGGGGTACCGGCCGCGTCGCCCTTGTCCGTCACGATCTTCATCGTCTTGGGGCTGGCGGCGGCGAAGACGTCCGCCGGGGCACCGCCGGTGATGCTCGCGGCGAGGGTGTCACTGCCGCCGAAGTTGAAGTCGACCTTGGTGCCGGGGTGCCGGCTCTCGAACTCCTTGGCCAGGGCCGAGAAGCTCTCCTTGAGGGAGGCGGCGGCGAACACGGTGATGTTGCCGGACAGCTTCCGGGAGGCCGACGCGGGCGGAGAGGCGGACGCGTCCTTGGAGTCCGACGATGAGGAGCAGGCGCTGAGTGCCATCAGGGCTGCGGCTCCCGCACCGGCCAGCTGCAGCATCCGGGTCCGGCGCACGGAACGGGTCATCACTGATCTACTCCTCGGGTTCTGTGGAACAACGGTCGCGCCCCTGACACGGCCGGATATCGACCGTGCGGCGATGATACTGCCGCATCTGCCAGCTGTAAGTCTCCTGTCACATCGCATGAGCTGCGCTCTCGTGAGTTGTAGCTTGCATGTGCGTTTGTACGGCCCTTCCGGGCGGGTACGGTGCTGCGGGAGGTGGTCGACGGTGACGCTCGCGGAACTCGCCCTGACCGGCGATCTGGTACGACCCGCCCGGCTGACCGTGCCGGATCTGCTGCGCTGGCCACAGCACCGGGCGGACGTCAGCTTCGAGTGCGCGACCAGCGGTGTCCAGCACCACCGGTTCGCCGGCCCGCGCCTGTACGACGTGCTCGCCGACGCGGGCCCCGGCTTCGACCCGGCCCGGCGCAAGGACCGGCTGCGCTTCCTCATCGCGGTCAACGGCACCGACGGGCATCACGCGCTGCTGTCCTGGGCCGAGATCGACCCGGACTTCGCCGATGCGCCGGTCCTGCTGGCGGTCGCCATCGACGGCACCCCGCTGGACGAGACCGGACCGCAGCTGGTGCTTCCGCAGGACCGGTGCGGGGCCCGGCACATCAGTGGCATCACGGCGATCCGGGTGGACGGCGGTTACCGCTTCCGGCCGGCCGGCCCGCTCGGGGCACGGCAGGTCCCGGCCGCGTGACCGGCCCCCTGGCGCGCCCTGTGCGGTGACCGGCCCCTTGGCTCGCCCTGTGCGGTGAGTGCGCCGCGTCAGACGCGGTCGATATGGACGTTCGTGGACTTCACGCGCGCGGTCGCCTCCATGCCGACCTCCAGGCCCAGCTCCTCGACGGCTTCCCGGGTCAGCAGGGAGACGAGCCGGTGCGGGCCGGCCTGGATCTCCACCTGAGCGGCGACATCGCCGAGCTTGATCTCGGTGACGATGCCGGGGAAGGCGTTGCGGACGGAGGTGTGCGAGGCGTCTTCCTCGACGCCGCCCGCCTTGGCCAGTTCGACGGAGAACGCGGCGAGGGCCCGGCCGTCGATGAGCCGTCGTCCGGACTCGTCGCGGTGGGTGGCCACACGGCCGGCGTCGGCCCAGCGGCGGGCGGTGTCCGGGCTGACGCCGAGCAGCCGCGCGGCCTGGCCGATCGTGTAGGACTGCATGCCGGTCACGATAGGGCCAGGCGCCCGGACCCGCGGACATGGGGGCGGCCGTTGGGTATAACGCGACATGCCTCGGCGCCGGAGGCGGGTGGTCCGGCACAGGGGGCACGGCCGCTCCGCCCGGCGCGGCGGCCGTGCCCCCTCTGCCGTGGCGGGCGGTCCGGTGGACGTCCCCCGATCAGCCGACGTGCACCCGCGGCCTGCGCCCCCGTTTAGGCTCCGCCTCGCGCAGTACCTCGCGGGTGACCGGCGCGACCTCGCCCTGGCCGAAGAGGAAGAAACGCAGGAAGTTGGCGAACGGGTTGCCCTCGGTCCATTCGAAGTAGATGTGCGGGGTGCAGCTCGTGATGTCACGGACGTGCAGCAGCAGCGCGGCGAGGGCGTTCGGGATGGACGCGGATTCCAGCGTCAGCACCCGGTAGCGGCCGTGCAGCACCTCGCCGCGCACGGTCAGCTCCGCCTCGAACTCGGACGGGTCGGTGACGGTGACTTCGGCGAAGACGAAGTCCTCCTGCTCGGCCAGGTCGTTGTCGGCGCGGATCTGCTCGACCTTGTCGCGGTACTCCGCCTTGTCCCGGTGGCCCGGCTCATTGGCGATGAACCGGATCTTCCGGCTGGCCATGTCCCGGATGAAACGTTCCGCCATCGGATCGAGCGTCACGCTCGTCACGCGCAGCTCGAAGGCACGGGCCAGCCGGGACAGCAGCGAGAGCAGTATGATGCCGGCGATGAAGCAGGCACCGATCTTCACACCGTCCGGGCGCTCGATGACGTTCACCACGGTCGTGTACAGGAACACCGCCGCGATCACCCCGAAGGCGATGGTCCAGCCGCGCTGGCCGGCCTTGCGGGCGGCGATGGTCACCGCGATCGCGGCCGAGCTGATCAGCACCAGCACACCGGTGGCGTAGGCACCGCCCTGCTTGTCGACGTTGGCGTCGAAGATCCAGGTCACCAGGAAGGCGACGAGGGTGAAGACGATGACCATCGGGCGCACCGCCCGCGCCCAGTGCGGAGCCATGCCGTAGCGGGGCAGATAGCGGGGCATCAGGTTGAGCAGGCCGGCCATGGCGGAGGCGCCCGCGAACCACAGGATGGCGATGGTCGCGACGTCGTACACCGTGCCGAAGGCGCTTCCGAGGTACTCGTGCGAGAGGTAGGCCAGTGCGCGGCCGTTGGCCCCGCCGCCCGTCCTGAACTCCTTCGCGGGAATCAGCAGCGTGGTGATGAAGCTCGTGGAGATCAGGAAGCAGCTCATGATCAGCGCGGCGGTGGTCAGCAGCTTCTTGGTGTCCCTGATCCGGCCGGCGGGCCGTTCCTCGGTGTCGCCCGGGTCGCCCTGGACGTGGGGCATGACGGCCACACCGGTCTCGAAGCCGGACAGGCCGAGGGCGAGTTTCGGGAAGACGATCAGGGCGACGCCGATCATCACGAAGACGTTCCCGTGCTCGGCGGTCAGAGCGCCGGACCAGTCGGTGATCACATGGCCGGCCGTGATGACGTGGTAGAAGCCGACGATCACGACGACGACGTTGAGCGCGAGGTAGAAGCCGACCAGGGCGACCGCGACGCCGATCGCCTCCAGGAAACCCTTGAGGAACACCGCACCCAGCAGCGCCACCAGGAACAGGGTGATCACCATCTGATGGCCGTGCAGGGCGCCCGTGAGATGCGGGTTCTCCACCAGGTGGGTGGAGGCGTCGGCCGCCGAGAGGGTGATGGTGATCAGGAAGTCGGTGGCCGCGAAGCCCAACAGGGTGAGCACGAAGAGCTTGCCCTGCCAGAACGACAGCAACCGCTCCAGCATGGCGATGGAACCCTCACCGCGCGGGCTCTCCTCGGACACCCGGCGGTAGACCGGCAGGGCTCCCGCCAGCGTCACGATGACGAGCACGATCGTCGCGATCGGTGACAGCAGACCGGCCGCCAGGGCCGCGATGCCGGGCTGGTAGCCGAGGGTGGAGAAGTAGTCGACACCGGTCAGGCACATCACCCGCCACCAGCGCTGCCCCTTGTGCGGGGGCTCCGGCGCGGCGTGCGGACCCGTGTGCCCGTTGCCCTTGCCCATGTCGGACAGGCCTTCCAGCATCCAGGCGCGCAGGCGGCTGGTACTGGGAGGGCGCTCGGTCGTGGCCATCGGGTGCTCCTGACGTGCGGCTCAGCTCTTTCCGGCCATCACGCGGACGGCGGCACCAGCGTAAGCAGAGCGTGACGTTCGGGCCCACGGATCATCGGGCCGCAGGCGTCAAGCTTGCGTTAAGAATCGCCTGGCCACGGGGAGAGCGCACGAGGAAGCCGAGGCCAGGGGGCATTGCCCCGGAGCGGGACCGAGTGGGGTGACCTGGCAGGGGCACGGGACCGAAGGGGTGGCCTGGCGAGGGCTCGCCGGGCGGCGCGGCGGTGACGGCCACTGAGCGTCATGCCGCAGGACGGCCGGGGCGGCCCGCCCCCGGGCGGTGGCCGCTACGCCGTGCCCGACTACTCCATGCCCGACGCGCGGAACACGCCCATCGCCGACTCGCGGTCCAGCCGGCGGGCCAGACGGTGCAGGGCGTCCCTGCCGCACAGCAGGGTGCCGGCCGCCTCGGAGCGGCGGGCGCCCTCGTCGAGCCGGTACCACAGGTCCGGGTTGCCGATCAGTACCTCGGGGTCGATCTCGACCCGGCCGCCGAGGGCGTCGCGCAGCACCAGACGCCGGTTGACGCCGTCCACCGGACGCACCGCGGTCAGCAGATCGGTGCGAATCCGGCGGGTGCGCAGCAGGCGGCGGGTGGCCAGCCAGCCGGGGCCCGCGGACACACGCACCGGGAACAGGACGATGAGCAGCAGCAGAGCGAGCAGCACCCACAGGACACCGCGCCACCAGGTCAGCGTGCCGGCCGCCCAGTCGATGCCCAGCAGCAGCCCGAACAGCGCACCGGCGCAGCGCACGGCGCTGTGCACGCCCGGCAGCCAGCCGCGGTCGTGGACCACGGTCCCGGCGCCGGCCGGCCAGGAGCCGGTCAGCCGGGGGCGGGTGTCGTCGAGATGCTCCATGACAGAAACGGTAGACCGCCGACGGCCCGGCGCCTCCGCGCTTGACGGCGCCCTGACGGCCGGGGGCCCGTTCTTGACGCGACCGCAGCGCCCAGGCGTGACCGCCGGCCCTCACAGGCCCCGGGTGTCGACGCGCAGATGCCAGGTGCAGCGCCGGTGGACGGACAGCAGTTCGGACTGCAGCGGGGACGGAGGCACCGCCAGGACCGGGCACACCGCGTGGGCCAGGCAGTGCCGCGAGACCCGGCCCGCGAAGGCCCGCCGCAGCCCGCGCCGCCCCGCGCCCACCACCAGCACGTCGTCCTCCCGGTCCGCGGTCGCCACCAGCGCCGGGCCCGGGGCACCTCGGACGACGACGGGGCGCATCGGCACCCCGGGCCCGTCCGCGCCGAAGATCTCCTCGAGCACCGAGGCCAGCCGTTGCCCGGCCAGTCGCTGCCAGTCCTCGACCGGCAGCCCGGCGGCGGGGGAGCGCCGTGCGGCGCAGTCGCCGCCCGGTGGTTCCCAGGCCAGCACCGGCCACAGCTGCGCGCCCAGCCGGCGGGCGAGCGCGGTGGCCCGCCGCAGGGCCATGACGCTGCCCAGCGAGCCGCTCACACCGACCACCACTCGCGCGACCGCCGAGGCTTCGTAACCGGACATGACTTCACCGTTCCGCGCGGGCGCCGACGGGATGCGGCCGCGGCGCGCCCCTGGGCGAGGACCTCCGCCTCCCTTTCTCCATCCCACTCCCGTACCGGCGATTCGACCAGCCGGACGACCTACGCACACGCCGTGCGCGACGGTACGCGCGAGACCGCGGGAGGCTCCGGCGGCGGTCCACCTGACCGGACTCCGTTCCGCACCGGCCGAGTTGACGGCGGCGGCGCTGATCGACGGCGCCAGTGCCCGGCAGCGGTTGCGGCACGTCACGCTGCCGCTGCTCGCGCCACCCTGCGCATCAGCGTCCTGCTTTCCGTGACCGGGTCGGTCCAGGCCGGGCCCAGCTGTCCGACCTGGACCGGTCTCACCAGGGGCCGCCCGTGGGCAGCGCCCACGTGCGGCGTCCGGCTTCCGTCGGCGTCCACCCTCGGGCACGGGTCGGGGCCGGTGCGCACCGGGTGCGTGCGGCCGGCCCCTCGGGTCACCGTGCCGTGCTCAGGCGGCGGTCATCACCTCAACCGCGCCGAGGGGCCGGTGCGGGGCGATGATGCGGCCGTCCGGCAGCAGCTCACCGGTGTCCTCGAAGAGCAGGACGCCGTTGCACAGCAGGCTCCAGCCCTGTTCCGGGTGGTGCGCCACGAGGCGGGCGGACTCCCGGTCGGCGGATTCTGCTGGCGGGCACGGCGGCTGGTGCTGGCACATGGGCGGAATCTCTCGGTCTGTTGTGATCATGTCCGTCCCCCGTGATGAAGAGTCGGTTCGCAGCCAGTGTTGTCCTTCGGGAGGCATTCCGCAGGGATTTCACAGCACCGCTTCTCACAGGTTCATGACGCGTCACCCGCCCGGACGGTTCAGTCCAACTGCACTGTCACTTCGGATGGTTCGTCGTGGTCGGATGGGACTAGTCCGGATGGCGGGGTGACGGCGGACCGACGAAAAAACAGTCGTACCCCGCTTCCCTCCCGGGCAGCGGGGTACGCGGGCGTCGATCAGGCCGGCGAGCCGAGCACAGGCGAGCCGAGCAAGGGAAGAGGAGTCGCCCGATGGGTCAGTACCGGAAGCAACTCGGCGACCCGGAACGGCCGGTGCGCCGAGATGCCGGGCGGGGCCGGCGCCAGCGGGACGAGCAGGTCGGTAGCGGCCGGATGGCCCTCGGCGCCGTCGCCGGAGCAGTCCCCGTGCAGCCACAGGGTGAGCATGTACAGGCCAGGCACGGACAGCAGTCTTGCCTGGTACGGCTGTTGCAGCGCCTCCGCCTGCTGCAGCGCGCGCTCGGTGGACGCGACGTACGGGCCCTCGAAGAAGTGCGAGAAGGCCCAGCCGTCGGGGGTGAGCATGGTCTCCGCCGCGGCCACCGCGCGATCGCCGCACCGGATCAGGAAGCGCCACCCGGCCAGCCGGGTCGAGGACAGGCCTTGCGCGGTGATCCGGTCCAGCACATGGACGGGGAGCGGGAGTTCCGGTGTCGTCGGCCCCTGCGCGGCGCGCAGGGAAGGGGTGCGGGCCTCACGGACCGCGGTGGGCGAGCCGAGGGCGGTGAGGACGGAGCGCAGGGCAGGCGCGGGGGCAGGGGGCACGTGCAGCGGCATGTGGGTCGCCTCTCATTCGACAGGCGCGGCGGCGCGAGGAGGGGTGGGGCGGACGGCGCTGTCTGCTCACGGAAGGCCGGAGAGGTGGGGGCCCGGGTCGCTGTGAACGAGGGTGCGGCTCGGTCCGCCGCCCGTCAACCGGGGCGGCAGGAACTCCGCGGAAACCAGGTCTGAGGGTGCCACCTTCTGCCTTGTGGACGAAGTTTATACGACGCGTGTTCGGCAGATGTTTCAGCTATCCGATTCCGTTTCGCCGGGCAAGGTTGAATTAGGCCGACGATTTGCGGAACTCATCCCGATTTCCGGCCCGGCCCCCGCCTCTGACCTCGCCCTACGCGCCGGTAACGGTCGGCCGAATGTCGTCGGCGTTTTTCACGAGGCGTTCGGGGCACTCGAAGGTGCAGCCGCGGCATGCCTCGTGAATGTGCCGCCGGGAACATTCAGACAGACTAGCGGGCGGAGGCCCCGCGCGGGACGTTATCGATCGCTTCGGCTGGGCATCATCCCACCTGACCCGGGACAGCCCGGCGGCCGGATCGTCGGCCCGCCCATCCGAGGAGGGACACTTCGATGGGGGAGAAGGTCGTGGCGGGGCAGTTCGACCTGTCCGATCGCCAGCGCTACCGCGAAAAGCTCCAGCAGTGCCTGACGGGACTGGAGCGGCTCTTGAGTGAGAAGCGGTTCGACCGCCCCAAGAACCTCATGGGAGTCGAGATCGAACTGAATCTCGCCGGGTCCGACGGTATGCCGAAAATGTTGAACGGACAGGTACTGGAGCGCATCGCGAGTCGCGATTTCCAAACCGAGCTCGCCATGTTCAACCTGGAAGTGAACATCGCCCCGCACCGGTTGGGCGGCCGGGTATTCGACCAGCTCGCCGAGGAGCTGCGGATCTCGCTCGCCTACGCGGACCGGAAGGCCGGCGAGCTGGACGCGGGCATCGTGATGACGGGCATCCTGCCCACCCTCGACCGCGACGACCTGGTCTCCTCCAACCTCTCCGCGGTCGACCGCTACACCCTCCTCAACGACCAGATCGTCGCCGCCCGCGGAGAGGACTTCCGCCTCGACATCGAGGGCGTGGAGCACCTGGTCTGCACGTCCAAGTCGATCGTGCCCGAGGCCGCGTGCACCTCGGTGCAGCTGCACCTCCAGGTGACCCCGGCACGGTTCGCGGACGTGTGGAACGCGGCCCAGGTGGCCTGCGCACCGCAGATCGCCGTCGGCGCCAACTCGCCGTTCCTCTTCGGGCACGAGCTGTGGCGCGAGTCCCGGCCCCCGCTGTTCCTGCAGTCCACCGACACCCGGCCGCCCGAGCTCCAGGCACAGGGCGTTCGGCCGCGCACCTGGTTCGGCGAGCGGTGGATCTCCTCCGCGTACGACCTGTTCGAGGAGAACCTGCGGTACTTCCCGGCGCTGCTGCCGATCTGTGACGACGAGGAGCCGCTGGAGGTCATCGAGGCCGGCGGGGTGCCCAAGCTCGCCGAACTCGTGCTGCACAACGGCACGATCTACCGCTGGAACCGGCCGGTGTACGGCATCGCGGACGGCGTTCCGCACCTCAGGGTGGAGAACCGGGTACTGCCGGCCGGGCCGACCATCACCGACGTGATCGCCAACGCGGCCTTCTACTACGGCCTCGTCCGGGCCCTCGCCGAGGACTCCCGGCCGGTGTGGACACGGCTGCCGTTCGCCGCGGCAGAGGCGAACTTCGACGCGGCGTGCCGGTACGGCATCGACGCGCGCTTCGTCTGGCCCCGGCGCGGGCGGTACGGCGGCACGGGCGAGGTGGACGCGGTCACGCTGATCCGCGACGAACTGCTGCCGCTCGCCTCCGCCGGGCTGGACGCCTGGGGCGTGGAGGCCGCCGACCGGGACCTCTACCTGGGCGTGATCGAGGAACGCTGCCGACGCCGGGTCAACGGGGCGTCCTGGCAGGCCGCCACCTTCCACCGGGCACTCGAACAGGGGCTCTCCCGGGAGGCGGCCCTGGCCGCGACGACACGCCGGTATGCCGAGCTGATGCACGTGGGAGAGCCCGTCCACACGTGGCCGGTGGGCCTGCCGGAGACGGTGCCGCTCGGCTGAGGGCCACGTGCCCGGGTGCGGGTGCGGGTGCGGCGGCGGATGCGGGCGCTGGGTGCCGGGGGCTCGACCGGTGCGGGTGCGGGAGGGTGCCGGGGATGCCGGGCCACCACCGCACGGACCGCACCCGTATCAGCGCGCGGCGCCCCGCAGCCACCGCTCCCACCGCTGCCGCCGCACCACCGGCGGCGGCGGCGCACGGCCCGCACAGCGCGAGACCGGCGGAGCCCCCGTGCCGTGGCCGCTTCTGCGATCCTTGCCTGGCGAAGGTGGGCCAGAGGCCCGTGAGGTGCTGGAGGCAGGGGTGCAGGTGGAGGCTGACTCGGTGGGCGAATCCGTGGCCCTGGGGCGCGATCCGCGGCGGATCCTGCGGGACGAGACGCTGCTCGTCCTCGGACTCTCGCTCGGGGCGAGCGGAGTGTCCGCGCTGATCAGCTTCGTCGGGTCGGTCACCAAGCCGGGCGGTCTGAAGGACCAGGCGGCCACCCTCAACGCCTCGGCCGCGCCCGGCCGCCCGTGGCTCGACCTCGCCTGGCAGCTCTTCGGCATCGCCTCCGCGCTGGTTCCCGTGGCCCTCGTCGCCCACCTGCTGCTGCGCGAGGGCCGGAGCATGCGCACCTTGGGCTTCGACCGCACCCGGCCCTGGCCCGACCTGGCCCGGGGCGCCGGGATCGCGGCCGTGATCGGCAGCACCGGTATCGCCTTCTACCTCGCCGCACGCGGTCTCGGCTTCAACCTCACCGTCGTACCCGAGGCGCTGCCGGACGTGTGGTGGAAGTTCCCGGTGCTGATCCTCTCCGCGATGCAGAACGCGATCCTGGAGGAGGTCATCGTCGTCGGCTACCTGCTGCGCAGACTGGGCCAGTTGGGCTGGACCCCGGGCACCGCGCTGGTGGCCAGCGCGGTGCTGCGCGGCTCGTACCACCTCTACCAGGGCATCGGCGGCTTCCTCGGCAACATGGTCATGGGCGTGGTGTTCGTCTGGCTGTACCGCCGCTGGAACCGGGTCGGCCCGCTGGTCGTCGCGCACTCCCTGCTCGACATCGGCGCGTTCGTCGGCTACGCGCTCCTCGCGGGCAAGGTGGGCTGGCTGCCGACCGCCTGAGGCCGCCGGCGCAGCGCTCAGGCACGCTCAGGCGCGCAGTTCGCCCTCGATGACCGTCACCGCGCGGCCGGTGAGCAGGGTGCGCTCGCCGCGCAGACCGGTGCGGACCAGTCCGGTGCGGCGGGAGGCCTGGAGGCCGGTGAGGTCGTCGCGGCCGAGGCGCGCGGACCAGTGCGGGGCGAGCGCGGTGTGGGCGCTGCCGGTCACCGGGTCCTCGTCGATGCCGACGTTCGGGAAGAAGCAGCGGGAGACGTAGTCGTAACCGCGGGCGGGGTCCTCCGCGCGGGCGGTGGCGATGATGCCTCGCGAGGAGTAGCCGCCGAGAGCCTTGTGGTCGGGGGAGAGACCGAGGACGGTCCTCTCGTCGGCCAGCTCCACCAGCAGGTCACCGACGTTCGGGCCGGTGTCGAAGGCGGCGACCGGCTCCGCGCCGAGTGCCTCGGCGGCCCCGGCCGGGATCTCGGCCGGGGTGAGCGGGGCGGTCGGGAAGTCGAGCGTGACCGAGCCGTCGGCGGCGGGCGTGGCGGTCAGCACGCCGCTGCGGGTGGCGAACCGCACCGGACCCGTGTGGGCGCCGGTGGTGTGCAGGACATGGGCCGTGGCAAGGGTGGCGTGCCCGCACATGGCGACCTCGACGATGGGCGTGAACCAGCGCAGTGCCCAGTCCGCCCCACCGCCCTCGGGCAGCCGGTGCGCGAACGCCGTCTCGGCGTGGTTGACCTCCATGGCGACGTTCTGCAGCCAGTCGTCGTCCGGGAAGACGTCCTCCAGGAGCAGGACTCCGGCCGGGTTGCCGGCGAAGGGGCGGTCGGTGAAGGCGTCCACGATTCGCATGCGCATGGCGCCGACGCTAGCGCCCCCGACGGCCCCCGGACCAAGGCCAATTCACGAGTGCCGGACCGTTTCCCGTCCGGCCGTCACGCGCGTGCGCAGCCATGGGGCGAGCTGGGCGATGCCGAACGACACCTCCACCACGAGGAACGGCCACAGCACCGCCGGGCCGCCGTGCGCCAGCGCGTACGCCTGCCACAGGGAGAACAGCATGCGGGCGACACCGTCGAGGAGACCGTGCAGCGGCAGCGGCCGTATCACCCGCAGGAGGGACCAGACCACCACGACCGAGCCCATCAGGTTGGCATACAGGGTCTGCATCGGGGTGAGTGCGGGCATCGTGCCGAGGCCGGCCGCGTCACCGCCGGCGGACAGCAGGTCGTGCACCAGCCGGTACGACCAGGGTGTGGCGAAGCCGGCCGTGACGATCAGGTCGTACCAGCCGCTGGTACGGACCACGCGCAGGTAGGCGGGGGCGGCGGGACTCATGGGGACTCCTCGGAAGGGCTTGTTCGGGCACCGCCCATGCTGAACGGCGGAGTACGCTCCAAGGTCAAGTCGACCGAGCGGCGGGGGAGTCATGCGCATCGGAGAACTGGCCCTGCGTACCGGGGTGTCCAAGGACACGCTGCGCTTCTACGAGAGGATCGGCCTGCTCGAGGGCGACCGGCTGCCCAACGGCTACCGCGACTTCCCGCCGGAGACGGTGCCCTGGCTGCGCTACGTGCGTACGGCGCAGACGCTCGGGTTCACCCTGGCCGAGATCGCCCGGCACGGTGCGGAACTGAAGGACGCGCCGGACAGCGCGCAGGCTCTGTCCGCCCTGTTCGAGGACAAGATCCAGATCGTCGACGCGCGCATGGCCGAGCTGGCGGCACTCCGCGCGGAGCTCACGTCCCGCGTCGGCACCGGCTGCCCCCTGCGGGAGGCGTCACGCGAGCCGCGCGGCGGGGGTGCCCACCGGAGGTGAAAGGGGGCCAGACGCCGCACACGACGGCCGACTCGTCGGCGGTCAGGTGTAGGTGACAGTGAACCTTCACCGACTGCCACTGAAGTCTGACCGCCTGGAGGTGCTCTACCGGCGGACCGCCGAGATCAGTCCGCCGGGCCGTTCCTCGTGCCGGGGCGGGGTGCTGATCGGGCGGCCGTAGGCGGCGGCGCGCTCGTGCAGGGTGTGGCTTTCGGCATCCCAGCCGTGCCCGGCCAGCCAGGCCACCGGGTCGTCGGGCATCTCCGAGACCC
>NZ_JBEZBT010000075.1:0-26525 GCF_040647235.1 Streptomyces sp. NPDC042638
CTGGGCCCAGGAGAGCTTGCCGCGCAGCTCGTTGGACTCCTTGATGGCCGTGCGGGTGGCGTTCTGTCGCGCTAAGGATCAGAGGGACGGCTCAGCCTGCCGCTAGGGCGTCGTCCGGTTTCCAGGAGGCGCCGGGCCGAGTCCGCGTGACGCAGGGCGGTCCGTCTCACAAGACCGCCGCCGGTTCGCGCCGGGCGGTGCGGCGGCGGGCCGCCAGTTCCGGATCGAGCACGGGTACGGCGGCCAGGAGCTGCTTGGTGTACGGCTCGCGCGGGCTGTCGTAGACCTCGTCGGCGGGCCCGTACTCGACCAGCCGCCCGCGCCGCATGACGGCGACCCGGTCGCTGACCTGACGGACGACGGCGAGGTCGTGCGCGATGAAGACGAGCGCGAGGCCGAGTTCCCGTTGCAGTTCGCCGAGCAGCGCGACCACCTGGGCCTGGGTGGTGACGTCGAGCGCGGAGACGGGCTCGTCGCAGACGATGACGCGCGGGTCCGCGGCGAGCGCCCGGGCGATGCCGATGCGCTGGCGCTGTCCCCCGCTGAACTCGTGCGGGTAGCGGTCGTAGTGCGCCGCGTCGAGCCCCACGCGCTCCAGCAGTTCCGTCACGCGCCCCCGGACACGACCCTCGTCGCTCCCCCACGCACGGCTTCGCCCCCACGGGAACCCCGACCCGCGCGCGCGGAGCGGGTCGGCGATGGACTCGCCCACGCTGCGGCGGGGATTGAGGGAGGAGACGGGGTCCTGGAAGACCATCTGGACGGCCGGGTTCACGCCGGTGTGCGGGTTCCCCTCGTAGCGGATCCCGCCGGCGGTCGGCTCCAGCAGTCCGACCAGCATGCGGCCGAGCGTGGTCTTGCCGCTGCCGCTCTCTCCGACCACGCCCAGGGTCTCCCCGCGCCGGACGGTCACCGAGACGTCGTCCACAGCGGCGAACGCCCGCTTGCCGCGCCCGAACTCGCGCCGCACCCCGGTGGCCTCCAGCACCACCTCGTCGGTGGCCCTGGAGCCGGTCCGGCGGGCGTCCACGCGCGGAACGGCGTCGAGCAGCCGGCGCGTGTACGCCTCGGCGGGCGCGGCGAGGACCGCGCCGACCGGGCCGCGCTCGACGGCCCTGCCGTGCCGCATGACGAGGATGTCGTCGGCGCTCTCGGCGGCCACGCCCACGTCATGGGTGACGAGCAGCAGGCCCATGCCGGTCTCCTCGCGCAGCGCGTGCAGGAGATCGAGGATCTGGGCCTGGACGGTGACGTCGAGGGCGGTGGTCGGCTCGTCGGCGATCAGCAGGTCCGGCTCGCAGGCGAGGGCCATGGCGACGAGCGCGCGCTGGCGCATGCCCCCGCTGAACTCGTGCGGGCGAGACCGGGAGCGCCGCTGAGCGTCCGGGATGCCGACCCGCTCCAGCACCTCGACGGCACGCGCGCGTGCGGCACGCCGTGACACCCGCGTGTGGACGCGGTGCACCTCGGCTATCTGGTCGCCGATCGCGTAGTACGGGTCGAGCGAGGACAGCGGATCCTGGAAGACCATGGCGGCCTTGGCGCCGCGCAGCCGGCGCAGTTCCTCGTCGGAGGCCGCCTGGACATCGGTGCCGGCCACCCGTACCGACCCTTCGACCCGGGCTCCGGTGCCCCGGTGCAGACCCAGCAGGGCGCCGGCGACCGTGGACTTGCCGGAGCCGGACTCGCCGACCAGGGCGAGGGCGGCGCCCTTCGCCAGGCTGAAGGAGAGCCCGTCGACGGCGCGCAGGGAGCCGAACTCGACGGTCAGGTCCGTCACTTCCACCAGGCTCATCCGAGCACCACCCGTCGGTCGGCCACCGCGTACAGGACGTCCGCGGCGGCATTGGCGAGGACTACGAAGAAGCCGATGACCAGGACCATGCCGACGACCACCGGCAGGTCGACGACCTTCACCGCGTGCACCAGCTCCTGGCCGATGCCCGGCAGGCCGAAGAGGGTCTCGGTGAGGACGGCGCCGCCGACGGCGGAGCCGACGTTGTTGGCGTTCAGCGCGATGACGGGCGCGAACGCGCCCCGCAGCGCGTGCCGCCCCACGACGGCACGCTCGCCGACGCCGTACGCCCGGAAGGTGCGGATGTGGTCCTCGGCGAGCGTCTCCAGCATGGCGGAGCGGGTCAGGCGGGCGAAGGCCGCCGCCTCGATCAGGGCGAGCGAGAGCCAGGGCAGCAGGAGGTTCCACGCCCACTGCTCGGGGTCGTCGGTGAGGTTCACGTACTGCGGGAAGGGCAGCAGTTGCAGTTCGCCGCAGACGACGATCATCAGGACCAGGCCGATGACGAACACCGGCGTGGCCGTGCCCGCCAGGGTGATCGCGGTCAGGACGCGCTCGCTGAGCCGGCCGCGCCGCCAGGTGGAGAGCACGCCGGTGCCGACGCCGAGCAGGAGCCACAGCACCATGGCCCCGAGGACGAGCGAGAGGCTGACGGGCAGCTTGGTCAGGATGATGTCCATGACCTGCCGGTCGCTCTGGTACGACTGGCCCAGGCAGGGCGCCGCGCAGTGCTCCACGGAGGTGCCGGTGGAGAAGTCCCGGCCCACGAGGAGCCCCTCCAGGAAGTGCCAGTAACGCACGTAGAGGGGGTCACCGAGGTTCAGCTGCAGGGCGACCTGGTGCACCTGTTCCGGCGAGCAGCGCGTGCCGCAGGTGATCTGGGCGACGTTGCCGGGGGTGGCGTAGAACACGACGTAGACGATCACCGAGATGGCGAGCAGGGTGATCACCGTGCCGACGGCCCGGCGCAGCAGGAATCCACCGAAGCCGCTCATACGGTCGCCTCCTTGTCGCTGTTCGGACTTCCGGCGCTGTTCGGACTTCCGGCGCTGTTTCCGGCGGTGTCCGCGCCCCGGTCGGCCGCGGCCTTGTCGGCCCCACTGGTCTCGCCGGTCTTGCCGGTCTTGTCCCGGCGGCCGGTGCCGATGCGCAGGCGGGAGGCGGCGCGTGGGTCCAGGGCGGCGCGCACGCCGTCGCCGAAGACGGTGAGGGCGAGGACGGTGACGAACAGGGCCCCGGCCGGGAGCAGCAGGTACTGCGGCGCGGCCTGGTACCAGACGTCGGCGGCGGTGAGCATCTGCCCCCAGGAGGGCGTGGGCGGTTTGACGCCGACACCGAGGAAGGACAACGCCGCCTCGACGGAGATGTTGATGGGGACGAGCAGCGCCGCGTAGGTGATGACCGGCGCGGCCAGCCCGGGGAGCAGTTCGCGGCAGGCGATCCGCCAGGTGTTCCAGCCGCTCAGCCGGGCGGCGGAGACATAGTCGAGCCCCTTCAGCGACAGGGTCTGCGCGCGCACGATCTTGGCGATGTTGCCCCAGGCGATCAGGCCGATGACAAGGGTGACCAGGACGGGCCGCGGGACGCTCGACGGCACGATCGCCAGCAGTGCCAGCGACATGATCATCAGTGGCATGGAGACGATGATGTCCGTTGCCCGGCTCAACAGTTGATCAACCCAGCGGTTTCCCAGCGCCGAGGCCACACCGACCGTGACACCGATGGCGACCTGCACCACCGTCGCGGCCAGCGCGACCCCCAGCGACACACGCGCCCCGTACACGAGCCGGGCGAACAGGTCGCGTCCGGTCTGCGGTTCGACACCCAGCCAGTGGTCGGCGCCGGCACCGCCGAAGGAGCCGATGGGCACGCCCCCGCGCGCGGAGTCGATCAGGGCCGGGTGGTAGGAGGTGGGGTCCTGGCCCTCCAGGGCGGTGAGCAGCGGCGCGGCGAGCGCGACCAGGACGAGCAGCGCGACGACGGTCGCGGCGGCCAGGGCGGCGCGCTGCGCCCGCAGCCGCCGCCAGAACTGATGTGCCCCCGAGGCCGCCGGGACGGTGGTGTCCGTCCCGGCGGGCTCGACGGCGGCACGTGCCTCGCTCACGGCGCTACTTCACCGCGACCTGGGAGATGTCCAGGACACCGGTCCAGTCGCTGATGACGACGTTCTTGACGTCCTCGCCGTACAGACGCTTGTAGACCGGGTGGAACAGCGGCACGACGAGGGCCTTCTCGCCGATCTTCTTGTCCAGCGCGCCCCACCGCGCGGCGGCGGCGTCGAGGTCGGTCAACTTGTTGATCGCGTCAATCTCATCATTGACCGACTTGTCGTTCAGCAGGCCCGTGTTGAAGTTCGCGCCGTCCTTGACGATCTGCCGTCCGTCGAAGATGGGAGCGAGGAAGGGACCGCCGGACGGCCAGTCTGCGCCCCAGTGGGCGAGGAAGAACCCCGGCTCGGTCTTCACGCTGTGGATCTTGTCCCGGTAGTCGTTGTCCTCCAGGCCCTGCAGCCTGACCGTGATGCCGGCCTTCTTGAGCGCGTCCTGGACGGCGGTGGCGATCTCCGGGCTGGTCTCGAAGTTCTTGTCGTTGGAATGCGTGAGGGTGATGGTCAGCCCGTTGCCGTGGCCGGCCTGCTTCAGCAGCTCCCTGGCCTTCGCCGGGTTGCCGGACTCGCCCGCCGGGAACGGGTCGTACGGCGTGTGGCCGAAGGACTTCTGATCGGGCAGGAAGGTGGTCGCGGGCTCGGCGAGGGCGCTGCCGCCGGCCGCGTTGACCACGGAGGACCGGTCGAGGGCGTACGCGACGGCCTGGCGCACCTTGGGGTCGTCGAACGGCTTCACGGTCGGGTTGAAGGCGATGTAGTTCGTGTAGCCGAAGTGGCCGGTGCCCACGCGCGCGGCCAGCTTCTTGTCACCGCTGACCCTGGCGAGTTCGGCCGGGCCGAGGTTGGTGTCCGTGGTGACTGCGGCGGCGTCAGGTCCCTGGGACGCGGACAGCCGCTGGTTGATCACCGAGGAGTCGAGGCCGGAGCGCACGTCGATCGTGTCCGGGTACGCCTTGCGCTCGGCGTCGGTCGCCGCCGACCAGTTCGGGTTGCGCTCCAGGACGAGGTGCTCGCCGTCGTTCTCGTTCTTGACGACCTTGTAGGGGCCGGACGAGACGGGGTGCGACTCGTACTTGGTGCCCGTGTCCTTGCCCTTGGGCACCGGGGTGAACTGCGTCTGCGTGGCGAGGTACGGGAACTCGCCCTCGGGCTTGTCCAGGTGGAAGACGATGGTCCGGGAGTCCGGCGTCTCGATCGACGGCAGTCCCTTCTTGTCCTTGTACGGCCCCTGGTAGTGGGCGGCCCCGACCAGCCAGTCGCGCAAGTAGGGGGCGCCGCCGGAGAGTTCGGGGGCGAAGGAGCGCTCGATGCCGTACTTGATGTCGGCCGAGGTGATCGGCGTGCCGTCCTCGTACCTCAGGCCCTTCTTCAAGGTGTACGTCCACACGGTCGCGTCCTTGTTGGGGCGCCCGGTGTCGGTGGCGAGGTCCGGGACGACCTGGGCGCCGGCCGCGCCGTTCTCGCGATTGCGCGTGGTGAGGGTGCGGAAGACGAGCGAGGGAACGTTTCCACCGCCGGAGGTGTACAGACGCGCGGGGTCGAAGTCGCTCTGCGGCTCGGAGTTCAGGACCGTGAGCGTGCCGCCCTTGTGGGGCGTGGAGTCGCCACCGGAGCCCTTGGCATCGCTGTCCTTCGGGCCGCAGGCGGCGGCGCCCGCTGCCACGACCAGGCTGACGGATGCCGCTGCCACGCGGCGCGCTATGACGGACGGTTGACGCATCGGAATGACGACCTCTCGGGGTGACGAGTCGTGGTTGATCGAGGGTTTCTCGATAACTGAGACGTGTGAACGAGGAGTGAGACGACTGCGGACAGACGTCGGCCCCGGCGTCGGGTCGTCGAAAAGTCCGTGACACGGTCACGGGCACGAAGGGAAGAGGTCGCGACGCGAACGCCGGGCAGGCGGCGTCAGCGACAGTGGATGTCGGCCACGCAGAGTGCGGTCACGCCGATGAGCGCCAGCTCGAAGGCTGCGCTCGCACGGACGGCATGACGGGACCACATGCGCAGAAATATGAACGACCGGACGGGCTTATGTCAATGTGACATAAGCGGTGTCCGTCAACTGCTGGGATAGGGCCACGGGTTGGGACGACAGTGGATTCCGTCGTGGTCCAGGAACTTCGTCTGCTGCTGCATGACGGGCGCCAGCGCGCCGTCCTTCTGGCAGCTGACGTGTCCGTGGCCGAGCCGGTGCCCGACTTCATGGTTGATCAACATCTGCCGGTAGGCATGGATCCGGTCACCGTACGTCTGGCTGCCCTGAGCCCACCGGTACGCATTGATCATGACGCGTTCGGTGGCGGCCGAGTCGCAGGAGACGTTCTCCTCCAGGGTGTCCAGGCCGGACTTGGCACACCACTTGACGGTGGTACCGGGGCTGGCCAGGGTGATCACGAAGTCGGGCTTGCCGGAGGAGACGCGCTCGAAGGCGAGGGCACCCCCGTGGGCCCAGCTGCGCTTGTCGTTCAGGGTCTTCTGCACGGCTTCGGCGAAGAGCGCGCCGTCCAGTCCCAGCCCCTGCTCGACATCGACGCGGTACCGGTACTTCTGCCCGGGGCCGGGTGCCCTGTCGAGACCGGGCACCGCGTCGAACTTCCCCGACCCGGTCAGCTTGGCGCCGAGGGGGTACTTCTTGGCCATCTTCTGGTCGTACGTCAGCGTCAGCGCGCTCGGCGGGGCGGAGGGCGCCGGTTCGCCGGAGGTCCGCGTGTCGTGGGCCCGGCCGGCGGCGGACCCCGACCGGTCGTCGCCGTCGGCGCGCCCCTTGGTCACCTGACCGGCGACGACCACCGCGAGGACGGTGGTGACGGCAGCCGCCGCGATGCCGGTGAGGGCCCACCCCTTGTTCGCGCCCCGTTGCGCGGGCACACCGGCGCCGTCCGCCGCGGCGACGGGATCCTGCTGCGCCTCGGCCGGCCGGCCGTCGACACGGCGCGTCCGGCCCGCACCGGCGGCGAGGACGCCGGTGTCCCCGGCCTCCCCGGTGTTCGGGGCGTTCCGGGCGTCCCCGGCAACCTCGGTGCCCCTGACGCTCCGGGAGTCGCCGTCGCCGCCGTCGAAGGCGTCGAGGTAGTCCTGCCGGGGTCCAGGGCCGCGCCCCGGTCCGCCCGGCCGCGCCTGCCGCTGCCGCGGGAGCACCACACCGGACCTGCCGTTACCGGCCGCCCGCCCGGCGGCGCCGGGTCCACCGGCACCGGTCTGCCGCCCGGCGAACTCTCCCCAGCCGCCTCCGGCCTCCCGCTGCTCGGGATGCCCGTCCCGCGCGGGAGCGCCCTCCGGCGAACCCGGCACACCGCGCTCGAGCGCGCCGCCGGAAGCCCCCGGCGCCCCCTGCGCAGCAGCACCGTCCGGAAGAAGCCCGGACCTGCCGCGCGCCGGAGCACCGCCGGGAACCCCGGACCTGCCGCGCGCGGGAACACCGTCGGGCAGCCCGGACGTGCCCCGCGCGGCCGTGCCGTCGGGAAGCCGGGACGCACCACGCGCCCCCGTACCGTCAGGCAACCGGCGCACACCGCGACCCGGAGCACCGCCGGAAGCCCCCGACGCCCCCTGCACGGAAGCACCGTCCGGAAGCCCGGACCTGCCGCGCGCCGGAGCACCGCCGGAAGCCCCCGACGCCCCCTGCGCAGAAGCACCGTCCGGAAGCCCGGACCTGCCGCGCGCGGGAGCACCGCCGGAAAGCTCCGGCGTCCCTTGCGCAGGAGTGCCGTCGGCAAGCCTGGGCGTGCGGTGTGCCGGAGTGTTCTCCGACAGCTGGGGTGTCTCGTCTCCCTGACCGGCGGGGCGTGCCGCGCCCCGTCCGCTGCCCTGGTTCTCCCGCTGTGCGGTTATCTCCGCGGAATCGCTCTTCGGAGCCGGTCCGCGGCGGCTGTGACGTCCCACCCCTGCCCTCAGCTCCCCGCACCCACGCCGGCGGCGACGCCGTCGGCGGAGTCGGCCGCCCGCGCCAGGAGTTCCCGGAACGCGTCGGCCACCACCTCGGGGTACTCCATCATCGCCACATGCCCGGCGTCCGGCAGGGTCAGCAGGCGGGAGTCGCGGAAGGCACGGGCCGCCTTGCGGGCCATGCGGAAGCCGACCAGCTGGTCCCGGCCGCCGTAGACCAGCAGGGTGGGGGCCAGCACCCGCTCGGCCTGGCGCCACAGCCCGTGCTGTCCGCCGAGCGTGTAGGCGTTGACGATCCCGCGCGCGGAGCGGGCCATCGCGTCCCAGAAGTACGGCAGTTGCAGCCGCCGCTCCAGTTCCTCCACGGCGTGCGAGAACGCCTCCGGCGAGACCCGGCCGGGGTCGCCGTAGCAGAGCCCCATGACACCGCGCACCCGCTGCTCGGCCGTCCACTCCTTGGTGAACCGGGTGAACAGGGCGGCGATCCCGGGCACGCCGAGCAGTCCCGTCGGCACCGCGGTGCGCTGGATACGCAGCTCCGGCAGGGCGGGCGAGACCAGTGTGAGCGTGCGGACGAGGTCGGGGCGTACGGCGGCCACGCGCGTGGCGACCGCGCCGCCGAGAGAGTTGCCGAAGAGGTGGACCGGACCCCGGCCGGCCGCGTCGAGGTGACGGATCACCGCGCGCGCGTGCCCGGTGACGGAGTAGTCGCCGTCGTCCGGGGGCGGTGAGTCGCCGAAGCCCGGCAGGTCGACCGCCTCGCCGTCGACGACGCCGTCCAGCTCGGCCATGAGCGACGACCAGTTCTGCGAGGAGCCGCCCAGCCCGTGGACGTACAGCGCGGGCGGCAGGCCCTCGCGCGCGGGAGGCCGGGAACGGATCGACAGGGTGACGCCGGGAAGGCCCACGGACCGCAGCCGCTCACCCTCACCGACCCGGACGGGCGCCACCCTGGGGAGCACACTGGCGGCCGACACGGACGGCGACTCGGTCGAAGACATGCGGCAATGTTACGAGGTGATCACGTCGGGGTTCGTGTGTTCGCCGTCACAGATTGAGCCGTGCGCATCCGGAGAACCGGTCAGCCGACGGGCCTGATGGCATGGCGTCCCGATCAGCTGTCTCCTAGGCTCGTACAGAGGGCACCCGCGTGTGGCCCCTGCCGCTTCCAGGGACGTCCGGAGGAAGGGAGCCCACCATGGCCTATGACCCCATCGAGCCCGACGCGATCGAGGACATCGACGACCCGGCGGCCGGCACGACGCCGGAGTTCGACGTCGAGGCACCCGAGGTGGACGCTGCCGAGCAGCACACGGAGATCGCGCCGGAACGCGACGACCCGCTGACGGACGTGGACCCGGACCGTGGGAACGAGGCCGATCTCATCGAACAGGCGCGCGTGGTCCCACCCGACGAGGACGACTACCGCTGACCTCGCGGGACCCGTCCGGCCGCCCCTGGGGTGCCGCACGGCTTTCGCCGCCGTCCGGTACGTGAAATTCTGCGCTCGCACCGCGCACACCACGGTTACCGAAAAGTACGATGGCCGCGCGGCCGACACCGCATGTGGACGACATTGGGAGGCGGCGTGACAGCCATCGAGCAAACTGAGGCGGCACGCCCACGCGGCACCCGTCTGCCGCGCCGTGCCCGGCGGAACCAGCTGCTGGGCGCCGCTCAGGAGGTTTTCGTCGCGCAGGGCTACCACGCGGCGGCGATGGACGACATCGCCGAGCGCGCCGGTGTGAGCAAGCCGGTGCTGTACCAGCACTTCCCCGGCAAGCTCGACCTCTACCTCGCCCTGCTGGACCAGCACTGCGAGTCGCTGATCCGGGCGGTGCGCAGCGCGCTGGCGTCGACGACCGACAACAAGCAGCGCGTCCGGGCGACGATGGACGCCTACTTCGCGTACGTGGAGGACGACGGCGGAGCCTTCCGGCTGGTCTTCGAGTCCGACCTGACAAACGAGCCCGCGGTGCGTGAGCGCGTGGACAAGGTCACCAACGAGTGCGCCGAGGCGATCTGCGACGTCATCGCCGAGGACACCGGCCTCTCGCGCGCGGAGTCGATGCTGCTCGCCTCCGGTCTCGGCGGACTCGCTCAGGTGGTCGCCCGCTCCTGGCTGCACAGCGACCGCAGTGTCCCGCGCGACCAGGCGGTGCAGTTGCTGGCCTCGCTGGCCTGGCGCGGCATCGCCGGATTCCCGCTGCACGGCACGGAGCACCACTGACGGCCACCCGCTCGCGGATTCATTCCCGCACGGTGTTCGCTCCTGGCGTTCCGGCCCGCAGCATGTCCGTCCCCTCACCGGGCTAATGTGTGCGGAGTACGGCGCGATGATCGCGCACATCACTGACCGTCGGAGGGACATAGCCGTGGAGGTCAAGATCGGCGTGCAGCACGCGCCCCGCGAGATCGTTCTGGAGAGCGGTCAGAGCGTCGAGGAGGTCGAGCGCCTGGTGGGCGACGCGCTGTCCGGGAAGACGCAGCTGCTGAGCCTCCAGGACGAGAAGGGTCGCAAGGTCCTGGTGCCGACGGACCGTCTGGCGTACGTGGAGATCGGCGAGCCGACCGTGCGCAAGGTGGGTTTCGGCACGCTCTGAGCCGAAGTCGTCAGAAGGGCCCGGCGGCCGTTGCCGCCGGGCCCTTCCGTGTGGCGGTGCCTGGAGATGTACACGGACGGAGCACAACTTCTCCCCAGCGGATGATTGCAATCCGCAGGTCACGGGTATGACGGGCTACGACCGTCGAGCCAGACCGGCCGTGGGAGGGACCCTCGACATGATCTTGGAAGTGCTCGGCTCCGCCGTGCTCGGTCTGATCCTCGCCTGGGCGGCGGCGCACCGTCTCGGCCACCGGCTGCCGACCCGCCCGCTGGTGTACGCGACGGGCGTCGCCGGAGCCCTCTTCGGGGACTTCGTCACCCACACCGCGCTGGGCCCCGGCACCGCCGTACTCAGCATCCTGGGTGCCGCGGTCATCTCGGTGGCGTCCCTGTCCCTGCTCCTCCGCCCGGCCGGCCGCCTGCGCCGACGATCAGCGACGGCGTAGACGACCAGCGACGGCGTAGCGGACAGCGCCCGCGCGGGGGCTCCGGGAACCGTGCGACGGGCCGCAACGCGGCCACAACGGGCCCGAACCGTGAAGTACCCCGGGCCGGACGTCAGGCGGCCAGGCCCAGCGCGGCCATCCGCTTCGTGTGCGCCTCCGTGATCCGCGAGAACATCCTCCCGACCTCGGCGAGGTCGAACCCGTCGGCCACACCGCCCACCAGCATCGTGGACAGCGCGTCCCGGTCGGCGACGACCCGCTGCGACTGCGACAGCGCCTCGCCCATCAGCCGCCGTGCCCACAGCGCCAGCCGGCCGCCCATACGCGGGTCGGCGTCGATGGCCGCGCGCACCTTCTCGACCGCGAACTCGGCGTGCCCGGTGTCGTCGAGCACGGCGAGCACCAGCTCGCGCGTGTCGGAGTCGAGGCGGGCCGCGACCTCACGGTAGAAGTCACTCGCGATCGAGTCACCGACGTATGCCTTGACCAGACCCTCCAGCCAGTCCGAGGGCGCGGTCTGCCGGTGGAAGCCGTCCAGCGCGGCCACGAAGGGGTCCATGGCGGCCGTCGGCTCCTCGCCGATCTCGGCCAGCCGGTCCCGCAGCCGCTCGAAGTGGTGGAACTCGGCCGAGGCCATCTTCGCCAGCTCCGCCTTGTCCGCGAGGGTCGGCGCGAGCTTGGCGTCCTCGGCGAGCCGCTCGAACGCCGCCAGCTCCCCGTAGGCGAGCGCGCCGAGCAGGTCCACGACCGCGGCGCGGTACTGCGGCTCGGCGGACGCCTGCGCCCAGTCCTGGGCGGCGACACCGGTGGGTTCGGCGGCTTCGGCGGACGCGTTCTCAGGCTTGTCAGAGCTAGTCATGAGGCGCACAATAGCCCGCTCGGCGGCTCCCCCGAGTCCCTTGCCGATCACTGTGACCACGACTACGTGACCAAATCGGCCATCGCATGTGCGGGAATCCGGGGTATGGTGGTAATGCGCCTGCCGAGTGCGTCGACGATGTTCGACGTGTCCGGACAGGGCGCACGCATGAGGATGCCCGGTCGGTGGCCCGATCGGCTCCGACCTGACAGCCCTCCCTGGCCGTACGACGCAGTACGTACGACGACCGGAGGGACACCCTCAGCGGTACGAGCGCTAGAGCGTCGGCAGAGGTCCCGTGTCATACGGCTTGCCCGAGTGGTTCGCCCGTACGGCGGCCGACGTCCCCGGCACGGTCAGACATGACCCCCGCGCTCGCCTCGCACCGCGCACACAGAAGAGGCAGCACCCTGACTACGACGTTTCGTGAACTTGGGATCCTCCCCGAGACCGCCGAGGCCCTGGAAGCCGTCGGCATCATCAACCCCTTCCCCATCCAGGAGATGACGCTTCCCGTCGCCCTTTCCGGCACGGACGTCATCGGCCAGGCCAAGACCGGTACCGGCAAGACGCTGGGCTTCGGCCTCCCCCTCCTGGAGCGCGTCACCGTCCCCGCCGACGTCGAGGCCGGACGCGCCGCCCCCGAGGCCCTGACCGACGCCCCGCAGGCGCTCGTCGTCGTCCCCACGCGCGAGCTGTGCACGCAGGTCACCAACGACCTGCTGACGGCCGGCAAGGCCCGCAACGTGCGCGTGCTGGCGATCTACGGCGGCCGGGCCTACGAGCCCCAGGTCGAGGCCCTGAAGAAGGGCGTCGACGTGGTCGTCGGCACCCCGGGCCGCCTCCTCGACCTCGCCGGCCAGAAGAAGCTGAACCTGAAGCACGTCAAGTGCCTGGTGCTGGACGAGGCCGACGAGATGCTCGACCTGGGCTTCCTGCCCGACGTCGAGAAGATCATCAACATGCTGCCGGCCAAGCGGCAGACCATGCTGTTCTCGGCGACCATGCCGGGCGCGGTCATCGGCCTCGCGCGCCGCTACATGTCCCGGCCCACGCACATCCGCGCCACCGCGCCGGACGACGAGGGCGTGACGGTCGCGAACATCAAGCAGTTCGTCTACCGCGCGCACAACATGGACAAGCCGGAGATGGTCGCCCGCATCCTGCAGGCCGACGGCCGCGGACTGGCCATGATCTTCTGCCGCACCAAGCGCACGGCCGCCGACATCGCCGAGCAGCTGGAGCGCCGTGGCTTCGCCTCCGGCGCGGTCCACGGCGACCTCGGCCAGGGCGCCCGCGAGCAGGCGCTGCGCGCGTTCCGCAACGGCAAGGTCGACGTCCTCGTCTGCACCGACGTCGCCGCGCGCGGCATCGACGTCGAGGGCGTCACGCACGTCATCAACTACCAGTCCCCCGAGGACGAGAAGACGTACCTGCACCGGGTCGGCCGGACCGGCCGCGCGGGCGCCAAGGGTACGGCGATCACGTTCGTCGACTGGGACGACATCCCGCGCTGGCAGCTGATCAACAAGGCGCTCCAGCTGGACTTCAACGACCCGGTGGAGACGTACTCCAGCTCCCCGCACCTCTTCTCCGACCTCGGCATCCCGGAGGGCACCAAGGGCACCCTGCCGCGCTCGGAGCGGACCCGTGCCGGTCTGGACGCGGAGGAGCTGGAGGACCTGGGCGAGACCGGCGGACGGGGCGCACGCGGCCGTGGCCGTGGCGGCCGCAACGACCGCGGTGACCGCAACGACCGCAACGACCGCGGTGACCGCAACGACCGCGCTGCGGCGCCCGAGGCCGAGCGTGAGCGTCCGGCCCGTACGCCGCGCCGTCGCCGCCGCACCCGCGGCGGAGCGCCGGTGGACGCCTCCCTCGCCGGGTCGGCGCCGGTCGCCGAGACCGCCGGTACGGAGGAGGCCCAGGCCGCGACGCGCACCCCGCGCCGCCGCCGTCGCACGCGCAGCGGAGCGTCCGCGCAGCCGGTGACGGCCGCCGTGACGCCCACGACCGCCGTCGAGACCACCCCCGTCGAGACCGCCCCCGTCGAGACGGTGGTGACGGCGGAGACCCCGGCGACCCCGGCGACCCTGGAGACCCCGGAGAAGCCGCGCCGCCGCCGTACCCGGAAGTCGGCGGCGACCGAGCCCACCGTCGCGGACACCCCGGTGGCCGAGCCGGCGGACGCGAAGTCGCCGGCGGCCGAGCCCGTGACCGAGCCCGTGATCGCGGACGCCCCGGTGACGGAGCCCGCGCCCGAGGCCGCGCCGGTCGCGGAGACCAAGCCGCGCCGCCGCACGCGGAAGACGGCCCAGTCGGTGACCGAGGCGGAAGCGGCAGTGGACACGGCCGAGCCCGTCGAGACCAAGCCCCGCCGCACGCGGAAGACCACGGCACCCGCCGAGGCCGCCGTCGACACCGCCGAGGCCACCGAGGCCAAGCCGCGCCGGACCCGCAAGGCCGCCGCGACCGCCCCGGAGACCACGGAACCGGAAGCCGAAGCGAAGCCCCGCCGCACCCGCAAGACCGCGGCCGCCGCCGAGGCCACCGCCGACACCGCCGAAGGCACGGAGCCCAAGCCCCGCCGCACGCGGAAGACCACGGCACCCGCCGAGGCCACCGTCGACACCGCCGAGGCCACCGAGGCCAAGCCGCGCCGGACCCGCAAGACCGCCGCGACCACCCCGGAGACCACCGAACCGGAAGCCGAAGCGAAGCCCCGCCGCACCCGCAAGACCGCGGCCGCCGCCGAGGCCACCGCCGACACCGCCGAAGGCACGGAGCCCAAGCCCCGCCGCACGCGGAAGACCACGGCACCCGCCGAGGCCACCGTCGACACCGCCGAGGCCACCGAGGCCAAGCCGCGCCGGACCCGCAAGACCGCCGCGACCACCCCGGAGACCACCGAACCGGAAGCCGAAGCGAAGCCCCGCCGCACCCGCAAGACCGCGGTCGCCGCCGTGGAGGCGGTCGACGGGAACGCGGTCGCCGCTCCCAAGGCGCGACGGACCCGCAAGGCCGTCGCCGAGGCGCCTGCTCCGGAGATTCCGGCGCAGGCCACCGAGGAGCCGGAGGCCAAGCCGCGGCGCCGGACGACCCGCAAGACGGCGGCGTCGGCCGCCGAGGCGGCCGGTGAGAGCGCCGAGACGACGCCCAAGCCGCGCCGGGCCCGCAAGGCCGCGGCGGCCGTGGAGGCCCCCGAGGCCTGATCCGGGCGCCGCCTGCGCGGCGGCACAGACCGGTCCGATGGCCGGGTTCACTACGGTGGACCCGGCCATCGGCGTTCCCGGCCGGCCGCCTCCGTCCCCACGGCCCGCCTCCGCCCCGCACCCACCCGGCACGCCCCCGCCCCGCTCCGGCCCGATAGCCTCTCCCCCATGAGCAGGCCCGTCACCTTCGTCCCGCCCGCCGGTGCGCGCGCGTACCCCCTGCGGACGGCTCGCGGCGAGTTCGCCGTGGTGGACGCTCCCGTGGCCGTCGGTGTGGAGCCCAGGGGCGTCGCGCTGTTGCTGCCGGGGTTCACCGGGAGCAAGGAGGACTTCAACGCGCTGCACGTGCCGCTCGCCGGGCGTGGATACCGGACGGTCGCCGTGGACGGCCGGGGCCAGTTCGAGTCGGACGGGCCCGTGACGGACGAGTCGGCCTACGCGCAGGAGGAGTTGGCGCGGGACGTACTCGCGCAGGCGGAGGCGGTCGGCGGCCCGGTGCACCTGCTGGGGCACTCCCTCGGCGGTCAGATCACGCGCGCGGCCGTACTGCTCGACCACGCGCCCTTCCTGTCGCTCACCTTGGTGTCCTCCGGGCCGGCGCAGATCTCCGCGTCCCAGCAGGAGCGCGTCAAGCTGCTCCGGGACGCACTCGCCGTACTCGGCATGGCGGAGGTGTGGGAGGCGATCCAGGCGATGGAGCCGCCGGAGGAGACGGACACGCCCGCGCTCGACGCCGGGCTGGACGACCAGGACGACCTGCGGCGCCGCTGGCTGGCCACGAAGCCCGCCCAACTCCTCGCGACCGGGCGCCAGTTGTGCACGGAGCCGGACAGGGTGGCGGAGCTGGCCGCCGTTGGGCTGCCGTTCCACGTGCTGTCGGGCGCGCGGGACGACACCTGGCCGCTGCCGTTGCTCGACGACATGGCGGTACGGCTGAAGGCGCGGCGCACGGTCATCGAGGGCGCCGAGCACTCACCCAACACCGACCGCCCCCTGGAGACCGCCCGGGCGCTCGCCGACTTCTGGGACGGCGTCCCGGCAGAGCGCCGGAAGAGGCCGGCGCCGTAGACCGGGCAGCCGGTACTGCGCCCGGCGGCCGGTACTGCGCGGCGGCTAGTACTGCGCCCGCAGATGCCCCCAGAACCCGTCCCTGAGGGCGCGCCGCAGGTCCGCATGGCCGCGCAGGGAGTACTGGAGCAGTTCCTCGGCCTCGACCAGCAGGTCCTGGTCGACGGAGCCGGGCAGGTAGGGATGGCCGGGGAGCAGTTCGACGAGGGCTTCGCGGCCCCGGGAGGCGAGCCACCGCGCCGCGATCTGGGCGCCGACGAAGCGCACGTCCTCGCGGCTCGGGCGGGTGGCGCCGGTGGCGTCGTACGCGGCGGCCGTGCGCCGGGAGACGTACGGCTTGAAGAACTCCAGGTCGAAGGTGCGCTGGCTGTCGACCTCCCAGAGCAGCGGCTCGGCCTGGTTGCGGCCCTCGGGCGCCTCGATGCCCCAGAGGTGGACGCGGGCGCCGTAGCCCTGGGCCGCCTCGACCGCCGAGACGAGGTCCTCGTCGCCGCCGAGGAGGGCCGCGTCGCTGATCGCGCGGTGCCTCGCCAGTGACTCCAGGTCCGAACGGATGAGCGAATCAACGCCTTTCTGCTGGTTGTTGGCGTTGAGGTTGCCCAGGCGGACCTTGACGTCGGGCAGTTCGGCGATGGTCTGCTGCTCGGCGGTGTGGATGCGGCGGCGGGCGCCGTCGTACCAGTAGACGCGCAGCAGCCGGCTGTCCGCGAAGATCGTGCGCGCCTTGTCGATCAGGGCGTCGATCAGCCCCTCGGCGTCGAGGTCGAAGGCGCGGCGGTCCTCGGTTCCGGCGACCAGCCGGCCGGCGGCGGCGTACAGGTAGCCCGCGTCGACGAAGATCGCGTGGGTCGAGGGCGTCTTGGCGACCTCGGCGAGCATGCGTTCCAACAGCTCGTTCGTGCGGTCGATACGGGCGCCCAGGGCGGCCAGGTCGTCGTTCATCGCCTCCATTGTCCCGGTGGTCACAGTCCGAACACAACCGGTCCCGGTGGGTTCAGCACACGCCGCTTACCAGTCAGTAATTAGTTGTTCGAAAAATTTCTTTAGCGTAGGGAATGTTCGTAACACAGGACGCGTTGACTATGTACGACGCCGGATACACGGGCGTCACTCCAAGTAGTTCTCCGCAGGAGGATGACCAGACGAAGGGAGAAGCCCATGCGCTTCGAAATCATGCGACTCGACGAGGTCGACGGCACCACCGTGGACAGCACCGTCGTGGACGCCGCCTCCGTCAACCGGATCGTGCAACAGGCCGCCGCCGTAGGACAGCGCCTGTGGATCCGTCCGGCCGAGACCCCGGCCTCGTAGCCCGCACGCGGGCAGCAGCCACTCAAGCTTTCCGGGGGAGCCGAGCCGACGAGGGCTCAGCTCCCCCGGATCACCTGAGTGACCCCGTTGATGATCTGCTGGACCGCGATCGCGGAGAGCATCATGCCCGCGAGGCGCGTCACCAGGACCACGCCGCCGTCCTTGATGACCCGGATGATCAGCAGCGAGTAACGCATCACCAGCCACAGCACGACATGGATCGCGAGGATCGCGGACCACACCGAGACCTGCGTGGACACGCTGTCGGCCTTCTGCACGGCCAGGATCACGGACACGATCGCGCCGGGGCCCGCCAGCAGCGGCATGCCCAGCGGCACGAGCGCCACGTTGACGTCCTTGGTCTGCTTCGGCTCGTCGGTCTTGCCGGTGAGCAGGTCCAGCGCGATCAGCAGGAGCAGCAGCCCGCCCGCGATCATCAGCGCGGGCACGGAGACGTGCAGGTAGTCGAGGATCTGGTGGCCCAGGACGCCGAAGACGGCGATGACCCCGCCCGCCACGCAGACGGCCTGGAAGGCCATCCGCTTCTGGACCTTGGCCGGCCGTCCGGCGGTCAGGGCGAGGAAGATCGGGGTGATCCCAGGGGGATCCATGATGACAAAAAGGGTCAGGAACAGGGAGCCGAAGATGGCGATGTCGAACATGGGCGTGCTACAGGCCTTGCTGGGAGAAAAGAAGTGAAACGGGCGTGAAGGCGGCGGCGTGAGCCTGCGTGGAACGGCCCCCGAGGGCCTCAGGCTCCGCCGGTACCCGGCACCGGGAACGCCCCGGTGGCCCGCCGGGTGATCTCCCCGTACATCTCGGGGTCGGTCCTGTAAGCGCCGAGCGCCACTGTCTTGCGGCTGCCGTGGTAGTCCGAGGAGCCCGTGACCAGCAGCCCCGTCTCCTTCGCGAGACCCCGCAGCCGGGCCCGGGCGTCGAGGTCGTGGTCCATGTGGTCCACCTCGATGCCGTCCAGACCGGCCTCGGCCATCTCGGCGACACGGGACTCCGGCACGGTACGGCCGCGCTTGGCGGCGGCCGGGTGCGCGAACACACAGACCCCGCCCGCGGCCTTGACCAGCCGGATCGCCTCGAAGGGGTCGGTCTCGTGCTTCTCCACGAAGGCCCGCCCGCCGTCCGCCAGCCACTGCTCGGTGAACGCGTCGCTCACCGTCGGTACGACGCCCAGCTCCACCAAGGCGGTCGCCACGTGCGGACGCCCGACGGAACCCCCGGCGGCGATCCGGTCGACCTGCTCCCAGGTGACCGGCACGCCCAGCGCGTTCAGCTTGGCGATCATGCCCTTGGCCCGCGGCACCCGGTCGTCCCGGACCAGCTCGCGCTCGGCGAGCAGGGCGGGCTCCTCGGGGTCGAAGAGGTAGGCCAGCAGGTGCATGGAGATGCCGTCGATCCGGCAGGACAGCTCGGCGCCGGTGACCAGGGTCAGCCCCTCGGGCAGCGCGGCGATCGCCTCGGCGTGGCCGCGGGTGGTGTCGTGGTCGGTCAGCGCGACGACATCCAGTCCGGCCGCGGCGGCTTTGCGCACCAGTTCGGCCGGGGTGTCCGTACCGTCGGAGGCCGTGGAGTGACAGTGCAGATCGATGCGCACGGTGACTCCAGGCGAGGACGGAAGGGAAGGGGACACCTAAGGATAGCGGGGTTTTCCCCCTCCCCTGTCACAGCCTCAACCGCTCAGCGCCCCCTACCGACGCCTCCGCGGGCGCCGTGCACGGAACCGACGACCGGCGACCGGCGACCGGCGGACGTCACGGCCGGAGCAGGCGCGGCGACAACGCCCCGCAGGGCACCAGGTCTATCTCCGCCCCCGCGTCCCGCAGATCGGTCAGCACCAGCTCGTCGTACATGAGCAGGCCGGACTGCTCGGGCCACATCACGGCCCACACCCACATCCCGAGCGCCTCGCCCGCGAAGACGGCCCGGTCGTCCGGGGTGCGGTAGACGTGCCACAGCGGAGTCGGGCGGCCGGCGGCGAGCACCTTGGCCTGCGGCGGCTTCTCCACGTTCATGTACGACCCCGGGTCCGGGCCGTCGATGCCGGCGTACCACGCGCCGAGGCCGACACCCAGTTCCTCGGCGATCAGGATCAGCTCGCCGGGGCCGCCGAGCGGCCCCGGGCCCGAGCAGGCCACCGCGGTCGCGCGGCCACCGCTGCGGTCGTCCCCGGCGTACGCGACACCCGTGAACAGCCATCCGACCGGAAGCGGCCACGGCATCCACACCGGCACCTGGGTGCGCTGCACGACGACGTTGAGCGCCTCGACGCTGGGCGGGATCACGGGCTGCAGCGGATACACCGGGCCGTGCTCGTCGCACTGCCACGCATCGGCGAAGAGGCCGGGAGCCCTGACCCGGCCACCGCACTTCGGGCAACTGGGTTCGCCCCTCATAGGGCTCCACGGTCCTACCCCTGCCCGCCCACGTCAAGGACGATCACCCGTCCGGAGGGAAGACCCGACCACGGGGCCGACCAGCCACGATAGATGCATCTTGCATTAATTAGATGAGCTAACTTATTATGTGTATAACCCAACTACCTATGTGAGGACAGGAGAAGCACATGGACCCCTTCGACGCGGGTGCCGGCGGCATCCTGCGACAGCCCAAGGCGGTCTGGGCCACGGCCGGCGCGTCCGTCGTCGCCTTCATGGGCATCGGCCTCGTCGACCCGATCCTGCCGTCGATCGCGCAGGGCCTGCACGCCACCGCCAGTCAGGTGTCCCTGCTCTTCACCTCGTACTTCCTGATCACCGCCGTCGCGATGCTGCTGACCGGCTTCGTCTCCAGCCGCGTCGGCGGCAAGAAGACCCTGCTCGCGGGCCTCGCGCTCGTCGTGGTCTTCGCGGGGCTCGCCGGCACCTCGGACTCGGTCGGCCAGCTCGTCGGGTTCCGGGCCGGCTGGGGGCTCGGCAACGCGCTCTTCGTCTCCACCGCCCTCGCCGTCATCGTGGGCGCGGCGGCCGGCGGCAGCGCCGCGGCGATCCTGCTGTACGAGTCCGCGCTCGGCCTCGGCATGGCCTGCGGGCCGCTGCTGGGCGCGCTGCTCGGCAACGCCAGCTGGCGCTACCCGTTCTTCGGCACCGCCGCCCTGATGGCCATCGGGTTCCTCTGCATCACGGCGTTCCTGAAGGAGCAGCCCAGGCCGGCGCGCAGGACCTCGGTCCTCGACCCGATCAAGGCGCTCGGCCACGGCGGCCTCGCCTCGGCGGCCGTATCGGCGTTCTTCTACAACTACACGTTCTTCACCGTGCTGGCCTTCACCCCGTTCGTGCTGAACATGACCCCGTACAAGTCGGGCGGCGTGTTCTTCGCCTGGGGTGTGCTGCTCGCCCTGTTCTCGGTGGTCGTCGCACCCCGCATGCAGGCGCGGTTCGGGTCGCTGAAGGTGCTCGGCGGCTCGCTGGTGCTGCTCGCGGCGGACGTGCTCGTCCTCGGCTACGGCGGCCACACCGCCGCCGTCGTCTGCACGATCCTGTCCGGTGCCTTCATCGGCGTGAACAACACCGTCTACACCGAACTCGCCCTCGGGGTGTCGGACGCCCCGCGCCCGGTGGCGAGCGCGGGCTACAACTTCGTCCGGTGGTTCGCCGCCGCGGCGGCGCCCTACTTCGCGCCGAAGATCGAGGAGTGGACCGACATCCACATCCCGTTCGTGGTCGCCGCGGTCACCGCGGTGCTGGGCGCCGCGGTGGTCGTCGTACGGCGCCGGGCCCTCACCCACGAGGCGGAGGAGCTGGAGCCGGGGCACGCGACCGAGGACGGGGTCGGCGTCTTCGCCAACTGACCGGATTCCGCCTTACGTTGAGGTGAGGTCAGTCACTCGGCGGACGGCGGAGGTCAGTCCAGCGGGACGGATCCGCGGGCCGGGTCCCTCAGGTCCGTCCCGTTCGCGAGCCAGCGCTCCTGGAGGGCCTGGGCGCCGTGCACGCGCTTCCAGGCGGCCTCGTTGGGGGTCATCGGCAGCAGCGGCAGGAACCGTACGGGGTCCATGGGGGCGTCCAGCTCCAAATCTTCCACGAGCCCGCCGGGCTCACCCACGAGCACCGAGGTGAACAGGGCGCCGGGCCACAGCGCCTCGCCCACGTCCAGGGAGGCGCCCGGGGCCACCACGAGGCCCTCCACCTGCGGGGTCGCGGCCAGAACGGCCAGCGGTCGGAGCACCTTGTCGGTGTCGGCGAGACCGGCGCGGACGGACAGGACCAGTTCGGCGCGCGGGCCCTCGACCGGGTCGGCCAGCATCGCCGTAGGGTCCGTCATGGGGTGCCGGGACATGCCGAGGGTGGCGTACCTGACGACGTCCCCCTCCTGGAAGCGGAGCACCTCGATGCGGTCCGTGCCGAGGAAGGTGACCGCCGCCCGCGCGTCCGGTTCGCCGAGCGCGGTACTCAACCGGGCCTCGACCAGAGGAAGAACATCAGCCATGCGCTGAGCATAGAACTCGTCAGTAGCGAGCAAAGCGTCGCCTTGACAGTACGGGCGGCTGGTACTGTGAGCCGGTGGTTCGGGGCAGCGCGCCTGGGGGTCTCCCCAGATCCTTCAGTCACTGGGGGAGTCGCTATCGGGTCCCGACGCCGACGAGACTCCCTTACGAGGGACCGGCCGGAGGAGGTGGGGCTGTCATGGATCGAAGTCGACCTGGTAGTACCACTCGCTCTTCCGGCTGCTGATGTAGTACCGGCCGGCCGCCGCCTTCCTTTGAGCATCGTCTGTTCGGAAGAGCACTTCGTCTCGCTTTGCCTGATCTGTCTGATCTGAATCAGTTCTGCATCAGTAGCGAAGTCGCCACCGCGACGGTGCGGTGCTCCCCGCTTTGTGGACGTGCCAAACATCCCTCCCCTGACCCAACGGGGGAGACCTCCGCAGGACGTCCCCATTCCGGGTAGTTCCACCCCTTGCCGTGCGCTTTCGCTGCCCGCCCGCGAAGGAGCCTGCCCATGTCGATGATCCGCGACCTGCGTGCCGTGGTCCGCCCGTCGTCCCGCGTCTCGCTGCGCAAGGACACCAGCGCGTCGTACGACACCACGCGTGACCCCGCGACGCCCTCGGCCGTCGTCGACTGCGCCGTCTACCGCGACGGCGCCCGGGTGCCGAGCGCCAAGCCGCCGACCCCGCAGGAGGCGATGCGGCAGGTGCGCCGCGACGGCGGGTTCGTCTGGATCGGCCTGCACGAGCCGACCGAAGCCGAATTCGCCGGTATCGCGGGCGAGTTCGGGCTGCACCCGCTGGCGGTGGAGGACGCGGTGCAGGCGCACCAGCGGCCCAAGCTGGAGCGGTACGACGACTCGCTCTTCACCGTCTTCAAGACCATCCACTACGTCGAGCACGACCGGCTCACCGCCAACAGCGAGGTCGTCGAGACCGGTGAGGTCATGTGCTTCACCGGCCGGGACTTCTTCATCACCGTGCGGCACGGCGGCCAGGGCTCGCTGCGCGCCCTGCGGCACCGGCTGCAGGACGACCCGGAGCTGCTCGCCAAGGGCCCCTCGGCCGTGCTGCACGCCATCGCCGACCATGTCGTGGACGGCTACATCGCCGTCGCCGACGCCGTCCAGGACGACATCGACGAGGTGGAGACCGAGGTCTTCTCACCCGGCCGCAAGGGCGGGGTCTCGCGCGGTGTGGACTCGGCGCGCATCTACCAGCTCAAGCGCGAGGTACTGGAGTTCAAGCGCGCGGTGGCACCCCTGCTGCGGCCCATGCAGCTGCTGAGCGAGCGGCCGATGCGGCTGATCGACCCGGACATCCAGAAGTACTTCCGGGACGTCGCCGACCACCTCGCCCGGGTCCAGGAGCAGGTCGTGGGCTTCGACGAGCTGCTCAACTCCATCCTCCAGGCGAACCTGGCGCAGGCGTCCGTCGCGCAGAACGAGGACATGCGCAAGATCACCGCCTGGGCGGCCATCATCGCCGTACCGACGATGGTGTGCGGGGTGTACGGCATGAACTTCGACCACATGCCCGAGCTGCACTGGAAGTACGGCTACCCGGTGATCATGGGGGTCACGGTGGTCCTGTGTCTGAGCATCCACCGCACGCTGAAGCGCAACGGCTGGCTGTGAGGGTGCGCTGGTGTGCGTGGCCGGCCTGGATAGGCTGGGGCGCATGACAAGCGAGCTGCTCGACCGGGCCCTCATCGAGGAGGCCTCGAAGAAGTCCGGCCTCATCTGGGTCCGGGGCGCCGCCGCACCGGCCGCGCGTGCGCTGTGGCATGTGTGGCACGAGGGCGCGGTGTGCGTCGTCGGCGGCGGGCCGGGCGAGCAGCCGCTGGAGGGGCTGGCCGACGGCGGTTACGCCGAGGTGAGCGTGCGCAGCAAGGACAAGGGCGGCCGGCTGGTGACGTTCCCGGTGGCCGTGCGCGAAGCGGCGCCCGGCTCCGAGGAGTGGGAGGCGACGGTCGCCGAGCTGAAGGGCAAGCGGCTGAACGCCCCCGACGGCGAGGAGATGCCGGCCCGCTGGGCCCGCGAGTGCCGGGTGCTCCGCCTGGTGCCGACGGGCACCGTGACCCCGGTACCGGACGGCGACCTGGCCGAGCGTCCGCTGCCGACCCCGGCGACGACCCGCCGGCCGGTACCGGCGAGCCTGCCGAAGCTGCTGCTCAAGCGGCGCAAGAGGAAGTGACGGACGGGAACCCGGGTTCGGACCCGGGCGGGGAGGCCCGAGCGGAGCCCCGCACCGCCTGGCCGTACCGCAGCGGCTGAGCACACCCCCCGGGCGGCCCCGACATGGGCTCGGCGCGACCCTTCAGGGGCCGGGCTCGGCGCGACCCATCGCGGGCCCTGCGTGCGCTCGGCGCGGCCCTTCGCGGGCCCTGCGTGCGCTCGGCGCGACGCCCCGGGCGTGGCTCTACGACGTCGGCAGCTGCTTGCCGTAGTCCACCGTGTCCGACGGGGCCGGTTCCTTGACGGTGAAGTCCTTGCCCCAGTCCGCGAAGCCGAGCGTCCCCGCGCCTCCGGCCCGGACCAGGCGCAGGGGGTACGGCCGGCCCTCCAGGGACACGTCCAGCGTGCCGCCGGAGCCCTTGTCGCCGGTGATGCGGATCGTGCGGGTACCCGACTGGTCGGTGTGGTGGCCCTCCGTCGCCAGCGTGCCGTGCAGTGTCAGCAGACCGTCGAGGAGGACGCCCTTGTCCGTGAACCCGCTGAACTTCCTGTACGCCGGGTCCCCCTGCGGGACTTTCACGTACTTGCCGTCCAGCTTGCCCGTGGCGCCGTCACTGCCGTCGGCGTGGTTCCAGAAGTCCGCGTCGGCCTTCAGGTACAGCTCCTTGCCCACCCGCAGCAGCTTGAAGGTCGCCCCCTGGGAGGTCACCGACCCGCTCCCGCCGTCGGTCTTGAGCTGCATGTCCAGCTGGTACGTACGGCCACTGGTGACCACGGTGCCGGACAGCCGTACGGCAGGGGCCGCGTCCGCCGCCGCCCGCGTCCTCGCCTCGATCCTGTCGGCGGGCAGTTTGCCCACACCGTTCGTCCCCGCGTCCGGATCGTCACCGCCGCCGCATGCCGACAGCACCATCGCTCCCGTGACGGCCAGTGCGCAGGTCGCGGTCACCAGCGCGGTCCGGCGGGTACGGCCCTGGGAGATCGCAGTCACAGGTGGAGCTGCCTTTCTGACGGTTCCTGAGCGGCGTACCGCAGCGTACCGGTGCCCCGGCCGCCCGGCGGAGCCCGTCCGTACGGACTCCCCACCAGGGCGTATCCGACCGGTACGGGCTAGCCTGAAGCGCACCCGAGCGGGCAATCCCGAGCAAATCCCACACAACAGTCACCCTCGATTCCCAGGCAAAGGAAGCAGAGCCATGGCAGCCGGCGTCCCCCGGATCTTCGTCTCGCACCTCGCCGGGGTCCCCGTCTTCGATCCGAACGGCGACCAGGTGGGCCGCGTGCGCGACGTCGTCGTCATGCTCCGGGTCGGCCGGCGGCCGCCACGCGTCCTCGGGCTGGTCGTCGAGCTGTCCACCCGGCGGCGCATCTTCCTGCCCATGACCCGGGTCAGCGGCATCGAGTCCGGCCAGGTCATCATCACCGGCGTCATGAACGTCCGCCGCTTCGAGCAGCGGCCCACCGAGCGACTGGTCTTCGGCGAGCTGCTGGACCGGCGCGTGACGCTGGTGGAGACCGGTGAGGAGGTCACCGTCCTCGACATGTCCGTGCAGCAGCTGCCCGCCCGCCGGGACTGGGAGGTGGACCGCGTCTTCCTGCGCAAGGGCCGGAAGGGCAGCGCCTTCCGGCGGGCCAAGGGCGAGACACTGACGGCCGAGTGGTCGGCCGTCACCGGCTTCTCCCTGGAGGAGCACGGGCAGGGCGCCGAGAGCCTGCTCGCCACCTTCGAGCAGCTGCGCCCCGCCGACCTCGCCAACGTGCTGCACCACCTGTCCTCGAAACGGCGGACCGAGGTCGCCGCCGCCCTGGACGACGACCGGCTCGCCGACGTCCTCGAAGAGCTGCCGGAGGACGACCAGATCGAGATCCTCGGCAAGCTCAAGGAGGAGCGCGCGGCCGACGTGCTGGAGGCGATGGACCCGGACGACGCGGCCGACCTGCTCTCCGAACTGCCCGAGGAGGACAAGGAGCGGCTGCTGAGCCTGATGCAGCCCGCCGACGCGGCCGACATGCGCCGCCTGATGTCGTACGAGGAGCACACGGCCGGCGGTCTGATGACGACGGAGCCGATCGTGCTGCGGCCCGACGCCACCGTCGCCGACGCGCTCGCCCGGGTCCGCAACCCGGACCTCTCCCCCGCCCTCGCCGCCCAGGTCTACGTGTGCCGTCCGCCCGACGAGACCCCGACCGGCAAGTACCTGGGCACGGTCCACTTCCAGCGGCTGCTGCGCGACCCTCCGTACACCCTGGTCAGCTCGGTCCTGGACGACGATCTGCAGCCGCTGGACCCGGACGCCACCCTGCCGGTCATCGCCGGGTTCTTCGCCACCTACGACATGGTGGCGGCGCCCGTGGTGGACGAGTCCGGCGCGCTGCTCGGCGCGGTGACCGTGGACGACGTGCTGGACCACATGCTGCCCGACGACTGGCGGGAGACGGAGTTCCACCTGGACGGCGGGGAGGAGGCGCCCACCCATGGCTCCTGAGCGCGAGACCGCGAACCGCGAGCGCAGTCCGGCGGGCGCCACGGCCGCCCCCCGGCCCCGGGCGCGGCTGGACAACGCCCGCCCGCCGCGCCGGGGGATCCTGCCCGAGTGGGAACCCGAGGCCTTAGGCC
>NZ_JBEZBT010000076.1:0-26152 GCF_040647235.1 Streptomyces sp. NPDC042638
GAGAGTGCGTGCATGGCGTCGCGAGGCAGACGGGAATTGTCAGACAGGCCCTAGGGCCTGTCGGCGTTCGGCCGGGTGCCGTCCCGCGCCGCCGACTCCATCGCCGCAAGCCGCGACAGCATCGGCATCGGGTCCACCCCCACCGAGCCGGGCAGGAACTCCGCGATCCGCTCCGGGGTCCAGGAGCCCTCGGCATAGGCCGAGCGCAGTTCCCTCGGCTGGGCCCAGACCGCGATCTTCGGCCCGGCGATCGTGTACACCTGCCCGGTGATGCCCTCCCCGGCGGCCCGCTCGGACAGCAGGTACACCACCAGCGCGGCCACGTCCTCCGGCTCCCCGATCTCCGTCAGGGCCGTCGGCACGTTCGCCGACATCCGCGTCCGTGCCACCGGCGCCACCGCGTTCGCGGTCACCCCGTACTTGTGCAGGCCGAGCGCCGCGCTGCGCACGAGCGAGATGATCCCGCCTTTTGCCGCGCTGTAGTTGGCCTGGGAGACGGAGCCCTGGTGATTGCCGCTGGTGAAGCCGATGAGGGTGCCCGACCGCTGCCTGCGCATCACGGCGGAGGCGGCCCGGAACACGGTGAAGGTGCCTTTCAGGTGGGTGGCGACGACCGGGTCCCACTCCTCCTCGGTCATGTTGAACAGCATCCGCTCCCGCAGGATGCCGGCCACGCACACGACACCGTCGATACGGCCGTACGACTCCACCGCCCTGTCCACGACCCGTCGGCCGCCCGCCATGGTGGAGATGTCGTCGGCGACCGCGACGGCCTCGCCGCCCGCCGCCTCGATCTCCTTGACGACGGCTTCGGCGACCTCGCTGGTGGGCGAGGCGCCGTCCACGGCGACGCCGTAGTCGTTGACGACGACCTTCGCCCCCTCGGCCGCCGCCGCCAGCGCGACCGCCCGTCCGATCCCGCGGCCGGCGCCCGTCACGGCGACGACCTTGCCTGCCAAGAAGTTCCCCACGACCGGCCCCTTCCCGCGGTTTCTGACGGACCGTTAGATTTTATGGCCCGTCGGACGCACGGACACAAGCCCCGGGGAGGCACCGGATGACACTGCCGCAGGAGTTCCAGGAGATCGCGGGGCGCGTGAACAACTGGGGACGGTGGGGCGCCGACGACGAGATCGGCACCCTGAACCTGGTCACGGACGAGGTCGTGCGGGCGGCGGCCGGTGAGGTGCGCACGGGTCACCGCGTCCCCCTCGCCCTGCCCCTGCGACAGGACGGCGTACAGACGGGGATGATCCCGGGCCGGGTGAACCCCCTGCACGCGATGGTGCAGCTCAACCAGGAGCTGTTCGGCCCGGGCACGGTGGCGTGCAGCGACGACGCGGTGACGATGGGCCTGCAGGCCGGCACCCACTGGGACGCGCTGACCCACGTCTCCCACTCCGGCAGGCTCTACAACGGCCGCCCGGCGGGGACGGTCACCGCGCACGGCGGCGCCGAGTTCAGCGGCATCGACAAGGTGCGGCACCTCGTCTCGCGGGGGGTGCTGCTGGACGTGGCACGCGCGCGCGGCGTGGACCGGCTGGCGGGCGGCCACGCGGTGACGCCCCAGGATCTGGCGGCGGCCGAGGAGTACGGCCGGGTGCGGGTACGGGCCGGCGACATCGCGCTGGTGCGGACGGGACAGATGCAGGTGTACCTGGCCGGGGACAGGCAGGGCTACGGCTATCCGTCGCCGGGCCTCTCGGTGCGCTGCCCGGAGTGGTTCCACGCGCGCGATGTGGCCGCCGTCGCGAACGACACGCTCACATTTGAGATATTTCCGCCCGAGATCGAGAATCTGTGGCTGCCCGTGCACGCGCTGCACCTGGTGGAGATGGGGCTGCTCCAGGGCCAGAACTGGAATCTCGAAGAGTTGTCCACAGCCTGTGGAGAAACGGGCCGGTACGCGTTCCTGCTGTCGGCGATGCCGGAACCCTTCGTCGGCGCGACGGGCACGCCCGTGGCACCGGTGGCGGTCCTGTGAACAGCGGCGGCGGGTCTGCGGCTGGCGGCGCGCCTCCCCCCACGGTCACGCACGCGCCGCCACCCGATGCGACCCACACTCGACAAGGGCCCAGGGCAGCCGGGCCCTCACCGTCCCCTCGCGGCGAATCGACGCCCACAAGCCTGATCAGGTGCCCGGGCGACGTCAACGCCGGTACGCGCGCGTGTTGCGACACCCTGCTCGCGCGACCCGCGCACGGTTGCACCCCCGGCGCATCACGGCCGGGGTGCGTTACACCGCTTCGAAGGCGAGATCCTCGTACGCGGACAGTCCGCCCCCGTACGCCATCGCCGCGCTCTGCCGGGACTGCGCACAGCGGTCCAGTTCACACCAGATGCTCTTGCCGGCGTCCTCGGCGCTCCAGCCCCAGCGGTCGGCGAGACAGTCCACGAGGGCCAGACCCCGGCCGCCGGTCGCGTCGTCGTCGGCGCAACGCGGCACCGGCGCGCGGGTGCTGGTGTCGGCCACCTCGACCCGCACCGTGGCCGACGCCCCGTTCTCGGCCACCGGGCCGGGCAGGCAGAGCCGTAGCACGGCCGGCCGGCCGGTGTGCACGACAGCGTTGGTCACCAGCTCGGAGACGAGCAGGATCAGGGTCTCGGCCAACGGCTCGTCGGCCGTTATCCCCGACCCGGCGAGCCGCGAGCGCGCCCACCTCCGGGCCCGCCCCACCTCCGCGGGGTCGGGCCGGATCTCCAGCTGCACTTGAAGCACCTGCACCGCTCACACCATCCGAACCGGCGGACACATGTCCCCACGCCGTCCGCGCGCCACGGCGTCGGCCGCGGCGACGATCACGACGAGGGCCACGATCGTAGCCATTCTCTGCATGGCCAGAACAACGGCCAGAGCAAGGATCACGGACTGTGACTCCCTTGCGAGACAGCATGGTTGACGTACAGTCACCCCAACAAGCGCTTCGGGCATATTCCCGCACGAAGGAGTACGCGTAGGGCATACTGTGCGACGCTCTCGCCGGGGAGTCGAACAGGCGGGGGCAACGGCCCGGACCGCCCCGCGAGCAGCGGCGCGCAACGCGCTGATCGGCACCGCCCCAGGGGCACCGTCGGCACGGCTCGTACGCGCAGCCACTCGCATCTCCCACAAGGTACCGGAGCGGGTACCCGACTCCGGGCCGTGACGAGTCAAGCGAAGGACACAACCGGGTATCGACGCTCCGTGAACCCGCTCCGCCACGATCCGCGACATCGTGGGCCAAAGCTTTTCGGGCGGCACGGGCCGGGCGGCCACCGGCGGCTCAGCCCGCCAGGGCGGCGGCGAGCAGTTCCTCACTCCGCGCGCTTCCCCCGGCCCGCCACGCCCGCACCCAGGCCCGCTTCAGGTGCAGATGGACATCCGCCTCCCAGGTGAACCCCATGCCGCCGTGCACCTGGAGGCAGTCGCGGGCCCCCCGTACGGCGGCCTCGTCGGCGAGCAGCCGGGCGGCGGCGATGTCGGCCGGGTCGGCGGTCACGGCGGCGGCGTAGACGGCGGCCCGCGCGGTCTCGGCCCGCACCAGCAGGTCCGCGCACAGGTGCTGGACGGCCTGGAAGGCGCCGATCGGCCGCCCGAACTGCTCCCTGGCCCGGGCGTGTTCCACAGCCAGCTCGCACACCCGTCCGGCCGTGCCCAGTTGTTCGGCGGCGGTGAGAAGCACGGCGACGGGGTCCGGACAGCCGAGGAGGGCGCCCGAAGCACCGCCGGACGGACCCGGGACACCGGCGAGGGAGTTCCCCGTACCGGCCACGGGTTCTGCGGTACCGGCCGCGACGTCCCCCGTACCCGCGAGGGCGGACCACGGGTCGGTGCGCGTGGCGGGTACGCGGTGCAGGGGTGTGAGGGGGTCCACCGACCGCAGCGGTACCGCACCGGAGGCGTCGCCGCGGACGACGTCCGCCGCGTCCAGCCACTCCGCCAGCTCGCCGTCGACGGCCGCCACGACCGTCTCGCCGTGCGCCGCGCCGGGCACACTGCCGGCCGCGAGATGCGTGGCCACGAGCGGACCGGGCAGCAGGGCCCGGCCCGCCTCCTCGAAGACCAGCACGGCCTCCGGCAGCCCCAGCCCGACCCCGCCGTCCGCCTCGGGCAGCCGCAGCGCGAAGAACCCCGCCTCCCCGAGGGCCCGCCACAGCGTCCGGTCCAGCCGGCCCGGGGCGTCGACGGCGGCGCGCAGCGCCTCCCGCCCGAAGCGCCGGGCCAGCAGCTCGCGCACACCCTTGCGCAGCGCGCGCTGGTCGTCCGTGAGCCGGAAGCGCAACGTCATCTCCCCCTCGGCAGGCCGAGGATCCGCTCGGCCACGATGGTGCGCTGGATCTGCGAGGTGCCGGCGGCGATGGTGTACGACAGCGAGGACAGCCGGTCGAGCACCCAGGGCCGGTCCAGGTCGAGGGCGTCCGGGCCGAGGACCTCGGCCGCGGTGTCGTACAGCTCCTGGCGTGCGTGCGAGTAGCGGAGTTTGAAGACCGAGCCGCCGACGCCCGGCATCCCGCCGCTCGCCTCCGCCTCGCTGACGTTCCACTGGGTCAGCCGCCACAGCGCCCGGAACTCCGCGTCGAGCCGGCCCAGCCGGCGGCGCAGCGCCGGGTCGTCCCACCGTCCGTTCCCCCGGGCCGTCCGGGCGAGTTCGCCGAGCATCCGGCGGCAGGCGACGACCTCGCCGACGAAGGCGGTGCCGCGTTCGAAGGAGAGGGTGACCATGGTGACGCGCCAGCCGTCGTTCTCCTCCCCCACCCGGTTGGCGACCGGCACCCGCACCTCGTCGAGGAACACCTCGGCGAACTCCGCCGAGCCGGCGAGGGTGCGCAGCGGCCGCACGGTGACGCCGTCGGCGTCCATGGGGAGCGCGAGCCAGGTGATGCCCCGGTGCCGGGGGGCGTCCGGGTCGGTGCGGACCAGCAGTTCGCACCAGTCGGCGACTTCGGCGTGCGAGGTCCAGATCTTGGACCCGGTCACCACGTACACGTCCCCGTCCCTGCGCGCGCGTGTGCGCAGCGAGGCGAGGTCGGATCCGGCGTCCGGTTCGCTGAACCCCTGGCACCACACCTGCTCGCCGCGCAGGATCGGCGGCAGCCAGCGGGCCCGCTGTCCGGCGGTGCCCTCGGCGGCGATCGTCGGCCCGGCGTGCAGCAGTCCGACGAAGTTGGCGCCCACATAGGGCGCCCCTGCCTTCTCGGTCTCCTCCAGGAAGACCATCCGCAGGGTCGGGGAGGCGTCCCAGTGGACGCCGGCGTACCCGGCGTCGTAGAGCATCCGCTGCCAGCCGAGGTCGTAGGCGCGGCGGCCGGGCCAGTCGTCCGGGGACGGCTCGGCGGGCAGGGTGGGCAGCGTCCCGGCGAGCCACTCGCGCAGCCGGGCCCGGAACTCCTCCTCCTCGGGCGTGTCCGAGAGGTCCATCAGGCGTCGAGGTCCAGGCCCAGCATGCGGATGGCGTTGCCCCGCATCAGCTTGTACACGGTCTCGTCGTCCAGGCCCTTCACATGGTCGAGCGCGACCTCCTTGGTGTGCGGGAAGGTCGAGTCGACGTGCGGGTAGTCGGTCTCGAAGGTGGCGTTGTCGCGGCCGACGGCGTCCAGGGACGCGACCCCGTGCTTGTCGCGGAAGAAGCAGCAGAAGATCTGCCGGTAGTAGTACGTCGACGGCGGTTCGGGGATCAGGTCCCTGACCCCGCCCCAGGCGCGGTGCTCCTCCCACACGTCGTCGGCGCGCTCCAGGGCGTACGGGATCCAGCCCATCTGCCCTTCGGAGTAGGCGAGCTTCAGCCGGGGGAACTTCACCAGCACCCCGCTGAAGAGGTAGTCCATCATCGAGGCCATCGCGTTGTTGAAGCTCAGGGAGGCCTGGACGGCGGGCGGGGCGTCCGGGGAGGCGGCGGGCATCTGGGAACTGCTGCCGATGTGCATGCTGACGACCGTGCCGGTCTCCTGGCAGACGGCGAAGAACGGGTCCCAGTGGCCGGAGTGGATGGAGGGCAGCCCGAGGTAGGTGGGGATCTCGGAGAAGGTGACGGCCCGCACCCCGCGCGCGGCGTTGCGCCGGATCTCCGCGACCGCCAGTTCCACGTCCCACAGCGGGATCAGGCACAGGGGGATCAGCCGGCCGCCGCTGTCGCCGCACCACTCCTCCACCATCCAGTCGTTGTAGGCGCGCACACAGGCGAGGGCGACCTCCTTGTCGTGGGCCTCGGCGAAGGTCTGCCCGCAAAAGCGCGGGAAGGTCGGGAAGCAGAGGCTGGCCTCGACGTGGTTGAGGTCCATGTCCTCCAGCCGGGCCCCGGGGTCCCAGCAGCCGCGCCGCATCTGCTCCCGGGTGATGCCCTCCAGGGTCATCTCGTCCCGGTCGAAGCCGACGGCGGCGATGTTGCGCTTGTACGGGAACTTCAGGTCCTCGTAGATCCACCAGTCCGTCGGCTGGCCCTGCGGGTCCATGGTGATCTGGTACTTGCCGCCGACGTAGGCCAGTTCCCCGATCCCGGCGGTCAGCGGCTTGGGGCCACGGTCGCGGTACCTGGCGGGCAGCCAGGTCTCGAAGAGGTGGGCGGGCTCGATCACGTGGTCGTCGACGCTGATGATGCGGGGCAGTTCGGTGGCCATGGGTCCCCTCCGCCGGACGGTACTCGACTGGGCCTGCTTATCTGATGGCCCGTCAGATAGCATGTCACCTGACGAGTCGTCAGCCAAGCAGGGGGCAGCCGTGAACGAGACCCCGCACACCCTGGGCACCGCCCGCACACTGTGGGAGCTGGTCGCCCGGCGCGCCGCCGTCACCCCCGACCGCCCCGTCCTCCTCCAGGCCGGCCGCCGGCTGACCTTCGGCGAACTGCGCGCGCGGGCCGAACGTGTCGCGGCGGGCCTGTACGGCATGGGCGTACGTCCCGGCACGGTGGTCGCCTGGCAGCTGCCCACCCGCATCGAGGCCGCCCTGCTGTCCTTCGCGCTGGCCCGCCTGGGCGCCGTACAGTCCCCGGTCATCCCCTACTACCGGGACCGGGAGGTCGGCTTCGCCCTGCGCGCCTCGAAGGCGGAGTTCTTCGCCGTACCGGGCGTCTGGCGCGGCCACGACCACACGGAGATGGCCCGTCGCCTCGGCGCCAGAGGCGTGTTCGAGGCGTACGGCACCCTGCCCGACGGCGACCCGTCCGTCCTGCCCCCGCCGCCCGCCGAGGGCACCTCGGCGCGCTGGATCTACTGGACCTCGGGCACCACCTCCGACCCCAAGGGCGTACTGCACACGGACCGCTCCCTGATCGCGGGCGGCTCCTGCCTGGCGCACGCGCTGCGGCTGTCCGCGGACGACGTGGGCTCGATGGCCTTTCCGTACGCCCACATAGCCGGCCCCGACTACACGGTGATGCTCCTGCTCTACGGCTTCCCCGCGGTGATGTCCGAGCACTTCGCGCTCCCCGGCGCGCTGGCGGAGTACCGGCGGCACGGGGTGACCGTCGCCGGCGGCTCCACGGCCTTCTACTCCCTGTTCCTGGCCGAGCAGCGCAGACAGCCCGGCGAGAAGGTGATCCCGACCCTGCGCCTGCTCGCGGGCGGCGGCGCCCCCAAGCCGCCCGGGCTGTACCGCGCCGTGGTCCGCGAGATGGGCGTCCAGCTCACCCACGGCTACGGCATGACGGAGGTCCCGATGATCACGATGGGGGACCCGTGGGACACCGCCGAGAACCTGGCCACGACCGAGGGCCGCCCGCCGGCCGGCATGGAGGTCCGGATCGTCGACGGCGAGATACGGCTGCGCGGCGAGGCCGTCTGCCAGGGCTATCTGGACCCCGCCGAGACGGCCGCGGCCTTCGACGCCGACGGCTTCCTGCGCACGGGCGACCTGGGGCACATGACGGAGTCCGGCCATCTGGTCCTCACCGGCCGCCTGAAGGACGTGATCATCCGCAAGGGCGAGAACATCTCCGCCAGGGAGATCGAGGACCTGCTGGCCGCGCACCCGGCGGTGGCCGACGCGGCCGTGATCGGCCTCCCGGACGCCGAGCGCGGCGAACTGGTCTGCGCGGTGATCGAACCGGCGGCGGGGACGGCCGGCCCGACCCTGCCGGAGGTCGTGTCCTTCCTCCGGGCGGAAGGACTGTCCGTGCACAAGCTGCCGGAACGGCTGGAGGTGCTGGACGCCCTGCCGCGCAACGACACCCTGCGCAAGGTGCTGAAGTACAAGCTCCGGGAGCGCTTCTCAGCACCGCCGCGCCAGGGCTGACCCGCCCCGGTGCCGAGTGCCGTCGTCGGTTCCGGTCACATCCGGCTCATGCTCGCCGCCGCGTACAGCACGTCCCTGATCGCCTGGCGGTCGCCGTCCTGGCCGACCGCCGTCTCCTCCGGCGACACATGACCCGCGGCCAGCTTGCAGAACTCCACGCCGTCCAGGGCCACATGGGCCACCTCGAGGTCCGCGGAGCCCACCGCCGCCGGCGAGTCCAGCGGGATCAGCCACTCGCCCCCGGCCGCGCCCTCGATCTCCAGCCGCAGGCTGCGGCCGGGCGCGCCGGCCGGGACCAGGTGCGGGGTCCGGCGGCCCGGCTCGGACAGGCCCGCGCGCCGGCGCTCGGCGAGCACCGTCGGCAGCAGGCGGGCCGCCAGGTCGATCATCCGGTTGAGGTGCCGTGGCGCCGGCGGCTGGTACGGGTAGTCCACCGCCTCCGCGATGTCCTCGGCGTGCACCCAGCACTCGAAGGCGCGGTCCAGCATCGCGTCGTGCAGCGGCAGCGCGAAGTCACCGTAGGGGACCCCGAGTCCGCCCGCGTGGCCGCCGGTGAAGGACACCGTCCGCACCAGGCTGTGGCTCTGCTCCCGCCACGGCCCCCGCACCGAGCACGTGGGCGGGAAGTGCGAGGCCCGCCAGAACGCCTCCGTGCGGCCGGCCGGACCGAGGGCACCCGGCTGCGCCGCCCCGGCGACGTCGGCCAGCGGGTCCGTCAGACCGAGCGCCGCGGCGATCAGCCCGTCCACCGACAGCAGGTGCGCGATCACCCCGGCGACCGTCGTACGACGGCTCGTCGCGGTGTCGTCCTCGAACCACCGCAGGCGTACCGGCGCATGCCACTCCGCCTCCCCGAAGTCCTGCAGCAGCGCGTCCAGTCGGGCGGTCTCGGCGTCGTACGGCGCCGCCCACTCGGGCACCGGGATGCGCGGCGGCCGACGGCTCAGGCAGCTCTCCAGCACGCGGGTGCGCAGAGCGGGGTCCAGGTCCAGGCTCTCCGGCTGGTGCAGCAGGCCGACCGCCTCACGCAGCCTGCGGGCCTCGTCGGCGCATCCGCCGCAGTCGCCCAGGTGCTCTTCCACGGCCGCCGCCTCCGCGGCCGAGCACGCGGCCAGCGCCCAGGCGCCGAGCAGCGACTTCAGGACGTCGTGCGAGAGGGCGAGCGGCACGGGTGCGAGGTCCCCCAGGTCGGCGAGGCCGGGCAGCGGGTGCCCGCTGTCCTCCACGGAGGCGCGGGGCGGTGGGTATGCGCGGGGCCGCTCCGGCGCCGCCGGCGTCGCCCGGGGAGTCCCCCGCGCCTCCGCCGCCACGGCCCGCACGGCCGTCGCGGCCCTCGTGTGCCTCGAACCAGCCCGCGCCGCTCACACCGCACCCCGGTATCCCGGCGGTGTGCCCGCGTCGTGGGCGGTGGAGAGCAGCTGGAGGCCGAGGCGGAGCCGGCGGCGGGCCTCGTCCTCGGTGACGCCGAGGTCGGCCGCGGTCTGGCGGTAGTCGCGGCGCTGGAAGTAGGCCGAGTCCAGGGCGGCGCGCAGCGGGGCGGGCAAGGAGTGGACGATGAAGTCGGCGCGGGCGGCGACCGAGGCGCGGCGGACCGTGCTCTCCAGTTCCTCGCGCCGCGGCTGTTCCCGTTCCTCCCGGTCGCGCAGCCGCTGCACGGCGACCCGGTGTGTGACCGCGGCGACCCAGGAGCGCAGCGGGCCCTGCTTGGGGTCGTAGGTCTCGGGGTGCTCCCAGACGTGGGTGAAGACCTCGCGGGTGATGGCGTCGGCGGCCCGCTCGTCGCCGAGGACACGGTGGGCGAGGCTGTGCACGAGCGAGGCGAACCGGTCGTACAGCTCGCCGAGGGCGGCCGCCTCACCGCGGGCGAGCCGCTGCTGCATCTTGCGGTCCCAGCGGGGCGGTACGTCCTTCCTGGCCATGCGGTCCCCTCCCCTCACCGTGCCCGGCGCGTCCAGCTTGTCGGTCCTGCTCTCCTCGAATGTAGTCGGCACGTCCGACAACGCACGCCCCTTTGTGTCAATGTGCGCCCCCGGGAGCGTCGCAGGTGATAGTGCCCTCTTCACACAACCTCCACACGAGGTGCGCGCATCTTTGATCAAAGAGGATCGATAGTGACCGAAAGAAGCTCCTTGTTGATCACTCCCCGTTTGCCGCGTCGCGTTTCAGGGAACGGCCGCTGGGCAGCCGCGCGGAATGAAACGTAGGAACTGCTTCCGTTTCCGGGCGGTTCCGCGGGATCCGGCGAGCGGAGGGGCGTGGCCGTGGCATTCAATGTGACCGACGACGAACAAGGCGCGTGGGCCGTGCTCCGGGTGTCCGGGGAGCTGGACCTGATGACCTCACCGGTGCTGCGCCAGCGCGTGCACGACGTCGTCGCGGAGGGACACCACAGCCTCGTCGTGGACCTCTCCGACGTGTTCTTCTGCGATTCCAGCGGGGTCGGCGTGCTCATCGCCGCCCGCCGGCTGATCCGCTCCTGTCAGGGCCGGCTGCGGCTGATCCTGCCGGACCGGGGCGCCGAGGACGGTTCGCACGTCAACCGTGTCCTCGGCGCGCTCGGCGTCCGGCGGCTCTTCGACGTCCACCCCGACCTCGGCTCCGCGACCACGGACGAGGCGGGCCCGCTCTCCGCCTGAACGGCCGTCACGCCCCCGCGATCCGGCCACACTGATGTCCCGGCATTCCCCCGGTCTTGGCACAGTCGCCCGTTTTCCGCCGCCCGACGCCGTCCACGTCGTACGCTCCCAGCCAGGTCGCCCCGGCGACCGGCAAGACCCTCATGCACGAGCCTCACGTAAGGCGGTCCGAACAGACATGGTCAGCACCGAGTACGAGCGCAGGATCGCGGCCCGGTTCGCCACCTTCGACCAGGACGGCAACGGCTACATCGACCGCGGTGACTTCAACGCGGCGGCCAAGGCGCTGCTCGCCGAGTTCGCCGTACCCGCCCGTTCCGACAAGGGGCAGGCGCTGTACTCCGGCGCGGAGGCGTTCTGGCAGGGCATGGCCGGCATCGCCGACCGGGACGGCGACCAGCGCATCACCCGCGACGAGTTCGTCACCGGCGCGGTCAAGCGGCTGCGGGACAACCCCGACCGCTTCGCCGAGATCGCCCGTCCCTTCCTGCACGCGGCCCTCGCGGTGGCCGACACGGACGGCGACGGCCACCTCGACATCGCCGACACCGCACGCGTGCTGCGGGTTCTGCACGTACCGGACGGCCTCGCCGAGACGACCGCCGCCGCCCTCGACACCGACGGCGACGGAAGGGTCGGCGAGCCGGACGTCGTCCCGGCGTTCGCCCGCTACTTCACGGTGCCCGAGTAGCCACACCGCCCCGCGCGGGGCCGGGGTCCTACGCGAACACCACCGTCCGGCGGCCGTTGAGCAGGATGCGCCGCTCCGCGTGCCACTTCACCGCCCGCGCCAGGGCCTGGCACTCCACGTCCCGGCCGATGGCGACCAGCTGGTCCGGCGTCACGTCGTGCCCGACCCGCTCGACCTCCTGCTCGATGATCGGCCCCTCGTCCAGGTCCGCGGTGACGTAGTGCGCCGTCGCCCCGATCAGCTTCACGCCCCGGGCGTGGGCCTGGTGGTACGGCTTCGCGCCCTTGAAACTCGGCAGGAACGAGTGGTGGATGTTGATGATCCGGCCGCTGAGCTGCTTGCACAGGTCGTCCGAGAGCACCTGCATGTAGCGGGCGAGGACGAGCAGTTCGACCTTCTCCTCCCGCACGATCTCCAGCACCCGCGCCTCGGCGTCCGCCTTGGTGTCCTTCGTGACCGGAATGTGGTGGAAGGGAATGTTGTAGGAGCCCACCAGCTCTTCGAACTCGGTGTGGTTCGACACCACGCCCACGATCTCCACCGGCAGCGCCCCGATGCGCGCCCGGAACAGCAGGTCGTTCAGGCAGTGCCCGAACTTGCTGACCATGAGCACGATGCGCATCTTCTGGTCGGCCCGGTTGATCTGCCAGGACATGTGGAACGAGTCACCGATCGCGGCGAAGCTCGCCCGCAGCTTGTCCACCGTCACCGGCGCCTCGGCCGAGAAGTGCACGCGCATGAAGAACAGCCCCGTGTCATGGTCGCCGAACTGCTGGCTGTCCTCGATGTTGCAGCCGGTCATGAACAGATAGCTGGACACGGCGTGCACGATGCCCTTTTTGTCCGGGCAGGAGAGCGTGAGGACGTACTGGTCGGCCGGTGCTGCGGCGGAGGAGGCGGACTGCTCAGTCATGCACTACAGGGTCCCATACCGGCCACCCGCCGGTATGCCGCCGTCCGCTACGCGGACCTCGTCACGATCCGCAGCACTTCCAGGCTCTTCGGCGGCGTGTCCGGGTCCTCCCCGTCGCTCACCGACATCCGCACGTGCGCGTCGCGCGCCGCCTGCACCGCGTCCGGCCAGCCGGCGTGCTCCACGTACGCGGTGACCGGGGCGTCCGGGCCGACCTGGTGCATGATGCGCAGCACCCGCAGCACGGCGGTGTCGACGAGCGCCGCCTCCTGCGAGTCCCGGAATATCGTGCCGACGTACTTCTCCGCCGACCAGTTGTCCAGCCAGGTGTCCTCCACCAGCCGGTACACGGCGTCCGTGACGTCACCGTAGCCGTCCGTGCCGGCCAGCCAGACGTCCCGCTGGAACGCCGGGTCGGAGAGCATGTGCAGCGCCGAGCGCACGTTGCTGCGCCACCGCCACCACGGCATGTCGTTCAGGGGCATGCCGCCCATGGTGGAGGAGCGACGGCCGCGACGGGAAGTGTTCTCCGAACCTTGCACGGTCATCGATCGTACGTTCTTCGCGGCACCGGCATCACGGACCCCCGTAATTCACCTCCATGTCACCCCTCGTTGACCGACAGTCACTCCACGGTTAGTGGTGTGAGGGAATGGTGCGTGTACATGACCGGCAGGCGACGCACTCGCAGTACCCCTCGCATCACACTCCCGCGCCCCGTCAGAGCCATCGCCCTCACCGTGGGCGCCGTGGCCGTCTGTGCGTCGCTCGCCGCCTCATGCGGGGTCGTCCCCGGTGCCACGGGGGGCTCCGGGGACGACCCGGTCAAGGTGATGACCTGGGCCCCCCAGGACACCGACGCGACCAACAAGCCCGGCATGCCCGCGATGGCCCTCGCCTACGCGAAGTGGATCAACAGCCACGGCGGCGTCAACGGCCGCAGACTCCAGGTACTGACCTGCAACGACCACAACGACAGCGTGGGCGCCGCGAGGTGCGCCCGGCGCGCGGCGGACGAGAACGTGGTCGCGGTCGTCGGCTCCTACAGCCAGTTCGGCGACTCCTACCTCGCCCCGCTGGAAGGCGCCGGCATCCCCTACATAGGCGGCTACGGCGTCACCAACGACGAGTTCACCGGCGCCATGTCCTACCCGGTCAACGGCGGCCAGCCCACCCTCCTGGCCGGTCTCGGCAAGGCCCTCGCGAACGCCGGCTGCGGCAACGTCGCCCTGGTCCGCCCCGACAGCATCGCCGGCGACGAGCTGCCCGCGATGCTCGACTCGGGACTGAGGTCCGGCGGCCACTCCGACGCCGGCGACCGTCTCGCCGCCGAGGACGCCACCGAGTACGGCGCCCAGGCCGACCAGGCGCTGCGCTACGCCACCCAGGACGTGACGCGGAAGGGCTGTGTGGTGCCCGCGCTCGGGGACCGCACCGACACCTTCATGGACTCCTTCCGGCGGGCCCGCGCGAGCTACCCGGCCGTACGCACCGCGACCGTGCTCGGCAGCGTCGACCAGACGGTGATCAACACCACGGGCGGGGCCTCCGGGCCGTACGAGGGGGCGTACATCACCGGCTGGTACCCGGTGGCCTCGGATTCCCGCTGGGACCCGATGAAGAAGGTGATCAACGAGGAGGCCTTCGGCGACAACCGCATCGACCCCGCGGACGCCGGCGTGCAGACCACGTGGATCGCCTACACCGTGCTCAAGGCCGTCCTGGAGAAGATCGGCGGCGGCGAGGTGAGCGCCGACACCGTGCGACGTACCCTCAACGACGGCCTGCGGGTCTCCACCGGCGGCCTCACCCCGCCCCTGCACTGGCCCTACGAGAGCAAGCTCGCCGGGGTCGGCTTCCCGCGGCTGGTCAACGCCGACGTCACCCTTCAGGTGGTTCAGGACGGCAGGCTGGTCGCGGCCCGCAAGGGCATCGGCGGCGACGACGGCATCGCCGACATGACCACCATCCTGGAGCACGCGGACGTGCCGTGACGGACCCCGGTGCCGGGGCCCCTCACGGCGGCGCCGGCCGTCACAGCTGGGTCGGCTGGCGCTGGGTCAGTCCGTACTTCCGCGCGATCGTGTTCCACAGCGCCGCCGCCTTCGCCTTCTGCTCGCTGGCGGTGCCGCTCTCCCGGTTGCCGGCCTGCGTCTCGTTGGTGACGCGGGCGTGTCCCTTGCGGCAGACCTTGTGGCTCTTGGCCTGGCCGGCCCAGGCCGCGTAGTGGTTGTCCGCCGCCGCGGACGCCTGCCAGGCCTTGGTCAGGGCGTCCCTCAGCTGGCCCTGGGCGTGGAGCTTGTCCGTGGTCAGCCGGCCGAGCCGGGCGACCAGCTCGTTGCGCTGCCCGGCCGCGTCCCGCAGGTTGCCGGCGGCCTGGTCGAGGTTGTCGCACTGCTTGACGTCGGCCACCGCCTGGATCACCGAGGCCCGGCTGCTGCCGCTGTCCGCGAGCACCTTGTCCAGCTCGACCGCCTGCTGCCGGGCGGGGTCGACGGCGGGCGAGGCGGAGTCCTGGGTGGCCGGAGAGGTGGCGGCGACCGTCTGGTCCTTGCCGTCGCCGCCCTGGTCCGTGCCGCCGCCACCGCTGAGCAGCGCGCCCGCGCCGACCCCGACCACGACGAGGCCGACGCCCACGGCGGCGATCAGCGGCACCCGCGAGCGGCCACCGCGCCGCCCGCCGCCGTCCGGCTCCGCGTCGTACGACGGCTGCGCCGGGCGGTACGACGACTGCGCCGGGCCGGGGTAGGCGTCCGGGCCGGGGTAGGCGTCCGGCTGCTGGACGAGCGGCAGCTGCTGGGTGGAGCCGGCCGGGCTGTCGTCGGCCGCCGGTCCGCCGCGGAAGAGGTTGTCGAACTCGGCGGGCGGCTGCCGGTCCGCCCCCTGCGCCTGGCCGGCCTGGCCGGCGTAGGGCGGTATGTACTGCGTGGCCTCCGCGTCGGAGGGCGCGGGCGCCGCCTGCCGGGGCACCTGGCCGAGGTACCGCGTCTCCTCGCCCGCCTGCTCCGGCGGCAGCGCGCCGGGGGTCACCGGCGGGATGTACCGGGTGGCCGCCTCGTGCCCGGCGACCGGCGGGATGTACTGGGTCGCGCCGTCGGCCGGCGCGGCCTGCACGGGCGGCAGGTACTGGGTGGCGCCCTCGTGCCCGGGGCCGCCGGAGCCGCCCGGCCCGGCGGGGACCGGCGGAATGTACTGGGTCGCGGCGTCGGCCGTCGGGGGCAGCGGGGCACCCGTGGCCGGATAGGCGTCCGGCAGCGGGGCGGCGGGCTGCGCCGGGTACGGCTGCTGGCCGTGCTGCTGCGGCTGGTCGTGCTGCTGCTGCGGCTGGTGCTGCTGGTGCTGCTGGTGCTGCTGCTGGTGCTGCTGGTGCTGCTGCTGGTGCTGCTGGTAGGGGTCCGGCGTACCGTACGCGGGCTGCTGCGCCGCGCCGTAGGCGCCGGGACCGGCCTGACCGCCGGGGGCGTGGGCCGGGGGCTGCCCGAAGGAAGGGGCCTGACCGCCGTACGCGGGTGCCTGGCCGTCATACCCGGCGGGTGCCTGACCGCCGTACGCGGGCGTCTGGCCGCCGTACGACGGGGCCGGGGCGCCCTCCGGAGGCAGCGGGCCGGCGCCCGTGGCCGCCGGTGGCTCCTCGGCGCCGGACCACTGCGGGGCCGCCGGGGGCCAGCTCTGGCCCTGCTGGGGCGCCTGCTGCTCGGGGCCCCAGGTACCGCCCCATCCCTGCCCGCCGGCCGGACCGGCGGGCGCGGGCGTCGCGGTCATGCCCGGCAACAGGGGCTCGCCTCCGTCGGAGGGCAGCACGATGCCTTCGCGCGCGGGCCGCGCCGAGGGCTCCTCGCCCTGTCCACTCTGCGTCACCGGGACTCCTACTAATGGGGGACCTTGTGAATCGTCGGCTCACGCTACCGGGTCCCCCGAGCCGGGTGCCACGCAGCTCAGGGCGTGATCTTCCTTCCTGTGACAGCGGTAACAGAACCGCCCCGCGATGCGCTGTTCTATGGCACCCGGCGCACGCCGGGTGCCGTTTGCCGCGAGTTCACCGGGCCGCGGGGCCCCTGTTCAGGCGGTCCGCGGTTCAGGCGGTCTGCGGTTCAGGCGGCCTGCTGGAGATCGAGGCGCGCCCCGAACTCCCTCACCACCGCCTCGTCCCGGAACGGCTCCAGGCGCTGCTGGAGGTCGTCCAGATACTCGGCGCCCCGGTTGGAGCGGAGCGTCTCCAGCAACTCCACCGCTTTCAGACCGGTGTTGCAGGCCTGCTCGATCTCGCGCTGCTGCACCTGGGCCGTGGCGAGCAGCACATAGCCGATGGCGCGCCGGCGGGCCCGGGACCCGGGGTGCCCGGCCAGGGACTGCTCGGCGTACCGCGCCGCCTCCTCGGCCTGCCCGAGGTCACGGTGGCAGTGCGCCAACTCGTCGGCCAGGTACGCCTCGTCGAAGTGCGTGATCCACGCCGGATCGGCACCCGAGGAGCCGTCCGCCCGCTCCATCGCCGCGACCGCCCGCCCGCCGGACGCCTGCGCCGCGCGTACGTCGCCGAGCAGGGCGTGCCCGCGCGCCTCGGCGGCGTGGAACATCGCCTCCGCGCGCGGAGTCACATGCCCGCGCGCGCCCTCCTGCGCCGCCCGCGCCAACTGGGCGATCTCGCGCGGGTTCCCGAGCTGCGCGGCGAGGTGGCTCATGGACGCGGCGAGGATGTAACCGCCGTACCCGCGGTCCCCGGCGGCCTGCGCGAGCCGCAGCGACTGGATGTAGTACCGCTGCGCCAGGCCCGGTTGGCCCGTGTCGACGGCCATGTACCCGGCCAGTTCCGTCAACCGGGCGACGGCCGCGAACAGTTCCCGGCCGACCGCCTCCCGGTAGGAGCCCGCGAGCAGCCCGGAGACGACGCTGTTCAGGTAGTGCACGACGACCGGGCGCACATGCCCGCTGCCGTACTGGTGGTCGAGGTCCACCAGCGCCTGCGTCATGGACCGGACGGCGGCCACGTCGGCCTGGCCCACCCGCGGACCGGCCTGCCTGGCCACCTGGGCGTCCGGCGCCGAGATCAGCCAGTCACGGCTCGGCTCGACCAGCGCGGAGGCCGCGACGGAGGAGCCGGACAGGAAGTCCCGGCGCCCCACGTCGCTGCGCCACAGCTCGCAGACCTGCTCGATGGCCCCCAGTACCGTCGGCGAGAACTGGAGGCCGACCCCCGAGGCGAGGTTCTTGCCGTTGGCCATGCCGATCTCGTCGATCGTGACCGTACGGCCGAGCTTGCGCCCGAGCGCCTCGGCGATGACCGCCGGGGCCCGGCCCCGCGGCTGCTGGCCGCGCAGCCAGCGGGCCACGGACGTCTTGTCGTAGCGCAGGTCGAGTCCGTGCTCGGCGCCGCACATGTTGACCCGCCGGGCCAGCCCGGCGTTGGAGCACCCCGCTTCCTGGATGAGTGCCTGCAGCCGTTCGTTCGGCTGCCTCGCCACGAGAGGCCTTGCGGCCATGTGCTTACCCCCTGCGTTGCGATCCCCTGGAGCGTGAATTTCCGGTCGGGTGAACCCGGCCGAGACGATCCGGTCGGGAAGATCACTGCCCAGCTGACATACCGTCAATGCACGACATGTGCGGTTTGCCGGGGTAAAGGCTGTTGCCACTCCCCAGCCCTGGCTACCCACCTCACGCCCGGCTTCCTCCCGCGCGCCCCCGGACGTGCACCCATGCGCCCCGACTGCCGAATCGATGCTCCTCCCCCGCGCGCGCTACAGCCGTAACCCAAGGTGAGTGCGGGAGTTGAGTGAGGCGTGGAAGAGACGATCGCGGGCGCCCAGAACACTCAGATCTCCGGCCAGATTCCGCAGCAGCGCGGGGAATCGCTGCTGGAGACCGCCGTACGGTACGCCGAGGAGCGGCACTGGGACGTGTTCCCGGGCACCTGGCTGGAAGCGGTCGACGGGGTGCAGCGCTGCTCGTGCGACGACGCGACCTGCCCTGCGCCGGGCGCGCACCCCGCGCGCCCCGACTGGGCGACCCAGGCGACCGGCAGTGCGACCGTCGCGCGCCGGATGTGGCAGAAGCAGCCGACGGCGTCGATCCTGCTGCCGACGGGGCGGACGTTCGACGCCTTGTCCGTCCCCGAGAGCGCGGGGTTCCTGGCGCTGGCCCGGATGGAGCGGATGGAACTGACGCTCGGGCCGGTCACGTTGACGCCGGACCGGCGGATGCAGTTCTTCGTACTGCCGGGGGCGTCGGCGAAGATGGCGGACCTGGTGCGCAAGCTCGGCTGGTCGATGTCGTCGCTGGATCTGGTGACGCTGGGCGAGGGCGGGTACGTGGCGGCTCCGCCCACGCGGTTCGGGTCCCGCGGAGCGGTGCAGTGGGCCCGCCGGCCCACCCCGGCGAACCGGTGGCTGCCGGACGCGGAGGAGCTGATCTCGCCGCTCGCCTACGCGTGCGGCCGGGACCGGTAGCGGGTACGCCCACCCGCCTGCCGGATTGCCGGTTCGCCGGCGCGCACAGGGCGCGTGGCGGGTTTCCCGGGCAGCCACCCGCGTCCCTCAGGGGGTTGCAGCGCGCCGGCCCGAGGAGCGGGGATTGCGGCGCGCCGGCCCAAGGGCCCGGGATTGCAGCGCGCCGGCCCAAGGGCCCGGGATTGCAGCGCGCCAGCCCGAGGAGCGGGGATTGCGGCGCGCCAGCCCAAGGGCCCGGGATTACAGCGCGCCAGCCCAAGGGCCCGGGATTGCGGCGCGCCGGCCCGAGGAGCGGGGATTGCGGTGCGCCGGCCCGAGGGCCGGGGGTTGCGGCGCGTCGGCCCGAGGGGCGCGGGGAGCTGCGCGACCGGCCGCGAACGGCCCGCGGTCGGCGGCGAACCGGCGACCCGGCGGACGACTGCACCCCGGTCCCGGCGCGCGAGCGCATGGTCGACCGCTTCCAGAACGGCGAGAACCGGGCACTCAGTCCCCGGGCAACGCGTCGAGGAACGGCGAGACAGCGGCCCACCAAGCCGCCGGCAGGTCATAGTGCGCGAGATGCCCCGCGTCGGGAACCTCCGCGTACCGCCCCCGCGGCAGCACCCGCACCATCTCCTGCGCCTCCGCCCGGCCCAGCTCGCCGTCCACGCCGCGCACCACCAGCGTCGGGCACCGCACCTGGGCCAGCTCCTCCCAGTGGGCGTCGTAGACCCACGTCTCCCGGGAGCTGAGCATCTGCTCCGGCTCGAACACGGGCCGCCAGCCGTCCTCGCACTCGTGCATCACCTCGGCGTAGAACGCGCCGCGCGCCGGGTCGGGCCGCTCCACCCAGGGGTCGTCCTCGCCGAACCACCGGCGGACGTCGGACAGGCTGGCGAACGGGACGGGCCAGGAGCGGAACCAGTCGGCCCACTCACGCTGCGAGGCCGCGCCGAGCGCGGAAGCCCGCATGTCGCAGATGATCAGACCGCGCACCAGGTCGGGGCGTTTGGCGGCGAGCTGCCAGGCGGTCAGCGCGCCCATGGCGTGGCCGACGAGGAGCGCGGGGCCCAGGCCGAGCTGTTCCACGGCCGCCTCGGCGTCCTCGACATAGGCATCGCGGGTGTACGCGGCCCGCGCGGGCTTGTCACTGCGGCCGTGACCGCGCTGGTCGAGCGCCACGGCGCGGTGACGTCCGGCGAGTCGGCGGGCGGTGGCGGCCCAATGGGAGGCGCGGCCCATCAGGCCGTGCAGTAACAGCGCCCCCGGAGCGCCGTCCCGCTCCGCCGGCGCCTCCCGCGCGCCCTGCGCCGAGGCGCCCGGATCCGTTGGCGGAGGGACGGGCTCCGCCTCCGGTTCCGGAGACTCGGCGAACTCCCAGGCGGCCAGGCGGACCCCGCCTGCACCCGTCACATCGATACGCCGTGCCATCGACCTGGCACCCCCCAGCCTCCGCCTGCCTCGTCGTCCAGCTGCCTCAGATTATCGAATGCCCATTCGAAGATTCCGTATCTGCGGACAACACCCCTCATTCGAGTGACACCTCTCCGGGCATGATCGCCCCAGCCGAGGGGATCTCTTCTGGCGGGAGGCGGACCGCTCGGGGAAAAGCCGGTCCGAAGGGGATGACCCTGGGAGCTCGGGGCTCCGGGTCAGCACAGGGGAGGACAGGCCCCGGCGCCACAAGGCGCCGGGGCCCTCCGACGTCTCAGCGCTTGGCGACGAACACGTGGGAGGCCACGCCCGCCTCCAGCTCGGCCGCCTCGCCGCCGCTGCCCACCAGCACACCGCCGGGCGACTCCGTCACACTCACCACCGAACCGGGCTGCACACCCGCCCGCCGCAGCGTGTACATCAGCTGCGCGTCCGTCTGGATCGGCTCGCCGATACGGCGGACGACGACCGTCTTGCCGTCCGCCCCCGCGTCCAGATCGGCCAGCGAGACCATGCCCTCGTCCAGGAACGGGTCCGCCCCGTCCTTCTCGCCCAGCTCCTCCAGGCCCGGGATGGGGTTGCCGTACGGCGACTCGGTGGGGTGCCGCAGCAGCTCCAGCACGCGCCGCTCCACGGCCTCGCTCATCACGTGCTCCCACCGGCACGCCTCCGCGTGCACCTGCTCCCACTCCAGCCCGATCACGTCCACGAGCAGACACTCGGCCAGGCGGTGCTTGCGCATCACGCGCGTCGCCAGCCGGCGCCCCTCGTCCGTGAACTCCAGGTGCCGGTCGCTGGCCACGGACACCAGGCCGTCGCGCTCCATCCGCGCCACCGTCTGGCTCACCGTCGGCCCGCTCTGGTCCAGCCGCTCCGCGATGCGGGCGCGCATGGGGACGACGCCTTCCTCTTCGAGTTCGAGGATGGTGCGGAGATACATCTCCGTGGTGTCGATCAGTCCGGACATACGTGCCCCTCGATTACCTGTGCCGGCCGCCCGGCCGGCGTGCGCTGGCCCTGCCGTCAATTCTGCCGGATCCCACTGACAACCGGGCGGTAGCGGGAAAACGGAGACCGCCCCGGTGGTGCGGGCCGTATTGACACCGTACTGGTCCAGACCGCACCGTGATCCGCGACACAGACGCTGCGAAGGGGCACCGCATGAGCGACGGCACGCCTGCCGACCTGTTCTTCGACGCCGCCATCGGCCTGCTGCAACGGGTCCGCGACGAGGAGGCCGAAGCCATCACCGCCGCCGGCACCCTGCTCGCCGACACCGTCACGGCCGGCGGCCGCCTGTTCGCCTTCGGCGCCGGGCACTCCTCGCTGGCCGCCCAGGACGTCGTCTACCGCGCCGGCGGCCTGGCCCTGATGAACCTGCTCGCCGTCCCCGGCGTCGTCGGCGTCGACGTCACCCCGGCCACCCTCGGCTCCGCCCTGGAACGCGTGGACGGCCTCGCCGGCGCCGTCCTGGACACCTCACCGCTCCGCGCCGGCGACGCCCTGGTGATCATCTCCCTGTCCGGCCGCAACGCCCTGCCCGTCGAGATGGCCCTGCACGCCCGCGCCCTCGGCATCCACGTCATCGGCGTGACCTCCGTGGCCTACGCCGCCGAGACGACGTCCCGGCACACCACCGGCACCTTCCTCAAGGACCACTGCGACATCGTCCTCGACTCCAAGATCGCCGTCGGCGACGCGGAACTCACCCTGGACACCATCCCGGCACCCTTCGCCCCCGCCTCCACGGTCGTCACCACCGCCCTGCTGCAGGCCGTCATGGCCACCACCGCCGCCGCCCTCGCCGCCCGCGGCGTCGAACCGCCCCTGCTGCGCTCCGGCAACGTCGACGGCGGACACGAGTGGAACGGCCGGGTCATGACGGAGTACGGCGACCGGATCTTCTACCGCCACTGACACCACCGCGGGAACCGGAACCGGAACCGTGACCATGATCAGGACCGAGACCGAGACCGTCGCCGGAACCGTGACCGGGGCCCTACCACGGCTGCTCCCCCGGCCGCCCGCGCACCGCCTCACCGAGGTCCAGCGCCACCGCGATCCGCAGGGCCACGTCCTCCGCGTAGGCCATGTCGGACCGCTCGAAGCGGCTGCGGCCCGCACCGCGCAGAAACGTCACCACGCCCAGCGTCCGCCCCCGGCTCCGCAGCACCGCGCACAGCGCGTGCACCGCGTCGCCGGGCCACTGCCGCTCCAGCGCCCACTCCCGCGCCCGCTCGGCCGGGACCGACCCGGCGTCCGCACGCACACTCCCGGCCCGCTGCACGCACTGCAGCGCCGGATGCCCCTCCTCGTAGCGTGCGGGCAGCCCCGCCGCGCCCGTGAGCAGACTCGGTCCCGGCGCCCCCGCCGGCGTGGCCGCGAGCCGTACCAGCCGGACCGCGTCCGAAGCGCCCCCGGTCTCCACGTGCGGACCGCCCGCCACCCCGTCGATCAGCGCGTGGTCGGCGAAGCCCGCGAGCGCGAAGTCCAGATGGACGGTGGCCGCCTCCACCGGATCCTCGCACTCGGCCGCGGCCCGGGCCGCACGGTGCAGCTGATTCGTCCGGAACCGCAGCAACGACGCCTCCTGCTGCCCCTGCCTCGCCTCCGTGACGTCCAGGAACAGCCAGCCGACACCGAGCGGCACCGGCTCCTCCGCGAGCGGCGAGGCCAGCCGCAGGAACCCGCTCCGCCAGCAGCGCCGCGCCTCGCCCTGCGTCGTCCGCACGGCCACCCACATCTCGGCCGGCGCGGGCGGGGCACCCTCGGCCAGGACATGCGTCAGCGCGGCCTCCAGCTCCTCCGCGCCCTGCGCCAGCAGCTCACCCAGCGGCCGGCCCAGCGCCGACGCACGCCCCACCCCCAGCGACCGCGCCGCGTACGCGTTCACCACGGCGGGCCGCAGATCCGCGTCGACGAGCACGACACCCCAGGCCGCGTCCTCGAACAGCGCCTCGCTCAGCGCGATCGACCGCTCCAGGTCGATCTGCGCGTGCACCTCGCTGAACGCGCAGTACAGGCCGGCGGGCTTCCCCTCGGGCCCGCGCACGGCGGCGGACTGGGTCCGTACGAGCACCCGCCCCCCGCCCTTGGTCACCAGCGCGAACTCGTGCACCTGCCGCCCCGGCGCGTGCATCGCCGACATCAGCCGGGCCTGCACCTCCTCGGCGTCGGCACTGCGCACCGCCCACCCGGCGAACCCGTGCCGCCCCACGGCCTCCGCGGCCGTCCACCCGAGAATCCGCTCCGCCTCCCGGTTCCAGTGCGTCACCACCCCGTCGGCGTCGAAGGCGCACAGGGCCGCGTCCATCCCGTCGAGCAGGGCGGCGAGCAGATCGGAGCCCCCCGGCTCCTCGGGCTCGTCCGGCCCCAGCTCGTCCGTGGTCCCACTCCGCCGCGAAGCACTCACCTGGACCCCCTGGAAGCCGCGTCCGCGCACGTAGACACGGCGCTCGGTTCGCTCACTGGCCCTTATTCAACTGGAACGTGACACAGCCCACATCCTGTTCCCGCAAGATGGCATGGATCAATGCCGCGGTCCCCCGAGAACAGGCGGCCCGAAAAAACAGTTGAGCACCTCCCGGACGCTTCTTAGGGTGTCGGTTACACGAGAAGGGAGGTGGTTCGGCAGATGTATGGAAACCGGACGCGTGAGGTGACTGCGGGCTAGCGCCCGTCACCACACCATGTGCGGTGCCGGATCAGCGTGTGCGAACACGCAGCCGGCCCAGTCTCAAGCAGTCACCCGACCCGCGGGCTGCCGGTACGTCCGGCCGGCTCCTCCTTGAGGAACCCAGCCCGCGGGTCGTCTGCGTTTTCCGGTGCCGTCAGGGGCTGAGGCGTTCGACCTTCCAGGTGCCGTTCGGCCGGGCCACGTAGCGCAGGCGGTCGTGGAGGCGGTTGTGGCGGCCCTGCCAGAACTCGATCGTCTCGGGGGTGACGCGGAAGCCGCCCCAGTGCGGTGGGACGGGGACCTGCTCGTCCTCGGGGTAGCGGGCCTCCAGGGCGGCGTAGGCCGTGTCGAGTTCGGTGCGGGAGGCGATCACCGTGGACTGGGCGCTGGCCCAGGCGCCCAGCTGGGAGCCGTGCGGGCGGGTGCGGAAGTAGGCGGCGGTCTCGTCGCGGCCGGTGCGCCGGGCGGTGCCGGTGACGATGATCTGGCGGGCCAGCGGGTGCCAGGGGAAGAGCAGTGAGACGTGCGGGTTCTGCGCGAGGTCGCGGGCCTTGCGGGAGTCGTAGTTGGTGTAGAAGACGAAGCCGTCGGTGTCGAACTGCTTCATCAGGACCGTGCGTGAGCTGGGGCGGCCCGTCGCGTCCGCCGTGGAGACGACCATCGCGTTGGGTTCGTAGATCGTGCCGTGCAGGGTCGCCCGGGCCGCGTCCTCGAACCAGCGGGCGAACTGGTCCATGGGATGGGTGGCGAGGTCCTCCTCGACGAGGCCGTCGGCCCGGTACTGCTTGCGCATGGCGGCGGGGTCGAGGACGGGGTCCCGAAGCGGGTCGCGGTCGGTCACGCGGTCATCCTGCCGTATCGAACGGGTATGGCACTCAGTGTCGTGTGGTCTCCCCAACTTTGACACCGGGGGTTATCGTGCTGCTCCCCCTTGCGGTCGGGTTGACCACGGGTGACCACCTGCGGATCGGGGCATCACCGGGGTGACCGCCGCCCACACATCACGAGGAGCCGCCTGATGTCCGATTTCGTACCCGGGCTCGAAGGTGTCGTCGCGTTCGAGACGGAGATCGCCGAACCGGACAAGGAGGGCGGTGCCCTGCGCTACCGGGGCGTCGACATCGAGGACCTGGTCGGGCACGTCTCGTTCGGGAACGTGTGGGGGCTGCTGGTCGACGGCGCCTTCAACCCCGGTCTGCCGCCCGCCGAGCCGTTCCCGATCCCGGTGCACTCCGGTGACATCCGCGTGGACGTCCAGTCGGCGCTCGCCATGCTGGCGCCGGTGTGGGGGCTGCAGCCGCTGCTCGACATCGACGAGGGGCGGGCGCGGGAGGACCTGGCCCGGGCCGCCGTGATGGCCCTGTCGTACGTCGCCCAGTCGGCGCGCGGGCAGGGGCTGCCGATGGTGCCGCAACGGGAGATCGACAAGGCGAACTCGGTGGTGGAGCGGTTCATGATCCGCTGGCGGGGGGAGCCGGATCCGAAGCATGTCGCGGCCGTCGACGCCTACTGGACGTCCGCCGCCGAGCACGGGATGAACGCGTCCACGTTCACGGCCCGGGTCATCGCCTCCACGGGCGCGGACGTCGCCGCCGCGCTGTCGGGTGCGGTGGGCGCGATGTCCGGGCCGCTGCACGGCGGTGCGCCGTCGCGGGTGCTCGGGATGATCGAGGAGATCGAGCGCACGGGGGACGCGGAGGCGTATGTCCGGCAGACGCTGGACCGGGGTGAGCGGCTGATGGGGTTCGGGCACCGGGTGTACCGGGCCGAGGACCCGCGCGCGCGGGTGCTGCGGCGTACGGCCCGTGAGCTGGGCGCCCCGCGGTTCGAGGTGGCCGAGGCGCTGGAGAAGGCGGCGCTGGAGGAGTTGCACAACCGTCGGCCGGATCGGGTGCTCGCCACGAACGTGGAGTTCTGGGCCGCGATCATGCTGGACTTCGCCGAGGTGCCGGCGCACATGTTCACGTCGATGTTCACGTGTGCGCGGACCGCGGGGTGGTCGGCGCACATCCTCGAGCAGAAGCGGACGGGGCGGCTGGTGCGGCCGTCGGCGCGCTATGTGGGGCCCGGGCCGCGGCGGCCCGAGGACATCGCCGGGTACGCGGACATCGCCCGCTGACCGAGGCGGAGCTGCGCGCGCTGGTCGACCTCGCCGAGAAGGAGTCCCTGATCGA
>NZ_JBEZBT010000077.1:0-25694 GCF_040647235.1 Streptomyces sp. NPDC042638
CATGCGTAGGTGGGGGACGCTCACGGCCGTGTGCCTGGGCACATTCATGCTGCTGCTGGACGTGACCATCGTATTGGTGGCGCTGCCGGAGATGGCGGGTTCGCTGCACACGTCACTGGGCGATCTGCAGTGGGTGGTCGACGGGTACGCGCTGGCGCTGGCCGCGCTGCTGCTCGGGGCGGGTGCCGCGGCCGACATCCTGGGGCGGCGCCGGGTGCATGTGGTCGGCGTGGCGCTGTTCGCGGCGGCCAGTCTGCTGTGCGGGCTGGCGTCCGGGCCCGGGTTGCTGGTCACGGCGCGCGCGCTGCAGGGCATCGGCGGGGCGGCGATGTTCGCGACGACCCTGCCGCTGCTGGGCTCCGCCTACCAGGGGCGGCAGCGTTCGGCCGCGCTCGGCGTGTGGGGTGCGGTCAGCGGCGGTGCCGCGGCGATAGGTCCGGTGCTGGGCGGCCTGATCGCGGAGGGCCCGGGCTGGCGGTGGATCTTCTATGTGAACCTGCCGGTGAGTGCCGTGGCGATCTGGCTGACGCTGCGGGCGGTCCCCGAGTCGCACGGGCCGCGCGGGATGAGCGTCGACTGGGCGGGCACGGCGGCCTTCGCGGTGTTCGCGGGCGGTGCGACGTACGCCGTCGTGCGCGCCGGTGAGGACGGCTGGACGGCGTCGGCCACACTGATCTCCTTCGCCGTGGCCGCGCTCGCCCTGGTGGTGTTCGTGCTGGTGGAGCGGCGGGTGGCGCATCCGCTGCTGGATCTGTCGCTGTTGCGCCGGCCGGCCTTCGTCGGCACGATGCTGGGCGCGTTCGCCTTCAACGGGGTGGCGTTCGGCGGGGTCGCCTATCTGTCGATATGGATGCAGACGCTGCTGGGGATGTCGCCGGTGCGCGCCGGGCTGACGATGCTGCCGCTGACGGCGGTCTCCATGGTGGTCGCGGTGCTGGTGGGCCGGCTGCTGCACGGGGTGCCGGCCCGGCTGACGGTCGGTGTCGGGCTGCTGTTGATCGGTTCGGGCACCCTGTGCCAGGCGGTGCTGGACGCGGGCTCGGACTGGACGGCGCTGATGCCCGGGTTCGTGCTGGTCGGGGTCGGCACCGGGTTCGTGTCGCCGACGGTGGCCGGTGCGGCGCTGGCGGCGGTGCCGGCGGAGCGGTCCGGGATGGCGGGCGGCGCGGTGAACACGGTCCGCCAGCTGGGCTACGCGCTGGCGGTGGCCGTCTTCGGCACCGTACTCACCTCGCGGATGACCGGCCGGCTCCCGAACGGTGCGGCCCACACGCTGGCCGGCGGCGGGGCCGGGGCGCTGCGCGGCGGCTTCCCGGCGCACACCCTGCGGGCCTCGTTCGCCTCGGGCCTGAACGGCGCACTGGTGGTGGCGGGCCTGGCCGGGCTGGTGGCGGGCGCCCTGGTACTCGTACTCGTGCGATCGTCCCGCCCGACCCCGTCGACGTCCTCCGGCACGACACCGAGGGAGACAACAACAGCCAGCCGCTGAAGCGCCGGCGCCCCACGACGCCGGGGCGAGGACGGCCCGGCTCCGAGGCAGCGACCGTCCCGCAGCCGGGGCGAGGGCGGCCCGAGGCCGAGGCGAGGGCGGCCCGCGGGCCGTGGCGCACGGGCCGCCGGCGCGGCACCGCGGGAGGCGACGGCGGCCAAGCGCTGAAGCGGCAGCGCCCCACAGCCGGGGCGAAGACGGCCCGGGGCCGGGAGATAGGCGCCCCCAGCCGAGGCGAAGGCGGGAAAGGAATGGGGCGAAAGCGGCCCGAGACCAAGGCGAAGGCCGCCCACAGCCGGAGCGAAGACGGCCCGGGGCCAAGGCGGACGGGCCGCCGGCGCGGCACCGCGGGAGGCGACGGCGCCCGTGCGCTGAAGCGGCAACGCCCCACAGCCGGGGCAAAGACGCCCCGCGGCCGGGACAGTGGCAGCCCGCAGTCCGCAGCCCGCAGCCCGGGTAGAGGCGGCCCGCAGCCGAGGTGAAGGCGGCCCCCCAGCCGAGGCGGAGGCGGTCCGCAGCCGGGACACAGGCGGTCCGGGGTCAAGGCGGGCCGGGGCCGAGGCGGGCCGGGGCCGAGGCGGGCCGGTGCGGCGGCGGGCCGGTGCGGCGGCGGCCTGCGGTGCCGGCGAGGGGTAGCGGCGGGCGTGGAGCGCGGGTCCGGGGCCGCCTCGCGGGTGCGATGTGCGGTAATCGGCACGTACAGATTCGGTGGAGATTACGGCACCGAAACTTACTGACCCGTCAGTATTGTGTCCGGCCCTTCCCCATGTGCGGGCATTTCCTGGTCGCCGTCCGGGAGGAACGTGAGGTTTGCTCGGTTTCCGTACCCCTCCCGTGGGCCGACCGCTTGGGGTAGCTTTCACCGCGCTGTGCGGTGCGTGGGCCAACGGCGCCGAGGCGCGAGAGACGGGGAGCGAGGTTGCACGAGTTCACCAACCCTCCGCTGGCGTCGCCGCCGCCGGTGGGCGGTCTGGCAGACGTCGTCTTCGAGCATGCCCTGACCGACCCGCTGCACATCGCGCTCGGCCGCAAGGACGACTCCGGACAGTGGCGGGACGTCACCGCCGCCGAGTTCCGCGACGAGATCCTCGCGCTCGCCAAGGGGCTGCTCGCCCGCGGTATCCGCTTCGGCGACCGGGTCGCGATCATGTCCCCCACCCGCTACGAGTGGACCCTGTTCGACTTCGCCCTGTGGGCCATCGGCGCCCAGGTGGTGCCGGTCTACCCCACCTCCTCGGCCGAGCAGTGCTTCTGGATGCTGTACGACGCCGAGGTGACCGCGGCGATCGTGGAGCACGAGGACCACGCGATGACCATCGCCACCGTCATCGACCGGCTGCCCCGGCTGCGCGAGCTCTGGCAGCTGGACGCCGGCTGTGTGCAGGAGCTGTACGACGCCGGGGCGCACCTGGACGACGAGGTGGTGCACCGGCACCGGCAGGCGGTCACCCCGGACTCGGTCGCCACGGTCATCTACACCTCCGGCACCACCGGCCGCCCCAAGGGCTGTGTCCTCTCGCACGCCAACTTCATGTACGAGGCGGACACGATGATCCAGCGGTGGCAGCCGGTGTTCCACACCAAGAAGGACGACGAGGCGTCCACCCTGCTGTTCCTGCCGCTGGCGCACGTCTTCGGGCGGATGGTGGAGGTCGCCGCGATCCGCGGCCGGGTCCGCTTCGGCCACCAGCCCCAGCTGCACGCCGCCGCCCTGCTGCCCGACCTCGCCGCGTTCCGCCCGACGTTCATCCTCGCCGTGCCCTACATCTTCGAGAAGGTGTTCAACGCGGCCCGCCGCAAGGCCGAGAAGGACGGCAAGGCGGGTCCGTTCGAGAAGGCCGTCGACATCGCCGTGAAGTACGCGGAGGCGGTGGAGGCGAAGGCGTGGGGCATCGGGCCGGGCCCGTCGGCGGGACTGCGCATGCAGCACCAGCTGTTCGACAAGCTCGTGTACGCGAAGGTCCGCGCCGCGATGGGCGGCCGGATCCGCAACGCGATGTCCGGCGGATCGGCGATGGACCGCCGGCTGGGCCTGTTCTTCGCGGGCGCGGGCGTGCAGATCTACGAGGGCTACGGCCTCACCGAGTCGACGGCCGCGGCGACCGCCAACCCGCCCGAGCGCACCCGTTACGGCACCGTGGGCCTGCCCATCCCGGGCGTGACCGTGCACATCGCCGACGACGGGGAGATCTGGCTGCACGGCGGCAACGTCTTCCAGGGCTACCTCAACAACCCGAAGGCCACCGACCAGACCCTGCACGACGGCTGGCTCGCCACCGGCGACCTGGGTTCGCTGGACGAGGACGGCTATCTGACCATCACCGGCCGCAAGAAGGAGATCCTGGTGACCTCCGGCGGCAAGAGCGTCTCCCCCGGCGTGCTGGAGGAGCGGGTCCGCGAACATCCGCTGGTCAACCAGTGCATCGTGGTCGGCAACGACCGCCCCTACATCGCCGCCCTGATCACCCTGGACCAGGAGGCGGTCGAGCACTGGCTGCAGATGCGCGCCAAGCCGAGGATGACCCCCGCCCAGCTGGTGCGCGACCCGGACCTGGAGACGGAGGTGCGGCGGGCGGTGGTCGCCGCCAACACCCTCGTCTCCCAGGCCGAGTCGATCCGCACCTTCCGCATCCTGGCCCAGCCGTTCACCGAGGAACACGGCCTGCTGACACCGTCGCTGAAGCTGAAGCGGAAGGCGATCGAGAAGGCGTACGAGAACGAGGTGGAGGCGCTCTACCGGACCTGACGCCGGGAGACGTCCGGTGGCAGGGGCGCGGCACGAGGTGCGCGACGGATTTCGTCGTCGGGTTCGCGGACAGGAATGCGGCGCGGCCCGTGATCGTTGACGATGGGAGTACCACCTGTCGACAACCGAAGGATCAAAGGCTCGTGAGCAGCAAGGTCCCCCCGATCATCCTCAACAACGGCGTCGAGATGCCCCAGCTGGGATTCGGCGTATGGCAGGTACCGGACGACGAGGCCGAGCAGGCCGTCGCCACGGCGCTGGAGGCCGGATACCGCAGCATCGACACCGCCGCGATCTACGGAAACGAAGAGGGCACCGGCAAGGCCATCGCCGCGTCCGGCCTGCCCCGCGAGGAAGTCTTCGTCACCACCAAGCTCTGGAACAGCGACCACGGCTACGACTCCGCGCTGCGCGCCTTCGACGCGTCGCTGGAGAAGCTGGGCCTCGACTACGTCGACCTGTACCTGATCCACTGGCCGCTGCCGTCCCGCGGCGAGTACACCGACACCTACAAGGCGTTCGAGAAGCTGTACGCCGACGGCCGCGCCCGCGCCATCGGTGTCTCCAACTTCCTCCCCGAGCACCTGCGGCAGCTGACCGCGCAGACCTCGGTCGTGCCCGCGGTCAACCAGATCGAGCTGCACCCGCACCTCCAGCAGCGCGAGGCGCGGGAGTTCCACGCGGAGCGGGGCATCGCCACCGAGGCATGGTCGCCGCTCGGCCAGGGCAAGGGCCTGCTGGAGGTGCCGGCGGTCGTCGCGATCGCGCGGAAGCACGGCCGTACCCCGGCGCAGGTCGTGCTGCGCTGGCACGTCCAGCTCGGCAACATCGTGATCCCGAAGTCGGTGACGCCGTCCCGGATCAAGGAGAACATCGAGGTGTTCGACTTCAGCCTGGACGACGAGGACCTCGCGGCGATCAGCGCGCTCAACGAGGACCGGCGTCTCGGCCCCGACCCCGCCACCTTCGACATGAGCTGACCGCCGGCAGGGGCCGCTGCCCCGCCCGCCACGGCCGCGCGTCCCGTCTGCCGGGGAACGCGCGGCCGTATGCGTCTCCGGTCCCGCGGAGAAGGGGTCCGGCTCTCCGCCCGGCGGAGAAGCGGTCCGGCTCTCCGCCCCCGGCGGCACGGCCGGGCCCGCACCGCGCTCCGCACGCCTCAGTCGAACCGCACGTCCGCGTGCACCACCTCGAACTCCTCCAGGCCGACGACGTCCACGTGCGCCTTCGCCGACGCCTCGTGGCGCACGGCCGCCACGGCCGCGCGGGAGGCGGCCAGCGAGGCGCGGTCGACGAACAGGACGCCGGCCACGGCCAGCCCCCGTTCCCGGTCGATCAGCAGGGACGTCCTGGCCAGCCCCGGAAGCGGCTCGAGCCTCGGCACCACCGTGGCCCGGAAGGTGTCGACGACCAGGTCCGCGTCCCGCGGGTCGAACTCCATCCGGGTCATGCGCAGTCCACCGCCCTGGCGCGGGTGCTCGACCTGGTGGAACACCGCGACCTCGTAGTTGGCGACCGACACCGTGCCCGCGAACGGCTCCAGGAGCTGCCCCCGCCGCTCGCGCATCACGTCGTCGCTGTTCCGTCGCGCCTTCTCGGTCTCCCACCAGCTCACGGCGAGGAGCTTGCCGAGTTCCCGGTCCGCGAACACGCCCGCTCCGCGGTACCCGGGGCGCTCCTCCAGCAGGTCCCGCCCCCCGCTGTTCAGCGACCTGACCGCCGTGTCCAACAGGGTCGGATCACCGGTCGCGTACACCGCGCGCACGAACATGAGCCTCACCTCCGGAAACGGTGACCGCAGACAGATCCGGACGAATATCGCCCATCCGGCTCAACCAGTCTCTCCAGTGGGCGAAACCACCGCAATACGCGCGCCTTTCAGCCGTTCGTCACACCGGGGTTGACGAGGGCATGCCGATGGGGCCACCGTGTACGGCACCTGGTAAGGAAACTTTCCTAACAGAAGGGTGCCCCCACATGCGCCTCCGTACGCTGAGCCTCGCCGCGGCCTCCGGCACCGCCCTGCTCGCCGCCGGACTCCTCCCCGCCCACGCCTCGGCCGCCGCCTCCCCCAAATCCGCGCAGGAGGGCTCGGTCAGCGCCGCCGCCCTGCTCGCCAAGGTGACGTCCTGTTCGCAGATCTCCAGCGGCAAGTACAAGACCGACGACGAGACGTCGGCCACGGTCCCCGTGTGCGGCAAGAACGGCGCGGTGTTCTGGAAGGCCGACATGGACATCGACTGCGACGGCCAGCGCACCACCAACTGCAACGAGAACCGCGACCCCTGGTACCAGGACGACACCGCCTTCCACCAGTCCGACGGCAAGCCGCTGAAGGCGGAGACCCTGCCGTACGTCGTGGTGCCCAGCACCAGCAGCATCTGGAACTACTCCGGCGCCGGCATCAAGGGCGGCGGTGTGGTCGCCGTCATCTACAACAACAAGGTGGAGTACGCCGTCGTCGGCGACACCGGCCCCACGAAGATCATCGGCGAGGCCTCGTACGCCACCGCCAAGGCCCTCGGCATCGATCCCGACCCGGCGACCGGCGGTGCCGACTCGGGCGTGACCTACATCCTGTTCAAGAACTCCAAGGTCTCCCCCATCGAGAGCCACAGCGCCGCGGTCTCCCTCGGGGACCAGCTGGCACAGCAGTTCATCGCCAACAACTGACGTGTGAGGTCCGTCAGTTGGGCTGTCCCAGCGGGCGGATCACGACGGTGTTGACGTCGACCCCGGCCGGCTGCCGGATCGCCCAGACGACCGAGTCGGCGATCTGGTCCGAGGTGAGGAGGTGCCCCGGGGGCAGGCTGCCGTAGCTGTCCCAGAAGGGCGTCTCCACCCGGCCGGGGGCGACCAGGGTGACCCCGACGCCGAACTCCGTGACCTGACGGCGGGTGTTCTCGGCGAGACCGGTCACCGCCCATTTGGTGGCACCGTAGATGTTGCCCGGTGTGTTCACCAACCCGGCGACGCTGCCGACGAGGACGATCCGCCCGCGGGTCTCCTTCAGCGCGTCGACGGCGGCGCGGACGAGGAGTGCCGGGCCGAGGACGTTGGTGAGGACCATCTCGGTCCAGCCCGACGGGTCGCCGTCCACCACACTGTCGTGGGTCGCGAAGCCGGCGTTGGCGACGACGGTGTCCAGCCGGCCGTACGACTTGAGCGTGAGGTCGACCGCGTTCTGCACGTCACCGAAGTCCGAGGCGTTGCCGACGACCGTCAGCAGCCCGTCGGGACGTCCCAGGCCGTCGGCGAAGTCCCGCAGCCGCCGCTCGCCGCGTCCCGTGACGGTGACCCGGTACCCGGCGTCCAGCAGCTGCCGCGCCACGGCGGCGCCGATCCCGCTGCCGCCGCCGGTGATGAGCGCGACCGGAGCGTCGTGCGTGGTCATGTCTGGCCCCCTGTTCGTCGATGAAGGCCCTCACCTCACCACTTGGAGAGCACTCCAGGTCAAGTGCCCCGCGCAGCCGACCGGACGGGCGGTGGGCGCCGACCCGGCGGGGCTACGCGGGACGTACCGCGGTGTGGAGCGTGTACGCGCCCAGCACGAACACGTCCGGCCGTACGTGCACGCTCGCCGGGTCGGACGGGTCGAGCAGACGGTCCAGGGTGGCGCGGTCACCGGCGTCGAGCGCGTCACGGAGGCCCTCGCGCACGCGGGACAGGTACGCGGCGACGTAGGCGCGGGCCCGGTCGGTGGCCGGGGCCGGCAGGTCGAGCAGGAAGGTGCGGGTACGGGTGCGCCCCAGACCGGCGGCGGTGAGCAGGGCGGCCCAGTCCTCGGTCTCGGCGACGTAGCCCGGCAGGTCGGCCCGCATCCGGGCGAACCAGTCCTCCTCCAGCACGTCCAGGCGCGCCTGCAGTCCGGGGCGGCCGATGCCGATGTCCCGGGGCAGGAAGCGGGCGGGCAGACCGCCTTCGAGGAGGGCCAGGGTGCCGCCGGGGGCGAGCCGGGCGGCGAACGCGGCGAGCGCGGCCCGCTGGTCACCGAGGTGGTGCAGACTGCGGCTCGCCCACAGCAGGTCGGCCGGGTAGTCCAGCTTGTCGAGTGCCTCGGGCAGTTCACCGGCGACGGTGGCGAAGCGGTCGCCGACGCCCTGGCGTACGGCCCGCGCGCGGGCCCGTTCCAGCAGCGGGGCGGCGCTGTCGACGGCGACGACCCGGGCGCCGGGGAACGCCTCGGCGAACAGGCAGGAGACGACTCCGGGGCCGCTGCCCGCGTCCACGATCAGCCCCGGCTCGGTCACCTCCCGCGCGAGCCACGCCATGGCCCGCGCGTAGACGGGGCTGAACAGCTCCGCCTGTGACTCCAGCCGGGGCCCCATCGCGTTCCAGTCGACGTCCGCGCCATGCCCGTGTCCGTGACCGTCGCCGTGGCCGGTGTGGTGCGGGTCGTGGTGATCGTGCGCCATGGTGGTCAGCCTCTCGTCCGGGTGCCGTGAGCGTGCGACGGCACACCGGCCGCGGGCCACTTCTGTTGCCGTGACGGCACATCGTGGTGCCGTCACGGCCCGCCGGGACCGGGTCGCGGTGCCCGGCCCCGGCGGGGTCACCGCACTAGGGCAGCGGCGGGTAGGCGTTCTGCATCAGCTGCTGGAACTGGGCGGAGAACCAGTGCCCGGCCAGCGGCGAGTTCGCGAGCGCCCCCGTGGGGTTGTTGCCGTTGCGGGCGTTGCCGCCGTAGGTGGGGTCGCACATCCGGTCGAAGCCCTTGCCCTCGCTGTTGTCGATGGCGGAGCTGGCTCCGTCCGACTCCCCCGGGGGCTTCACCCACACATAGGCGTCGATCCCGGCCGCCGGAGCGGCGGTCGGCCGTTCACCGAGGCCGGCACCGCTCTGGTTGCACCAGTTGCCCACGTGGATGCGCCGGTCGACCCGGCTGCCGTTGACGTAGTCGTCGACGGAGGTGAGCGGGCCGGACCTGGTGGGCCGGGTCGAGCCGCCCCAGCCGTTGCGGGAGGTGTCGATCAGCATGCCGAGGCCGGAGTCGAACCCGGCCGCGACGAGCTTGTCCCGCAGTCCCTGCGCGAAGGACTGCTCGTCCACGTACTGGTTCCAGTCCACCCACTTCGACTGGCGCACGGTCTGCCCGTTCACGGTGTCGGTGACCTTGAAGTAAGGCTCCTTGACCGGGCTGTAGTTGGCCGTGTTGACGATGAACCCGGTCACGTCGTTCACACTGGCGCCGTTGGTCGTGGCGACCTTGTAGAACTCCTGGACGGCGGGGCCGAGGTTGGAGTCCCAGCCGAGCCAGCCGTGGTGCCCGGCGTCGATGTAGTTGTAGACGTTCGGGATGGCGCCCAGCTTGTCGAGGGCGTAGCTCACGCCCTTCTCGTAGTTGCCGTTGGACTTCATGGTCACGCAGGCGTCGGTGGTGGTGTTGGTGCCGCCGGCGTTGGTGACCAGGTTGGGCAGCGAGTCCGGTTCGATGACGGTGGCGATCCGCAGGCCCGCGTACTTCGCGTCGGACAGCACGGACGCGATCGGATCGATGTACTGCGTCTTGTACTTGTCGAGGTCGTTCGGCCCCAGTTCACCGTTGGAGGCGAGGGCGGCACAGTCGCGGCCGGGAAGGTCGTAGATGACCAGCTGGACCACCAGTTCTCCCGAGCCCTTCTGCTTCAGGGCCTCGTCCAGGTGGGCGCGCAGTCCCATCCCGCCGTCGACGCCGTTGACGGCCGCGATCCGGTCCAGCCAGACCGCGGTGGGCTGGTTCGCGACGCGGCTGCCGCCGGGCTCGGCGGCGGCCTTGGCCGACCACTCCGGGTTCACGTAGACCTTGGCGCCGGTGTAGGGGTTGTCGGCGCGGCCGCCGGTGCCCCCGCCGCCTCCGCCGCCCGTACCGCCACCGGTGTCCCCGCCGCCCGTGCCACCGCCCGTGCCACCGCCCGTGCCGCCGCCGGTGCCGCCGTCGACGTTGCAGGTCACACCGTCGAGCGTGAAGGTGGCGGGGACGGCGTTGGTGCCGCTGTAGGAACCGTTGAAGCCGAAGCTGACCGTGCCGCCGGTCGCGAGCGTGCCGTTGTAGCTCTCGTTGGCCGCGGTGACCGCCGTACCGCTCTGGGTGATTCTGGCGTTCCAGCCGCTGGTGACCTTCTGGTTGCCGGCGTACGACCACTTCAGCGACCAGCCCGACTTGGCCGCGCCGTTGTTGGTGATGGTCACGGCGGTGGTGAAGCCGGTGTCCCACTGGTTCTGGATCTTGTAGTCGACGCTGCAGGGGACCGCCGCGTTCGCGGTACCGGCCTGTCCGATGAAGAGCGCCGTGCCCGTCGTCCCGGCGACCAGCGTCAGCGCGGCGAGCAGTGATGTCCTGGTACGACTCATGAGTGCGGGTTCCTTCGGTTGTCCGTGGCAGCTACGGGGTGAGGGCGCGCAGGTGGTCGCGCAGCCCGGTGCCGTACGCGGTGGGTGTGCCGTCGTAGGCGGAGATCAGGGACGGCCCGGTGGAGCAGTCCCAGGTGTTCCAGGTCCAGCCCAGGTAGGACAGGTTCCGGTCGTCCAACCACTTCATGGCCCGGTCGGTGAAGGTGTGCGCGCAGGTGTTCTCGCCGATCTCGCCGGCGACCAGGGGCACGTGTTCGGCGACGGGGGCGAGCGTGGAGTTCCAGCAGCTCTCGCTCGCGCAGGCGTTGAAGTTGTAGACGTGGTAGGCGGCGGTGAGTTCGCCGGCCGGGTCGGTGGGCCGGTACGTCAGCCACTGGCTCAGGTCGTTCGAGTACGCGAGCCCGCCGGCCATGATGACGTTCGTGGCGCCGGTGCCGCGGACGGCGTCGGTCAGGTCCTGCATACCGGCGACCTCGTAGGAGATGCCGGGGCAGGTGCCGCCGTCCCGCCAGCACTTCCAGGCGTCCGTGGCACTGGAGGTCGCCCGGTCCGGGTACGGCTCGTTGAACAGGTCGAACACGGCCGCCCGGTCGTTCTTGAAGGTGCTCGCGACCGACGCCCAGAACGCGGGGCTGTACTGCATGTCGGGCATCGGCTTCTGGCAGGTGGCGTGCACGTCGGAGCAGCCGGCCGAGTTGCCGGTGTACTGGCCGTAGGTCCAGTGCAGGTCGAGGACCGGCGTCATGCCGTGCGCCTCGACCCGGGCCACCAGGTCCTTGACGGCGGCGATGTAGTTCGCCCCGGCGTACTCGGGCCTGACGCCGGACAGGCCCAGCCAGCACTCCTCGTTGAGCGGGATACGGACCGCGTTCGCCCTCCAGCCGGCGATCGCCTCGACGGCCGCGTCGTCCACGGGGCCGTCCCAGATGCCGCGGCCCTGTACGCACATGAACTCGCCGCCGGACCGGTTGACGCCGAGCAGGCGGCGGCCGGTGCCGGCCTGGTCGACGAGCCTGTTGCCGGAGACGTGCAGGGCGGGCGCGGTGCCGCCGGACGGGGGTGGTGTCGTCGGCGGCGGGGTCGTCGGGGGCGGGGTGGTCGGGTCGGGATCCACGTTGCAGGCCGTGCCGTTGAGCCTGAACGCGGTCGGCGCGGCGTTGCTCCCCGACCAGGACGCGAGGAACCCGGCGCTGACGCTCGCGCCGGTGCCCAGCGTGCCGTTCCAGCTCTCGCTGGACACGGTCACCGTGGTGCCGGACTGGGTCCACGTGCCGTTCCAGCCCTGGGTGACCTTCTGACCGCCGGGGAAGTCGAAGGCGAGACTCCAACTGCTCAGCGCGGCCCGGTTGTTGGTGATCTTCACAGAGCCCTGGAAGCCGTCCGCCCACTGGCCGGTGACGGCGTACTCCACCGTGCAGGCGGGCGTGGCTCCCTGGGCCGACACCACCGGGACGACCACGCTCGCGAGGAGCGCGACCGCACCGGCGACGGCTAAAAGTACTGAACGCGGGGGGTGTCGCATGAGCGACTCCTTGCAGCTTGGCGCGCCGTGACGGACGCGTCGACTGAACGGAACCGCTCCCACTGGTGCGAAGGAAGGTAGCGGCAACCGGCCGGATTGCCCAGGGGAGTTGACCGACTTTTCGGTGAGCGGCCCGTCGAATCATTTCGAGTCTTCAAGCATCTTGACCGCCCTGGACGTCATCCCCACTATGGGAGCGCTCCCACTGGTTCAAGCCTTGACACCCCCCGCGCCGCGAGCCCGCAAGGAGGAACCAGCACATGGATCCCGGACGTAAGCGCAGAACCGTGCGGCGGCTGTGGACCGCGGTGGCCACCGCGTTCGCCCTGCCCCTGTCGATGCTCGCCACCGCCGTGCCGGCCGCGCATGCCGCGTCGGTGCAGTGCGGTGTCGACTACAAGACCAACGACTGGGGTTCCGGCTTCACCGCCGACCTCACGATCACCAACCGCGGCAGCGACCCCATCGACGGCTGGACGCTGACGTACGCCTACTCGGGCAACCAGAGGCTGTCCAACGGCTGGAACGGCACCTGGTCCCAGTCCGGCCAGACGGTCACCGTGAAGAACGCCTCGTACAACGGCACGATCGCCGCGGGCGCGGCCGTCTCCACCGGCGCCCAGTTCAGCTACAGCGGCACCAACACCGCACCGGCCTCCTTCGCGGTCGACGGCACGGCATGTACCGGCGCCCACCAGCCACCGGTGACCGTGCTGACCAGCCCGAGCCCGGGCGCGGTCTACACACAGGGGGACGCGGTACCGCTCGCGGCCACCGCCGCGGCGGCCGACAACGCGACGGTCGCCAAGGTGGAGTTCTACGACGACACCACGCTGCTCGGCACGGACACCAGCGCGCCGTACTCGCTCTCGGCCGCCGGCCTGACCGCGGGCAGCCATTCCCTGGTGGCCAAGGCGTACGACAGCCTGGGCGCGTCCGCCACGTCCACGCCCGTCGGCATCACCGTCGCCGCCGGTCCCGCCGTGGTCGCCGCACCGGCGCAACTGGGCGTCCAGCAGGGCAGGTCGGGGACGTTCTCGGTGAAGCTGTCGACCCCGCCGAGCGCGAACGTGACGGTGAGCACGGTCCGCACGGACGGCAACACGGGCCTGTCGGTGACCGGCGGTTCCTCCCTGACCTTCACCCCGTCGAACTGGAACACCCCGCAGGCCGTGACCGTCACGGCCGACTCCTCGGGGACCGGCAGCGCGACCTTCACCGCGTCGGCCGCCGGCCACGCCAGGGCGACGGTCACGGTGACGGAGCTGCCCGCCTCGAAGGCGTACGACGCCCGCTTCCTGGACCTGTACGGGAAGATCACCGACCCGGCGAACGGCTACTTCTCCCCCGAGGGCATCCCGTACCACTCGGTGGAGACGCTGATCGTCGAGGCCCCGGACCAGGGCCACGAGACCACGTCCGAGGCGTACAGCTATCTGCTCTGGCTGCAGGCGATGTACGGCAAGGTCACCGGCGACTGGTCGAAGTTCAACGGCGCGTGGGGCCTGATGGAGAAGTACATGATCCCCACCCACGCCGACCAGCCGACGAACTCCTTCTACAACGCCGCCAAGCCGGCCACCTACGCGCCCGAGCTGGACACCCCGGACGAGTATCCGGCGAAGCTGGACACGTCCGTGCCGACGGGCTCGGACCCGATCGCGGGTGAGCTGAAGTCGGCCTACGGCACGGACGACGTCTACGGCATGCACTGGATCCAGGACGTGGACAACGTCTACGGCTACGGCGACGAGCCCGGCAAGTGCGAGGCCGGACCCACGGCCACCGGACCGTCGTACATCAACACCTTCCAGCGCGGCCCGCAGGAGTCCGTCTGGGAGACGGTCCCGCAGCCGACGTGCGACGCCTTCAAGTACGGCGGCAGGAACGGCTATCTGGACCTGTTCACCGGTGACTCCTCCTACGCCAGGCAGTGGAAGTACACCGACGCCCCGGACGCGGACGCGCGCGCGGTGCAGGCCGCCTACTGGGCCGACGTGTGGGCGAAGGCGCAGGGCAAGGGCGGTGAGGTGACCGCGACGGTCGCCAAGGCCGCGAAGATGGGCGACTACCTGCGGTACGCGATGTACGACAAGTACTTCAAGAAGATCGGCAACTGCACGAGCCCCTCCTCCTGCCCGGCCGGCACCGGGAAAGACGCCTCGCACTACCTGCTGTCCTGGTACTACGCCTGGGGCGGTGCGAACGACACCAGCGCCGGCTGGGCCTGGCGGATCGGCTCCAGCCATGTCCACGGCGGCTACCAGAACCCCCTCGCGGCCTACGCGCTCAGCTCCTACGCCGACCTCAAGCCCAAGTCGGCGACCGGCGCGACCGACTGGGGCACGTCGCTCCGGCGGCAGCTGGAGTTCTACCAGTGGCTGCAGTCGTCCGAGGGCGCCATCGCGGGCGGCGCGACCAACAGCTGGCAGGGCCGGTACGCCACCCCGCCGGCCGGCACCCCCACCTTCTACGGCATGTACTACGACGCGCAGCCCGTCTACCACGACCCGCCCTCCAACCAGTGGTTCGGGTTCCAGGCGTGGTCGATGGAGCGGGTCGCCGAGTACTACCAGCAGACCGGGAACGCCACGGCGAAGGCGGTCCTCGACAAGTGGGTGAAGTGGGCGCTGTCCAAGACCACGATCAACCCGGACGGCACCTACCGGATCCCCTCCACCCTCCAGTGGTCGGGCCGGCCCGACACCTGGAACGCGTCGAGCCCCGGCGGCAACAGCGGCCTGCACGTCACCGTGGCCGACTACACCGACGACGTCGGCGTGGCCGCCGCGTACGCCAAGACCCTGACGTACTACGCCGCCAGGTCCGGCGACGCGACCGCCGGGTCCACGGCGAAGGCGCTGCTGGACGGCATGTGGGACCACGACCAGGACGGCCTCGGCATCGCCGTGCCCGAGACCCGCACCGACTACAGCCGGTTCGGCGACAGCGTGTACGTGCCGAGCGGCTGGACCGGCACCATGCCCAACGGTGACGCGGTCAACTCCTCGTCCACCTTCGCCTCGCTCAGGTCCTTCTACAAGAGCGACCCGAACTGGTCGAAGATCGAGGCGTACCTCAAGGGCGGCGCCGCGCCCGTCTTCACGTACCACCGCTTCTGGGCCCAGGCGGACATCGCCCTGGCCATGGGCTCGTACGCGGAGCTGCTGGAATAGACCGGCAGCCTCCTTCGGGCGGTCCCCACCCGCACCGGGGGCCGCCCCAACCGACGTCTGCCGCCGCCACCTCGGTGTCGGGCTCGCAGACGGCGGTGGTCGTCCAGCGCGTGGACCCCGTCCTCGCCGGCCGTCAGTTGCCGTCGGCCGCCGCTGCGTCACCCCCGTCGGCCGCGCCCTCGTCCCCGTGGGCCGGGGAGTCGCCGCCCTGGGACGCGGTGTCGCCGGACCGTCGGCCGGACGCCGGTTTGCGGAAGGCGCGTACGCCGAAGCGCGGGTCGGGACGCGGGCGGTCCTGGTCCGGGAGTTCGGCCAGGCGTGCGGCGAACCGCTCGGTGCGCGGCTCGCCGGGCGGGAGCACGGTGAACCAGCCGCGGCGCAGGTCGGCGATCGTGTCGCGGGGGCTGCGGCCCTGCCCGGTGCCGGGGAAGACGGCGTGACCGGCGGGCCGGAGCCCGGACCGGGTGGCCTGGGCGGTGACGGTGCCGGCGGCGTCGGGGGCGGGGCGGCGCGGACGGGGGGCGAGGACGGCGTCGATGTCGCTGCCGACGTCGTGCGCGGACGCCTTGTCGACCGTGGTGACGTACACCCCGCCGGGGCGCAGGACGCGGGCGCACTCGGCGACCACCGCGCGCACGTCCTCGGGGTCGTGGAGCAGGTGCAGCAGCCAGATGGAGGCGACCGCGTCGAACGTGCCGTCGGGAAAGGGCAGGCGGCGGCTGTCGGCCCGGACGATCGCGCCGGGCAGCCGCGCCGACGCCATGCGGACCATGGCGGGGGTGAGGTCCGCGCCGGTCACCCGCAGCCCGGGACGCGCGGCGGCGAGCCGCCGGGTGACGATCCCGGTACCGCAGGCGAGGTCGAGGAGGCGCCCCGGGCCGGCCGGGATCAGCCCGAGGACGGCGTGTGCGGCGGCTTCGGCACGGGCCTCGCCGCCCCGCGAGGCGTCATAGCCGTCGGCTTCTTTCTCGTAGTCCAGCACATCGCTCAGTGTCCGCCATGACCTGGGGCGATGTCCTCCACCCTGCGGGCGAGGGAGAAGTCCTTCGCGGTGACGACGCCGCCCGCGCTGTGGGTGTTCACGCTGAGGGAGACGGTGTTGTAGCCGAGGGTGAGGTCGCTGTGGTGGTCCAACTCGTCCTGGATCGCAGCGATGTGCGCGACCAGCGCCGCCGCCGCGAAGTGCGAGCCGAGCCGGTAGGCGCGGGTGAGGCGGTCGCCGTCCACGGCCCAGCCGGGCAGTTCGGCCAGCCGGTCCTCGATCTCCTTCTGCGACAGCGGTTCGACGGCCATGGCCGGGGCTCCCTTCGGTGTGCGTCCCCGTTCGGGGGCGAGACGGGTACGGATTCAGCCTGCCACGCCGGCGGCGCGGGCGGCGCCGCGACGCGTGTGCCGGCCCGCCCGCCGCGGACCGCGGGCTCCTCGCCGTGCCGGACCCCGCGGGCCCGGCATGATCCGGACGAGAGGCGCTAGGGTCGCGGGCATGACGATCGCCGCGTCCGGCCCCACCCTGTCCGCCACCGTCACCGGCAGCGGAGTCGGCCCGCTGCTGCGTGCCTGGCGCGAGCGGCGCCGGCTCTCCCAGCTGGAACTGGCTCTGCGCGCCGACTCCTCCGCGCGGCACATCAGCTTCGTGGAGACCGGACGGTCCCGGCCGAGCGAGGACATGGTGCTGCGGCTCGCCGAGCGGCTCGACGTGCCGGTGCGCGAGCGCAACGCCCTGCTGCTGGCGGCGGGTTACGCCCCGCGCTTTCCCGAGACCCCGCTGGACGACCCGGCGCTGGACGCGCTGCGCGACGGCATGGAGCGGCTCCTGCGGGGTTACGAGCCCTACCCCGCGCTGGTGGTCGACTCCGGGTACACGGTCGTCGCCGCGAACCGGGGCATCGCCATGCTGCTGGAGGGCGTCCCGGAGACGCTGACGGCCCCGGCTCCGAACGCGATGCGGCTGACGCTGCACCCGGAGGGTCTGGCGCCGCGCATCCGCAATCTGCGGGAGTGGCGCGGGCATCTGCTGGCCCAGATGGAACGGGAGATCGCCCTGCACCGCTCGGACCGGCTGCGCGCCCTGTACGAGGAGGTGGCGGCCTACCCGGTGCCCGAGGAGCCGCCCGCCGCTCAACCGGCCCCACCCGTGCCGTACTTCGCGCTGCCGCTGCACATCGGGCACGCCGGCCGGACCCTGTCGTTCGTGTCCTCGATCTCCACGTTCAACACGCCGATGGACGTGACGGTCGCGGAACTCGCCATCGAGACGTTCCTGCCCGCGGACCGGGCGACCGCCGCCTACCTGCACACCCTGGCCGGTTGATCCGGCACCGACGGTTCCGTCACCTCGGGCACGTGTGCGAGAGGGCGACACGTGACAGACTGCTCCCCGCATACCGGCGCGTAGGGGAGGGCGTGGCGTGAGTGAGCGGCGGGCTGCGCCCACCGTGGGCCAGGTGGTCCTCGGCAAGCGGTTGCAGGAACTGCGGGAGGCGGCGGGGCTCAGCCGCGAGGAGGCCGCCCGGGTTCTCAGGGTGGCGTCGGCGACCGTACGGCGGATGGAGATGGCCGAGGTCGCGCTGAAGATCCCCTACGTGCAGGTGCTGCTGACCACCTACGGGGTGGCCGAGGAGGAGGCCGGCGTGTTCGTCCGGCTGGCCGAGGAGGCGAACCAGCCCGGCTGGTGGCAGCGGTTCCACGACGTGCTGCCCGACTGGTTCAGCCTGTACGTCAGCCTGGAGGGCGCCGCCCGCATCATCCGCTCCTACGAGCCGCACTTCGTGCCCGGCCTGCTGCAGACCGAGGAGTACGCGCGCGCGGTGATGGAGGCGGGCACGATCGGGCAGACCTCGCCGCAGTCGGTCGAACGGCATGTGGCGCTGCGCATGGAACGGCAGCGGCTGCTGGAGCGGCAGGACCCGCCCCACCTGTGGGTGATCATGGACGAGACGGTGTTCAGGCGCCCGGTCAGTGTGCGGCCCGAAGTGCTGCGGGACCAGCTGGACCGGCTCCTGGCGTACGCCGAGCGGGACCGGGTGACCCTGCAGATCGCCGAGTTCGCGGCGGGCCCGCACCCGGGGACGTACGCGCCGTTCACGCTGTTCCGCTTCGCCGAGCCGGAGCTGCCGGACATGGTGTTCACCGAGTACCTGACGGGCGCCCTCTACCTGGACTCGCGCCAGGAGGTGGCCGCCCACCTGGAGGTGCTGGACCACATGACGGCCCGTGCCGCCTCCGCCCAGCGCACTCGGAAGCTGCTGCGGGAGTACCGCGAGAGCCTCTGACCGGCGGACCCCGGCCGGCGTGACCCGTACGGGTCTGCGAACAGGTGGGTTCCCGGGGCCGCCCCTAGGTTCGGAGTGCGGGGTGAACCTAGGGAGCGGACGTGACCGGCACGCAGATACCGCCGAGGGAGCCCGGCGCGGCCCTGCTGGCCGTGGGCCGCTTCTTCCGGCCCGGGACGCCCCCGCCCGGTCTGCACGGGGTGACGCTGACCGGCGGACGGGAGGCGGACATCCGGAACGACCCCGGGCGGCGCGGCCGTTGCCAGCGGGCGCGCGGCAAGGAGGCATGATGCCCTCGGACGCGGTGCTCTACCAGGCGGCGGCCCTCTGTCTGACCTACCCGGACGAGGACCTGATCGCCCGGCTGCCGCTGCTGCGCCAGGCCGCCCCGCAGCTGCGCGGGTTCACCGACCACGCGGCGGTGACCCCGCAGCAGGAGCTGGCCGCGCACTATGTGCAGGTCTTCGACTTCAGCAACCGGCACAGCCTGTACCTGAGCTGGTGGCACGACGGCGACGCCCGGCGGCGCGGGACGTCCCTGGTCCGTTTCAAGGACCTCTACCGCCGGCACGGCCTGGAGTTCAGCGGGGAGGAGCTGCCGGACTTCCTGCCGGCCGTACTGGAGTTCACCGCGCGGACCGGTGACACCAGCCTGCTGACCGAGTACCGCGACGGCCTGGAACGGCTGCGCGCGCGGCTGACCGACTACGGCACACCGTACGCGGGCGTTCTGGACGCCGTGTGCGCCACCCTGCCGACCACCCCCGGCGGGGTGCGCCGGTGACCGTGCCGCTCCATGGCGCCCTGCCCGCGCCCGCCGGCGCACCGAAAGCCCGCGGGCCGTGGCGCCGCGCCCCGGCCGGGGGCGCGGCATCCGGGGACGTGCGGGCCTCAGGCCAGCTCGGCCGTCAGCGTGATGGTCGTACCGGTGAGGGCCTGGCTGACCGGGCAGTTCTTCTTGGCGTCCTCGGCGGCCGACTGGAAGCCCTGCTCGTCCAGGCCGGGCACCTCGCCGCGCACGGTGAGGTGGATGCCGGTGATGCCCTCGCCCGGCTGGAAGGTGACGTCGGCCTTGGTGTCCAGCCGGGTGGGCGGGGTGCCGGCGCCGGCGAGGGCGTGCGAGAGGGCCATGGAGAAGCAGCTGGAGTGGGCGGCGGCGATCAGCTCCTCGGGGCTGGTCCTCCCGTTCGGCTCCTGGGAACGCGAGGCCCACGTGACGTCGTAACTGCCGATGCCGGACGAGTCGAGGGAGACGGTGCCGCTGCCGCTGAGCAGGTCGCCTTCCCAGTGGGTCTGCGCGGTACGCGTGGTTGCCACGATGCTTCCTTTCACGAGTGACGCGGAGGGGGTTGCCCTGTCCCCCTATCCGATCACATCCCGGCCCGTCGCACTCCGCAGACCGGCCCACACGCGGTGAACGGGAGGTGACTTCCGTCCGGGACCGGACGGCACGGCGCGGGGGTACGACGCCGCGGGCGCGGCCGGAGTCAGGCGACCCGCTCCTCCTCCACGTCCGTGGTGAGCGGAATCCGCGGACCGTCCAGTTCACCCAGCCAGCGGCGCAGGACGCGGTGGACGTGCTCGGCGCCGGCCAGTTCCGCCCCGTCCTCGACCGGTGCCGACAGATCGCGCGGCCAGAGCAGGAAAGGGCGGGACTGGGCGCCGCCGAGCCCGCCGTGGGAGCCGATCTGCTCCTCGAAGGCGAGGACTTCGCCGTCGGCGGGGTCGTGGGCGGAGTTCACCATGATGTCCGCGGTGTGCGGGAAGGAGTGGGTGCGGCGGACGGCGTCGGCGGCACCGGGGCCGAAGCGGGCCAGCGGCCCGGAGTCGTCGTCCAGCCCGGCCAGCGGGATCTCGGCGCCGTACGCCCCCAGCACCACACCGCCGTGGGCCTCGCTGCGCACCAGCAGGAAGCCGATGCCGGGGTGGTTGGCGAGGGTGCTGAGCAGGGCGGGGTGGCGGGCGTCGATCTCCTCCTTGGTCATGCGGTGCGGCACGTCCGGGAAGGAGACCAGGCCGAGGTTGCCGGAGGCCAGCACGATCGGCTCCGAGCCACGGGCGGGACGGTGGTGCTCGCCGTTCTCCTCCACGGGCCGGCGCAGTGCGGCCCGGACGGCGGCGCGGGCCTCGGCACCGCTGCGGGTGCGTTCGGCCCGCCGCGGCACGTGCAGTCCGCAGCCGGCCCGGACCAGGTCACCGAGGGTGAGGCCGTAGCGGGCGCGGAAGGTCTCGCCGGGGCTCTGCCCGTGGTCGGAGAGGACGACGATCCGGTAGGGCCGCGGGGCCTGTTCGGCCACCCCTTCGAGGAGGGCCAGGCAGCGGTCGAGGCGCCGGAGCACCTTCTCGGCGTCCCGGCTGCGCGGTCCGGAGTGGTGGGCGACCTCGTCGTAGGCGACGAGGTCGGCGTAGACGGCGGTGCGGCCGGCGAGCATGTCGCCCATGACCGCGGCGACGACGACGTCCCGCTCCACGACGGTGGCGAAGGCGCGTATGAGGGGGTAGAGGCCGCCCCGGCCGACGCGCGGGCGCTGCCCCTTCAGCCGGGCCCGGGTGGACTGGCCGATCTCCCGGGCCACCTCGGCGACGAACGACAGGGCGGTGCGGACGGCGTTCGCGGGATCGCAGAAGTAGGCGAAGTAGCCGGCGCGGGAACGGTTCGCCCGGGTACGGCGGCGGGCGGCTATCGACAGGACCAGGGCCTGTTCACCGGCGCCGCCGCTGAACAGGTTGCCGCGGCTGGCACCGTCGACGCTGAGCAGTCCGCCGTCGCCGGTGCGCAGCACGGCGCGGCGCTGCAACTCGACTGCGCTGGTCGGCCGGTTGCACACCATCACCTCGCCCCGGTCCTTCTCGTACCAGCGGAAGGCCGGCACGTCGAAGGTGCTGCCGTGCAGGATGCCGAGCTGGCTGGCGCCGGTCTGGCTGGACCAGTCGGTGCGCCAGGGGGTGAGACGGTGGCTCGGCGGGGCGCCGCCGGCTGCCGGCCGGGCGCCGTCGCCGGTGGACATCCAGCGGGCGACCGTGGGCATCAGCCCCTTGCCGACCGCGTCCGTGAGGACGTCGTGGCCGACGCCGTCGAGCTGGACGCAGAGCAGGCCGGGGGCGGTGGGGCAGGGCGGACGGCCCCGGCGCCCGCGGGTGGCCAGGCGGTGCAGGCGGCGCCGGTAGGTCTCGTCGTCGCGTACGGCGAGGGCCGCGCCGGTGGCGGAGGCCACGGCGGACATCACGGCGGCCACGATGACGGCCGTCTCCGGGGCGGCCTCGCCGCGGCCGGAGGGGTTGACGCGCAGGGCGAGCAGCAGCAGGGAGCCGTTGAGGAAGAAGACCAGCAGGCCGAGGACGAACGCGGGGACGAGCAGCAGCAGGCGGACCAGGAGCGGCCAGACCACGGCCGAGAGGATGCCGAAGGCACCGGCGCCGCAGGCGGCCGTGACCGCGATGCGGGTGGCGCTGTCGCCGTCGGCGGACTGGAGCCGGAAGTCGGGCAGGAGCCCGGCGAGGGCCAGCATGGTGACCGTGGAGACCGCCCACACGACGACGCTCCGTCCGACCTGACTGGCGATCCGCCGCCACCGCACGCCTCGCACGCCCCGTACACCTCACGTCCAGGCCCTCCCCCGCGCTCCGTGGGAAGAGGTCCGACTCTCGCCTCGCCGGCCCGGCCGGGCCGGCTCCACCTTGTCACACGAGGCGTGGGCCGCCCGGGCGGGCCGTCGGGCGGCCGGCCGGGGTCACCGGCCGTCGTAGCCGGCCGTCGGCATCGACAGCCGCCGGTGCACCCGGGCCTTCATCTGCGCGTCGTACGACGGTTCGGCCCGCCCCACCGTCTCCACCCGCACGCCCCGGCGCGCGCACTCGGCGGTGAACTCCTCCACCGACGACAGCGCCCGGCGCAGCACCCGCAGGCTGGGCGCGACGAACACGTCCTGCCCGGGGCGCACTCCGTCCCACAGGGCGCAGTGGTCGAAGCGCAGGCCGCCGACGAGGAGTTCCCGGGCGACCACGTAACCGCGCTCGGCTGCCCAGCGGGCGCACATGGCGTGCTGGCTGCGCGAGTCCACCAGGAAGGGGTCGGCCTCCAGTTCCTCCAGGGGGGTCAGGCTCGCGATGGCGGTGACCCGCACCGGCGTGAGCGTGCCTAAGGCACCGCGCAGCTGTCCCATGGCGTCCCTCTCACCTCCGGGTTTCGCCGCAGACCCTACTCCTGCCCGTAGGCTTCGGGGAGTCGCGCGAAGGAGGCGAAGAAGGTGCCGGTGGAGATCACCTGGTGGGGTCACGCGACCTGCACGGTGGAGGATGCGAACGTCCGGGTGCTCACCGATCCCCTGTTCGCCCGCCGGCTGGCACACCTGCGCCGCCGTCAGGGGGCCGTGCCGCCCGCCGGGGCCCGCCGCGCGGACGTGACGCTCGTCTCCCATCTCCATGCCGACCACCTGCACCTGCCCTCGCTGGCCGGCCTCGCCCCGGGCACGCGCCTGCTCGTGCCCCGGGGCGCACCACGGGCGGTACCCGGACTGCGCCGGCTACGGCACCTGCGGATAACCGAGGTGGTCGCCGGGGAGGAGATACGGGTCGGCGAGGTGCTGATCCGGGTGGTGCCGGCGCTGCACGACGGCCGGCGGCTCCCGGTGGGCCCGCAGCGCTCCCCGGCGCTGGGATACGTCGTGGAGGGCGAGGCACGGACCTACTTCGCCGGGGACACCGGGCTGTTCGACACGATGGCCGAGCAGGTGGGGCCGGTGGACGTGGCGCTGCTGCCGGTGGGCGGGTGGGGGCCGTACCTCGGGGAGGGGCATCTGGACGCGGGACGGGCCGCGCGGGCGCTGGCCCGGCTGGCGCCGCGGGTCGCGGTGCCGGTGCACTACGGGACGTACTGGCCGATCGGCATGGACGCGGTGCGCCCGCACGAGTTCCACGCGCCGGGCGACGAGTTCGTGCGGCTGGCGGCGGTGGCCGCGCCGCGGGTCGCGGTGCACAAGCTGGGACACGGGGAGAGTGTGCGGCTGGAGGTCGCGCGGTGACATGGCTCGCCGACGCGACGAGAACCGTGACGACCGGGTACACGCAGCAGGCGGCCGGTTATCCCTCCCTGTTCCTGCTGGTGTTCCTCGGGGCACTGGTGCCGGTCGTGCCGACGGGGGCGCTGGTGAGCTCGGCGGCGGTGGTCGCCTTTCACCGGACGGCGCCCCTCACGTCGGCGCTGGTGTTCGCGGCGGCCTCGTCCGCCGCGTTCCTCGGGGACATGGCCCTGTACTGGCTGGGGCGGCGCGGGATGCGGTCGAAGAACGGGTCGCGGTGGCTGGAGGCGATCCGGTCGCGGGCGCCGGAGGAGCGGCTGGCGCAGGCGCGGGGGAAGCTGGCGGAGCACGGGGTGGCGGTGCTGGTGCTCTCCCGGCTGGTGCCGGCCGGTCGCATACCGGTGATGCTCGCCTGTCTGATGGCGGAGTGGCCGCTGCGCAGGTTCGCGCGCGGGAACCTGCCCGCGTGTCTTGCCTGGGCGGCCACTTACCAGGTGATCGGCGTCGTGGGGGGTTCGTTGTTCCGGGAGCCGTGGGAAGGGGTGGTGCTGGCGGTCGTGCTGACTGTCGTGGTCAGCGCGGCGCCGAGTGTGGTGCGGCGGGTGCGGTAGCGCCTTTCCGGGCGTGACTCACTCCCGCACGCGCGTCATTCCAGCACTCTCGAACCGCCCACCGGCAGATCCCACAGGTTCTCCCGGTCCAGTCCGGCCTTCTCCCAGGCCGCCCGCACCCGGGTGAGCGGCTCCAGGACCGGCTCCGCCGAGAGGATGAAGGTGCCCCAATGCATGGGGGCCATGCGGCGGGCCCCCAGGTCGAGGGTGGCCTGCACCGCTTCCTCGGGATCGCAGTGGACGTCGCTGAGCCACCAGCGGGGGTCGTAGGCGCCGACGGGCATCAGGGCGAGGTCGATGCCGGGGTAGCGGCGGCCGATGCGGGAGAACCAGTGGCCGTAGCCGGTGTCGCCCGCGAAGTACAGGCGCTGCCCCTGGGGTGCGGTGAGGATCCAGCCGCCCCACAGGCTGTGGCAGGTGTCGGTGAGGGTGCGCTTGGACCAGTGGTGGGCGGGCACGAAGTCGAAGCGCACGCCCGTGAGTTCGGCCCCCTCCCACCAGTCCAGCTCGGTGACGCGGGTGAACCGGCGCCTGCGGAACCAGGCGCCGAGGCCCGCCGGCACGAACACCGGGGTGTCGCGCGGGAGCCGGCGCAGGGTGGGGGCGTCCAGGTGGTCGTAGTGGTTGTGGCTGATGACGACGGCGTCGACACGGGGCAGCTCGTCCCAGGGCACGCCCACGGGCGTGATGCGGGCCGGGGTGCCGAGGATGCGGCGGGACCAGACCGGGTCGGTGAGGACGGTGAGTCCGCCGAGCCGGACGATCCAGCTGGCGTGCCCCGCCCAGGTGACGGCCAGGGCGCGGGTGTCGACGCGGGGCAGCGGTGCCGGTTCGTACGGCAGGCGGGCGATGTCGGCGAGGCCCTCGGGGCCGGGGCGTACGGCGCCTTCACGGGCGAAGCGGGCGAGGGCCTTGAGACCGGGCAGCGGCGCGGTGAGCCGGTCGTGGAACGTGCGGGGCCAGAACCGGTGTTCGCCGAGGGGGCGGGGCTCGGCCAGCGGGGGGAAGGGGGGCGCGGGGGGAGCCGGGGTGCCGGGTACAGCGGTCGTCGTGGCCGTGGACGCCGTGGCCGCGGTCGTGGTCGTCGTGGTGGTGGTCGACGTGGTCGGGCCGGGCTCATGCGTCTGCTGCGTCTGCTGCGTCATCGAGGAGGCTCCCATCGCTGAGCGTCGTCGCGGAGATCGTCGAAGACCGACCTCAAGGAGATCAACGAGCTTTGCACGTGTGGCAGTTCCAACGGTTCGGGTGACGTGAGGCATTCCGCGCGTTCCTCGTCCGTGCCGCCCAGCAGGGGCCCGGTGGCGAGCCGTACCCGCAGCGCCCCGAGGTCGTCGCCGAAGCGGTGGCCGCCGGGCGCGGGCATGCCGAGCCGGGCGGTCAGGAGGTCCTCCAGTTCCTGTGCGTCGCCGACGCCCTGGGCGGCGAGCGGTTCGCGCAGCGGGCCAAGGTCGGCGTACAGGTGACGGCCGGCCTGCGGCGGCCGGGCCAGGGCGCCCGCGGCGACGACCGCCGCGTGCGCCGCGGCGGCCA
>NZ_JBEZBT010000078.1:0-24693 GCF_040647235.1 Streptomyces sp. NPDC042638
CTTCCAGACGGACCCGATTCGGAAAGGTTGATCACGACATCACACAGGCCCTAGCGCATCGTCCACGTCAGCGAGTTGGTCGCCCGGGCGAGGGCCACGGGGTTACGCAGGGTCGCCGAGCGGTCGGTCACGGTGGCCGTAACCCGGTGACCGTGCCCGTGGACGCCCAGCGCGTGCGGCGTCACCACGCGGGCGCCGGCCGCCCAGGGCACCTCCCTGCCGTCCACGTACCAGGTGAGGTGGAGGTCGGCGAGGCCGGTCAGCGGGGCGAGGCGCACCGGGATCGGCCGGTTCCCGCGGACCGGCTCGGTGGTGGGCACAGGGGAAGTCAGGGAGTCCGCGTCGGCGTAGAAGCCGGCGATCATCGCCTCGCGCCCGACGACGTTGAACTCGGTCGACGCCAGGCTGCGCATGAGGGATGTGTCGGTCGGACGGTGGATGCCGGTCTCGTAGTAGCCGCCGCCCTCGTAGGTGCCGACGATGGAGCCGGTCGGGTCCTGGACACCGGCCCAGCGGCTCCACTTGGTGTTGGCCGGGTCGCGCGTGAGGGTCAGGTTGGCCGCGGCCGGTTCCTCTGCGTAGGGGTAGGCGCCGTAGCCCGGGTACTGGTACTCGTCGGCCAGCTTGCCTATGGAGTGGCCCAGTTCATGGGCTCCTATGAGGTACGACCGTTCGTTGTCGGAGGACATCGTCGCCACGCCGTGGAACGGAGAGGTCGGCGGCAGGTCGGCGGTGGAGTAGCCGGCACCGCCGTACTTGGCGGAGTTGGCGACGACGAAGACGATGTCGGCGTCCGGGGCGAGGCTGGCGTACCGGGCGACCGCGTCGGTGTCGACGCACAGCAGGCGTTCGAGGCCGTCGCAGAAGAAGGCGGAACCGAGCGCGGTGTCCTTCACGACGTCAACGGTCGGGTCGCCGGAGACCCCGGACTCGGCGGAGACGGTGTCGACGAGCCAGACGTTGAACAGCCCCCGGTAGCTCCGGTACGGCTCGACGGCGAAGATCGCGTCCAGCTTCTCCTCGGCGTCGGCGGCGAAGTCGCCCTGCTCGTCGGCGGTGTAGCCGTCGCCCATCACGACCAGGTCGAGCCGCCCGGAGACCGGTCCGGTCCGCTCCAGCGGCCGCACCGCCGGGACGGCGGCCTGACGGGCCGGGCGGCGGGCCGCCTGGTCGTGCTCCGCCGGTCGTTCTTGGACGCTCACCTGGCGGGGTTCGGCCGCGGGGCCGGGGAAGTACTCGATGTGCTGGGTGCGTTGTCCCGGGGCGGCCGCCTCGGCCGTCTCCGAACCCGTACCCCCGGCCAGCGCCGCGACGGCGGCGAGGAGGGTCGTGGCGGCGGTAATCCAGCGTGTACGTGGTCTTGCGCGGTGCGTCACGGCGACCTCGTTAAGTGTTCAGTTAAATGGACTTAATGGCGCGCTTAACTTAGGGGCGTGGACACCAAGGGGCAAGAGGCTTACAAGCAGTCTCAATTGGTGTGTCTTCGGTAGCAGATGAGGGTGCAGGCGATGCTGGTGAAGGCCGGGAAGTGACTGGCTTGGCGCTCGTAGCGTCGGTGCAGGCGTCGGCATCCCGCGAGCCAGGCCATAGTGCGCTCGATGGTCCGGCGGTGCCGGCCCAGGCGTTGGCTGGAGTCCGTACCCTTGTGTGCGATGCGTGGTGTGATGCCGCGGCCGCGTAATCATCGCCGAAGGTGGTCGTAGTCGTAGCCCTTGTCGCCGTGGAGCTTGCCCGGCCGGCGCCGCCGTCGGCCGCGACGCGACCGGACCGGCGGGATGCCCTGTACCAGCGGAATGAGGGCCTGGCTGTCGTGGACGTTGACGCCGGAGATGCCGACGGACAGGGGCAGTCCGGTGCGCTCGGTGATCAAGTGGATCTTCGAGCCGTACTTGCCCCGGTCCACAGGATTCGGGCCTGTCAGCTCCCCCTTTTCAGAGCCCGCACGTTCACCGAGTCGATCGCGCAGCGGGACCAGTCCAGCTCACCGCGGGCACCCAACTCGTCGAGGACCAGGCGGTGAAGCTTGGCCCACACCCTGGCCTTCGACCACTCCGCGAACCGGCGATGGGCTGTGGCTCCCGACGGCCCGAATGACGCGGAAGGCAGTTGCTGTCAGGTGCAGCCCGACGTCGCGACGAACACGATGGCCGCCAGCACTTCCCGGTCCCCGTGCCGACGCCGGCCGCCGCCTTGCGGACGGGTCGGCGCCTCCGGCACCACCCGCTGAAACAACTCCCACAGCTCATCCGGCACCAGCCGCTCAACGATCCCCACATCCGCAGGCTACCGAAGAAGCCAAATGAGATGACCTGTTAGAGGTGCTGCACAAGCCCGGTCCTCCACCGTCGTGGTGGTGTCCGCGCTGGCGCGCGTCGGGGAAGCGTTCGGCGCCGGAGGCCGCGAACGCCTGGCCGGGCGCGACCTCCTCGCCCGACGCCTACAAGGCGCCCGGTCCGCAGCCCGATGGCACATCCCGGCCACAGCCGTCATGCGCTGCCCCGTCGCCACGCCCGCATGCACGCCACCGTCGCTCACAACCGGTGGCTCGTCAGCGGCCGATCCTAGGCTGGCGCCATGTCCAGGCACCGGGCCGAGCAGTACGCCACGGGCGGAGGATCGGATATCAGGACGATCCGAACGGCGGTGTATCAGGCTCCTTGGGGTGTCAGCAGGTTCCGCTCCGGCGCGCGTCCGGCGCCGAGGTCTCGTTGCTGTCGGGTGCCGGGGCCGGCGCGAGGGTGATGCGCATCCAGGGCGCGGCGTTCTCGCGGTAGGAGTGGCCAAGCGGTCCGATGCCGCTCTGGTCGTTGAGGCTGAAACCGGTCATCATGACCGTGCTGGAGCCGTCGGCCACGGACACCAGATACGTGCCGCAGTCGGGACAGAAGCCGCGGCGCAGGGTGGGGTAGGTCCGGTACCACTTCGGCTCGCCGCCGGGCCCGGTCCGGATCGGAGAGTCCAGGGGGAGTCCCGCCCACAGCACCGCGGGCCCGCCGGAAATCCGCGTCTCATGGACACAAGAACACCGTTCCCTGTCAAGTCCATGTGTTCACTTCGTGCGCTCCTCTGTGGTGGCGTGCGATGGTGGCCTCGAAGGAGTGGGACGGCCACCCAGCGGTTCGGACGAGCAGCTCCTGCCAGGTCGACTGAGCCTCGTTCACCGGCGCGATGTAGGCCACTTCGATGTAATTGATGAACCTGTGTGCTTTCGTCGCCGAGCATGGTTTCGATGCAGGAGCCGCTTCCAGAACCTGCGGATCTCGTCCGCTTCGCTTCCTGCGGTCATGCGCCGCCCCGCTCGAAGCCGTGGCTGTGCTCGACCTTGGCGATGTGCAGGGAGTACCGCTCGTACCAGTGCTCGCGCCCGTACGCCTTGGCGGCCTGGTGCTCGGTGTGGTTGCGCCATTCCTCGATCCCGGCCAGATCCCGGAAGTAGGCGACGGTGACGGAGAGCCCGCCGGGCGTGCGGGCGGAGTCCTCGCCGAGGAACCCGGGAACCTCCTTCACCAACTCGCCCATGCGCTGGGCGGTCTCGCCGTATCCGCCGTCCGCCTCGGTGCGCAGGGAGGTGAAGACGACGGCGTAGTAGGGCGGCTCATGGGCCGCGACAGGGACAACGCGTTGGTCGCTCATGTCGTTCACGATCGTCCCGGGCCCGATCCCTCGTCCACCCTCCTTGCCGAAAGAGATCCACAAGGGATCCAATTCTTGACCCGGAGCAGCTCCGTGCCCGCGGATTCGATAGGGGTGGGGCGTGGGCCAGTCAGGCGATGAGCCGGTGAGGGTCGCCCGGCGCGGGGGCCGGGGAGGGCCGGGTGAAGAACTCGGTGTGGATGATCTTGTTGCGTTCGGCTTCGGGCAGGCAGGCGAGGAGGCCGGGCAGAGGCCCTACGCGGGCAACCTCGCTGCGGTGGGCGAGGATCGCGCGCCACTTCAGCGCGGCCCACGGCTGGGCCATGGACCCATACCGTCTCATTGTCCGGTTGTCGGGTTTTGTTGTGGCTGATCCGGCTCCTGCCGCGCTGTCAGTGCCCAGGAGCGGTGTTTCTGACCGGTAGTTCGTGGGTTCGCCTGGGCTGATCAGTTTGGTGCCTGGTGGTGGTAGCGCTTCATGCCCCGGTTGTTACGGCTCGGTGACGGAGGGAATGAGGGCTTGGGCTCCTGTGCTGAGCTGGCGCTTTGTCAGGTGGAGTGAGTCTTGGCCATGTGTGGTCAGTTTCTCCGCATGGTGATCAGGTTCGTTGAGTGTTCGTATGCGCTGGTACTGGTGTTGGTGGGGTGGTTGAGCCAGTACAGGGCCGTGTCCATGTCTCGTGCGGTCCAGTTGCGGATCGAGGCTGGGGCGCGGCCTTCCCAGTTGCGGTGCAGCGCGACGCCCGCTCCCTACCTGCACCAGTACCCCGTCGCCATCATGAGGATGACGTGCGTCAGCGGCATCGTCGTGAGCTCTGCCTGACCCGGACGCTCTGCACCGCTCGACAGCGGCCCCGGCTTCCTCGCCCGGGGCCGCTGCTCGTTTCGGAACGATCCCGGGCCACCGTCGGCCTCGCGCACCGCGACCACGCAGCTGGACCGCGTCCATACGCTCAGGGCATGACGATGACGCCGCAGGAGCTCAAGGACCAGAAAGAGACCCTGGGGCTGATCAACAGCGACTCGCGGCGCGTCTGGCACGGGATATTGCCTGATGTGGCGACGAGCGCGGCGGCTGCGGCTCGGGGGCCGGGACGGGCCGGGTCTGGTTGCGGAAGGCCGGGTTCGCCGGACTGGATGATGGTTCGGCGGCCCCGGCCAGGGACGGTCAGAAGTACTGGTGAGCGCCGGACGTGAAGGCGGGCGCGGGGGTCAGTTGACGAGTGTGAATTCCTGGGCGTGGCTGGTCAGCACGACCGGGGCGAGGAGTCCGGGGTGTCCCTCTTCGACGCCCCAGAACAGAAGGTTGTGGGCCTCGATCCCGACTGTGCCGTCGCCTAGGTCGTGGATGCCGAACTCCTGGAAGGTGTAGCGGGTGTCGCAGTCCCCCTGCACGATCGAGTCGTCGAAGGGCGGATCGCTGTCCAAGACTTCCAGGCACTTGCCGGCGAAGGTCTTGATCCTGACGAAGCCGTCTCCGGCGTCTTGCGTCGTGAAGAGCTGGTTGTCCGTGCCGAGGCAGCGGTACTGCTGGAGCGGGGCGTCGTTGCGCGTACTGGCGTCAGCGATTTCCAGGCATCCCCCGGCGGAAGTCTCGATCCGGAAGGGATCCTGTGCGGCGGCGGGATGCGCGGGGACGACGGCGAGTACGGCCGCGGCGATGAGGGCGGCCGTACCGGCGAGTCGGTGACCGGCGCGCGTGCAGGCGAGGTTCATGAGGGGCCTTCCCATTCATAACCCTTAGTAAGTAACCGTGCACGCAGAGTCATTATGATTGTGTTTGGACGCTCCCCGCGCCGACGGGGGCGCACGAACGGCCCCTTACCGGCACACGGTGTGCATCTAGCGTGTTCCGCGGCACGCCATGCCTGCCCGTGTCCGGCCTCGGTACTGGTGGGCTCGCGTATTCAACTGTCGCCAGTTCTGCCCCTTGGGAGACGCGGCAGTGACTGTGCGCGTTCGCCGGGAGGCAGGGATTGCGTGTTGTCAGGGCCGCAGGAGCCTGACAGCAAGGAAGCACGGAGCCTGGTGGAGCTTGTTGTAGGCCGTTTCGTCGAGTTCTCGCAGGCCGGGCGTCGGGCGAGGCTCGATGAGCCTTTCAAGCATGAATCCGGCGGCCAGTAGCTCGTTCAGGAACGTTTCCAGCGGCATGCGCTGGTAGTGGACTGCCAACGGCCCCCCGGCGAGCGGGAGGTCAACCCAGTCCTCGGCGTAGTACGAGCCACCGAATTTCCGCCAGTCAGCCGTCGGGTGGGTCGTCGAGACCAGCAGCCATCCTCCGGGACGCAGGACGCGTCGTATGTCGCTGAGGAGACGCGGCCGATCGGCGATGTGGTGGAGCATCAATGCGCATACGACTCCGTCGAACGACGCGTCGCCGATGAAGTCCAGCGGCTTCTCCGCGTCGTGCATGCGCAGTTCGGCCCGGTCGCCCAATCGCTCCCGCGCGTGACTCAGCAGGGTGGCGCTGCCGTCGATTCCGACTACCTCGGCACCCCCCGCCAGGAGTTCGGCCGCGTAGTGCCCGGCCCCGCAGCCGACATCGAGAATCTTCAGCCCGGCAACATCCCCCGCTAGCGCGAGCATCGCCGGCCGGTCGGTGTGTGCGTTGTAGGGGCTGGTGTCGGCGTTCCTTGCGAAGTAGTCGCCGACTTCGTCGTGGTAAGCGGTCTCTGCAGGCATCGTGACAGCATCGCGCCGGTGGCTGCCGACCGCGAGCGGTTTTGTGCAACCGAGGGTGCGTCCGGTCAACGGCTGCCTTGACTTGTGTCTGATTGTGGTCGGCTCGCTTTCAGCTGTTGCCGATTCCCCGGGGAACCCAGCCAGATGGTGACCGTGTGTGATCTCCAGGGGCGTATCGGCTCCACGTCCCGCCGGTTTCTCTAACGAGGCGGCTGGTGGTCTTGTCGTGGTATCCGAGAGCGTCCGCGACGACGGGAGCGGGCATCTCAAGGAGTTGTTGTCGGATGGCGGCGCCGCGGGCGGCGGCCACCGGGACGCCGATCTCGTTGAGGAGTGCGGACAGGTGGTCGGGGCGGAAGGGCTGGCCCGCCCGGCGGCCGGGGAACAGCCAGGGGGATGCCTGGTTGGTGGCGGTGTTCATGTGGTCGCGGTCGGCGATGTAGTCGAGCAGCAGGGAAGCGGCTGGCTCGGGGATGGGTGAGGCCGGTTCCCCGAGCCGGAGAAGTACTGCTTCTCCGTCGTGGACCACGTCGTCGACGGTGAGCCGGACGATCCGGGTGAGGGGCTGTGCGTAGAGGAGCACGATGACGCCGGCGACGCGGAGGTTCTTCGGTGTGTCCGGGTCGGTCAGCAGCCGGCCGAGGGTGTCCAGGCGTTCGTCTTCGCTCAGCGCGGCTCGTCGGGTGGCTTTCATCGTGGGTATGGAGAGGGAGCGTCGGCAGTGGCGGCTCTGCATGGCCCAGTTGAGGAAGGCCCTCGAACAGTTGCGGCCGTGCTCGCTGTTCTCGGCCCACCAGGCGTCGATGTCGATCTGGCCGCAAGAGGCGAGGGTGGTGTGCCGCTCTCCGAGCCATTGGAGGAAGGCGGTCGCGTACTTGATCTGCTCGGCGGCGAAGCGGCGGATGCTGGGTGTGATGTGGCTCCGGTCGGCTCGTGCCCGCAGTCGGGGAAGGACGCGCCAGGTCGCGAAGAGTTTGATCGTCTTGGCGTGTTCGGGGTCGGCGATGTCGGCCAGATGACCGGGCAGCCAGCGCTGGAAGGAGCAGATGTACTTGTCGGCGGCGGGCAGGACTCCGCTTGTCATCAGGAGTTCTTCCAGGTGGGCGGCTGACCGCCATGGCTGGAGCTCATGGAAGGCGTCGTGGGTCAGCGGTATCTGCCCGAGGCCGAGCTGCCGCAGTCGCTCAGAGGCGTTTCCCGGCTGATCGTGGCGCAGGGCCAGCCAGGCCAGCCCGCTGCTGGGCTTGTCCATCGCCACCAGCAGGTCGAACAGCGGGGTCAGTTCGGGACGGACACGGCCGGTGCCGTCGTCCAGGAGGGCGGTGAGCCGGTCGGTGAGCGTGCAGCGTTCGCAGAGGCGCCCGCCCAGGAGTTTCCCTTCGAAGCCGCAGCGTGCACAGTCGAAGGTCTGGGAGAAGCCGGCGCAGGTCGTGCAGATCGCGGCGCCGTCGGCGGAGCGGAGACCGGGAAGGGCCCGGTCTTGGCCGCATCCTGGGCAGATGCCCCGTGTCCGCACCGCTCGGTCAGAGCAGGTCCGGCAGATGTATCCGTCGGGCCAGTGGCCGGCCTTGTGCTTGCGGCGTCCGCAGCGGCAGCAATCGGCCAGGAACCAGCGTTCGTACTGCTCGTCGGTGGCGTAGGTCCGGCTCATGCGTCGGGCAGGATGCGGGCCGCGCGAGGCCGCAGCTTGGCGACGCTCGCGGACAGAGCCGGGAGGTCGCCGGTGGCGGTCTTGCGGACCCCCGCGTTCTCGGCGCTGGTGGCCACCAGGTCGGCCGGGGTGCAGGAGAGGATGTCGCAGAGCGCGGCCATGACCTGCAACGACAGGCGTTCCGGGGTGCCGGAGACCAGGCGGTGGACCTGGGAGGCGGACAGGTCGATCCCGCGTTCACGCAGCAGCGGGACCAGTTCGGTGGCGGTGAAGATCTGGTGCTTGGCCATGACCTCGCGCAGCCGCCAGGTGTAGCCGACTTTGCGCTTCATGCCTTCCTCCCGTTCCGGGTCTGAAGGGCCGCGGCGATGGTGTCGTCCAGGTGTCGGCGCAGGGTGCGGGTGCGGAAGTCCGAGGACACGCAGGTGTAGATGGAGGTGGTGCTGGCGTGCTCGTGACCGACTTGTTCCTGGACGAAGCGGGGGTCCCAGCCGTCTTCGATCAGGTGGGTGACGTAGGACCTTCGCAGCGAGTGGAAGTCCAGTCCGTCGTCCAGGCCGAGGGCCTCGCGGTATGCCTTGAAACGGGAGTTGATCCGCTGGCAGCCGATCCGCAGGCCCCGTTCGGACGGCCAGGCGGCCGGATTGCCGTCGGTCCCGAACTGGGGCCGGACCTCGGTGAACCACTCGTCCAGGACGTCCGGGGTCCAGCCGAACACGGTCAGCACCCCGCGGCGCTTGGGCGGCGAGCCCTTCTTGGCCTTGCCGAACCGCACCTGGCACCGGCCGAACTCACCGAACTCGACCCCGTGCGGGTTCCGGCCGAAGTCGGCCGCGTCGAGCATCCGTGTCTCGTTGCGTCGGGTTCCGTAGGCGTAGGCGGTCTTGAACACGGTGGCGTCGCGGAACGCGGGCAGCCAGCCCTTTCGGCCCAGCGAGCGGATGCGGGCGACCTCATCGTCGCAGTGGGCGAAGAAGGCGTGCAGTTCAGCCTTGGTGAACGCGCGCTTCTTCGGGTCGGACTCGTTGTCCTGGACGTGCACCGCGGTGTTCCACTCGTGCACCACCTGGACCGGGTGGGTGCCGAAGCGTTCCTCGCAGGTCGCGGCCCATTCATAGAGGGGGTCGGTCACGAAGTGGCAGAAGGACCGGACGGCCTCGGAATACGAACGGATCGTCGAGCGCTTCAGGTCGCGCAGCGAGCGCAGATCGCCGAGCCATTCGTCGACCATCGCCGGCGTCCAGTTCCACGGGTAGGTGTTCACGTACGCGGTGAACGCCTTCACCGTGTTCTCCCGGCCCTCCACGGTCGTGCGGGCCAGGTTCCGCGCCAGCTGCTGATTGGCGAACCCGGTCAGCATCGCCGTGAAGACCTGTTCCTCCGGCCGCAACAGAGCGACCCCGTCCACCAGGAGCAGTCTCGCCGCCCCCGGTATCGAACCGTTGAACCCCACCGATCCACCACTCTCCGTGACTCGCATCAGATGCGAGAAAATCGCATCCTATGCGAACCGCCCGAGGACCCGCAGGTCAGCCCCCTGGGAGAGTGGCGACAAGACCCTGTCCACAGCTATCGTCACCGGTGACGCAGGTGCCCAACTCCACGGGATCGCAGCACGGTTGACGCCTCCGCACAGGCCGATTCGCGTACCGGCATGAATTCGCATCTGATGCAATTGGCGGCGCTTGGACCAGCGGAACAGCCGGTAGCGCTCACACGTCACGGCGCCTCACGACGAGAACGGCGAGTGCGACCGTGATCAGCGGCCAGAGCGTGTACACGATCCAGGAGCCGGGGACCGTGGCGGTGTAGCCCAGGCGCCCGGTCTCAGGCTCCCAGGTTTGGATCAGGCGGTTCCAGGCGGCCGACACCAGCGCGTGTTTGACGTCCGCCGACCAGCGGCTGCTCTCCGAGAACATGGGGGGCAGCATCACCAGGGTGAAGACGCTGGTGACCATGGTTCCGGCGGCATGCCGGAGCAGAACACCGAGACCCAGACCGACCAGGGCGCAGACCGGAGCCAGCAACGCGGACGCCACCAGCGCCCGGAAGACACCGGGGTGGGTGACCGGAAGCGCGGCATGCTGCCCGTCCAGGACGGCCTGGGAAACCAGGAAGGAACCGGTGGAGGCGGCCGTGCCGACCGCGGTCCACAGCGCGGCGGTGACGGCTGCCTTGGCCAGCACGACCGAGCCGCGGGCCGGGACGGCCACGGTGGTGGTGCGGATCAGCCCGCTGCTGTATTCGCTCACGACGGTGAGGGCGCCCATGCTGCCGGCGACGAGGATCAGCGTCCAGTAGCCGGCCGGCGGATAGGCGTCGTAGGGCCGGAAATCGGCGGGGCCGGAGGGCGCGGCCTTGTCCGCCAGCGTGGCCACGGCGGTGGACCCGATGACGAACAGGAGGGTGAGTGCGATCGTCCACGGTGTGGACCGCAGGGACCGTGTCTTGATCCACTCGGAGGCGAGCAGGTCGCGGAAGCGGGCGGGCGGCGCGGTGACGGGGGTGGTCCGGGGGGCGGAGGTGAACGTGGTCATCGGGGCTGTCCTGCCTGGTATTCGGTGCTGTCCGCGGTGAGTTCCATGAAGGCCGCCTCCAGTGAGGCGGTGCGGGTGGTCAGCTCGTTCAGCTGGATACTGTTCTCGAAGGCGAGCGCCCCGACCCGGTCGGCCGGGAGCCCGGTCACGGCGAGTTTCCCGGCGCCGGTCGAGCCATCCGGCTCGACCGAGGCGCCCGCCGCGGTCAGCACGGCTGCCAGCTTGGCGGCCTTCGGTGTCCCCACCACAACGCTGCCACGGGTGCCACGGGCCGCGAAGTCCCGTACCGACTCGGCGGCGATGAGGCGGCCCCGGCCGATGACGACCAGCTGGTCGGCGGTGTTCTCCATCTCCGACATCAGGTGGCTGGAGAGGAAGACCGTGCGTCCCTCGGTGGCCAGGCGTCGGAAGAGCCGGCGTACCCAGAGGACGCCCTCTGGGTCCATGCCGTTGATCGGCTCGTCGAACATGAGCACGGGCGGGTCGCCGAGCAAGGCGGTGGCGATGCCGAGGCGCTGCTTCATGCCGAGGGAGAATCCGCCGACGCGGCGGTTCGCCGCCTCGGCCAGCCCCACCTCCTCCAGCACCTCACTCACCCGGCGCCGCGAAATGCCGTTGCTGCGGGCCAGAGCGGACAGGTGGACCGCAGCGCTGCGTCCACCGTGGACCTGTCCGGCGTCGAGGAGGGCACCGACGTGCCGCAGCCCGCGTGGGTGGCGGTGGAAGGGGACGCCGCTGACGGTGGCGGAGCCGGTGGTGGGCGCGTCCAGGCCGAGGATCATCCGCAGGGTGGTGGACTTGCCCGCTCCGTTGGGGCCGAGGAATCCGGTGACCTGGCCCGGCCGCACGGTGAAGGACAGATGGTCGACGGCCGCCTTGCCGCCGTAGCGCTTGGTGAGTTCACTGACTTCGATCACGGCACCCACACTGCCGAGAGGAGCCCCGTCCGGGCATGGGGCCGTGGGCGGTGATCGTGCGGCCGGACTGAACCGTGGGCGTACGTCCCCGGGCTGATGCCGCGCTGCTGGTGGCCCGGTTAGTCTCGCGGCGTGAACCCCATGACGACCATTCCGTTGCCTGCGCGCGTGGCGCACCCGGGCCTCGTTCCCGGGAGGGCACACCGCCGATGACGAGAACCAAGGCTGTGGCCTGGGCGGGGGGTCCCTCCTACCTCCTCGTGGTGGGTCTGCTGGTGGGGGCCGCGCCGCGGGCGTCGGGCACGGTCCACGGTGTCGGGGCGCTGCTGGCTGTGAGCCTGCTCGTCGGTGTGGTGCGACGGATGCCGCTGCTGGCTCTGGCCATGGCACTCATCGGATCCACTGCTGTGGTGGCGGGCCCTCCGAGTCCCGGCCATGAGAGCCGGGCAGCGTCGTACCAGGGCCAGTTCCTGTCGTATCTGGCAGTGGACCTCGTGCTGGGCTTCATCGTCGCCACGTGCGCACGGCGCGCTTCGACTGTTGCCGCGGCCGTGTCTTTCACCGTGCAACTCCTGGTGATCGGCGGCTTCGCGCATGGGGACGGCCTGGCCGTCAACGGGATGATCGCCCTCCTCGCGATGGCTGCGTCCTGCATGGCCGGTCTGCTGAGTCGCGAGCGTCGAGAGCACGCAGTGGCGCTGCGGGCACAGGAGGTGGCCGAGGCTGTGACCGCCGAACGACTGCGGATCGCACGGGAGTTGCACGACATGGTCGCGCACAGCATCGGCATCATCGCGATCCAGGCCGGTGTGGGCAGCCGGGTCATGCAGACCCAGCCGGCGGAGGCGCGCGAGGCCCTGCGCGCCATCGAGGCCACCAGCAGAGAGACCCTGTCGGGCCTTCGGCGCACGCTGGTGTCGCTCCGTCAGGCCGACGGGGGCGCGACCACCTCGGAACAGTCACCGCTCTCACCCTCGCCGGGGCTGGCGGGCATCGAACAGCTGGCAGCAGCGACCGCGGGCGCGGGGGTACGAGTCCAGGTGCGCTGCAGCGGGGAGCAGCGTCCCGTGCCGGCCGACATCGACCTGTCCGCCTACCGCATCGTGCAGGAGGCGCTGACCAACGTGGTCCGGCACGCGGGCACCGGGCGTTGCCGGGTGGCCATCGACTACGGAGACGAGGAACTGTCCGTGGAGGTCGTCGACGACGGGCGCGGCGCCTCCGGTGACGGCTCGGACCACGGCTTCGGCCTCATCGGGATGCGGGAGCGAGTCGGTCTGCTGGGCGGCCACCTCAGCATCGGGCCGCGCCCTGAGGGCGGCTTCCGGGTGACGGCCCGGCTGCCGCTGCCCGCACCCTTCGACGTTCCGGTGGAGGCCCGATGACCGTCCGTGTGGTGCTCGCCGACGACCAGCCGCTGGTTCGGTCCGGTCTACGTGTGATCATGGCCGACCACCCCGACCTGGAGGTCGTCGGTGAAGCCGCCACTGGCGCCGAGGCCGTCCAACTGGTCAGGGATGCCGGCCCCGACGTCGTGGTCATGGACATCCGGATGCCCGGTATGGACGGGATCGAGGCCACCCGCCTGATCACGGCCGGTCCGGCAGCCACACGCGTCCTCGTCCTCACCACCTTCGACGAGGACGACCATGTCTACGGCGCCCTCCGAGCCGGCGCGAGCGGCTTCGTGGTCAAGGACATGGCGCTGGACGACATCCTCGCGGCCGTCCGCGTGGTCGCCGCCGGCGACGCACTGATCGCGCCGGGTGTGACGCGCCGTCTGATCGCTGACTTCATCGGGCGGCCGGCGACTGTCCCGGAGCGCCCCCCACGGCCGGTCGAGGGCATCACCGAGCGGGAACGGGAAGTGCTGACCCTGGTCGGACGCGGCAGGTCGAACACCGAGATCGCCGCAGACCTCTTCATCACCGTGGCCACCGCCAAGTCGCACGTCTCACGGCTGCTCACCAAACTGGGCGCCCGGGACCGGGTCCAGCTCGTCATCACCGCCTATGAGACGGGGCTCGTCACCCTGCCTCACTGATGGCGTCGCCGGCCGGTCCCGGGCCGGCTCAGTCCTCGGCCGGCGGCAAGGAGCCGGGCTTTCCCGTGACGACCGTCCGGCCCCCGGGCGCCGTCTCTTCCGTCAGGGATCCGCGCTCTTCGGTCAGGGATCCGCGCTCTTCCGTCAGAGATCCGCGCTCTTCCGTCAGAGATCCGCGCGCGCCGTCGCCAGCAGTTCCTCCGCGTGCGCGCGGGCCGTTTCGGAGTCCTCCTGACCGGCCAGCATGCGGGACAGCTCGCGGATGCGTTCCTCGCCCTCCAGCACCTTCACGCCGGAGCGCGTGACCGACCCGTCGTTGGTCTTCTCCACCAGCAGCTGCCGGTCGGCGAACGCGGCGACCTGGGGCAGGTGGGTGACCACGACGACCTGCGCGGTCCTGGCGAGCTTCGCCAGACGCCGGCCGATCTCGACCGCCGCTTTGCCGCCGACACCGGCGTCGACCTCGTCGAACAGATACGTCGGCACGGGGTCCGTCCCCGCGAAGACGACCTCGACGGCGAGCATCACGCGGGACAGCTCACCGCCGGAGGCGCCCTTGGCGATGGGCCGCGGCGGGGCGCCCGGGTGCGGGGCGAGCAGCAGTTCGACCTCGTCCACGCCCGACGGGCCGTAGGCGACCGTCCGGCCGCCGACCTCGACGCCCTCGCCGTCCTCGGTCTGCCGGATGTCGAAGGACACCCGCGCGTGGGGCATGGCCAGCGAGGCCAGCTCGGCGGTCACCGCCGCGGCGAACCGCTCGGCGGCCTCGGTCCGCGCGTCCGTCAACGCCTGCGCGAGGCCGCCCAGTTCGATGCGGAGCGCGTCCCGCTCGGCGGTCAGCTCCCCGATCCGCTCGTCGTCGCCGTCCAGCTCGGTGAGCCGGGTGGCGCCCTGCTCGGCCCAGGCGAGGACGGCGTTCACGTCCGCGCCGTACTTGCGCGTCAACGCGGTCAGCGCGGCCCGGCGCTCCTCCACCGCGGCCAGCCGCAGCGGGTCGGCGTCGAGATCGTCGGCGTAACCCGCCAGCTCACCCGCCACGTCGCCGAGCAGGATGCCGATCTCCCCGATCCGGTCGGCGAGCGCGGCGAGCGCCGGATCGTGCGACCGCACGGCCTCCAGGGCCCGCTGGGCGCCCGCGACGAGCGTGGCGGCGTCGATCCCCTCGGGGTCCTCCGGGTTGCCCGCGAGAGCGGCGTGGGCGGCCGTCGCCGCGGACGACAGCGCCTCGGCATGGCCCAGCCGCTCGGCCTCCTCGGCCAGCTCCACGTCCTCACCGGCCCGCGGCTCCACGGCGGCGACCTCGTCGAGCCCGTACCGCAGCATGTCGGCTTCCTGCGCCCGCTCCCGCGCGCGCGTGGTGATCTCGTCCAGTTCGGCGGAGACGGCCCGCAGCCGCCGGTACGCCTCCGTGTACTTGTCCAGCGGCACGGTGACGGCGTCACCCGCGTACCGGTCGAGCGCCTGCCGCTGCCGGGACAGCTTCAGCAGCCCCTGCTGGTCGGTCTGCCCGTGCACGGCCACCAGGTCGTCGGCCAGCTCGGCGAGCAGCCCGACGGGCACGCTGCGCCCGCCCAGGTACGCCCGGGAGCGGCCCTCGGCGGAGACGGTGCGGCTGATCAGCAGGGCCCCGTCGTCCAGCTCGGCCCCGGCCTCCTCGGCGCGTACGACGGCGGCGGTGCCGGAGGGTACGGCGACCCGCCCCTCCACGACCGCCTTCTCGGCCCCGATCCGCACGAGCGCCGGGTCGGCCCGGCCACCGAGCAGCAGCCCCAGGCTGGTGACCACCATGGTCTTGCCCGCACCCGTCTCACCGGTGACGGCGGTGAACCCCGGCGACAACTCGACGACGGCATCGTCGATGACCCCGAGCGACCGTATCCGCATCTCCTCCAACACGGAACAGACCATACGAGGTCCGGGGTGGCGAACGCACATGGGCCGCCCTTCTCACTCCGAGGAGTGGTGCGGCGCTCCCCGCCACCCGGTGGTGGGCAACGCGAATTTCGCCACCAACCGGTCCGTGAACGACGAATGGTGCAATCTGGCCAGCCGCACCGGCACGGCACCCCGGCGCACCTCCACCCGGGCCCCCGGCGGCAGCTCGACCGTCCGCCGCCCGTCGCACCACAGCACGCCCGGCGGGACGTGCGGCAGCACCTCCACCGCGAGCACCGAGTCCGGCGAGGTGACCAGCGGCTTGGCGAACAGCGCGTGCGCGCTGATCGGCACCATCAGCAGGGCCTCCACCTCCGGCCAGACCACCGGTCCCCCGGCGGAGAAGGCGTACGCGGTGGATCCGGTGGGGGTGGACAGCACGACCCCGTCGCAGCCGAAGCCCGTCACCGGCCGCCCGTCGATCTCCAGGACGACTTCCAGCAGCTTCTCGGCGCCGGCCTTCTGCACGGCCGCCTCGTTCAGGGCCCAGTCGGTGTGCACGATGTCGCCGTTGCGGTGCACGACGACGTCGACGGTCATCCGCTCCTCGACCTCGTACGACCGCGCCACCACCCGGTCCACCACCCGGTCGAGGTCGTCCCGCTCGGCCTCCGCGAGGAACCCCACGCGCCCGAGGTTGACGCCGAGCATCGGCACCCCGGAGGCCCGCGCGAACTCGGCCCCGCGCAACAGCGTGCCGTCACCGCCCAGCACGATCAGCAGCTCGCACCCGTCCAGGCACTGCGCGGTCGCCTCCTTGACGAGGTCCACCTCATCCGGGAGCGGCAGGTCGCGCGCCTCCTCCTCCAGCACCCGCACCCCGATGCCATGCCGCAGCAGGCCCTTGACGACGAGTTCCGCGCTGCGGATCGCCGCGGGCCGCCCGGTGTGGGCGAGCAGGAAAACAGTACGCGCCAGGTTCTGTGTCAACGCGGCCCCTCCGCCACTGCACGTTCGACGTCGGCCGGGTCCACCTGGGGTGCCCCCGCCCGCAACCAGAGAAAGTACTCGACGTTCCCCGAGGGCCCGGGCAGCGGACTGGCGGTGACCCCTCGCACCCCGAGCCCCAGCTCCCACGCCTTCTCGGCCACTCCCCGCACGGCCTCCGCCCGCAGCTGCGGACTCCGTACGACACCCCCGCTGCCGAGCCGCTCCTTCCCCACCTCGAACTGCGGCTTGACCATCATCACCAGATCGGCGTCCGGCGTCACGCACCGCTTCAGGGCGGGCAGCACCAGCCCGAGCGGAATGAAGGACAGATCGCCCACGACAAGATCCACAGGTTCCCCATCGATCGCCTCAAGCGTCAACTCGCGTACGTTCGTACGGTCCTTGACGGTGACGCGTTCATCGCTCCGGAGCGACCAGGCGAGCTGTCCGTAGCCGACGTCCACCGCGACGACGCGGGCGGCGCCCGCGCGCAGCAGGACGTCGGTGAAGCCGCCGGTGGACGCGCCGGCGTCCAGCGCGCGCCGGCCCGCCACGACGAGCCCCATCGGCACGAAGGCCTCCAGCGCGCCGGCCAGCTTGTGGCCGCCCCGGGAGACGTAGTCGGGATCGGCGTCGTCGGTCTGGACGACGATCGCCGCCGCCGACTCCACCTGGGTGGCCGGCTTGGTCGCGACGGTCTTGCCGACGGTCACCCGCCCGGCGGTGATCAGCTGGCTGGCGTGCTCGCGCGAGCGGGCGAGCTTCCGGCGGACCAGCTCCGCGTCCAGACGGCGGCGTGCGACTCCTGCCACGTTCGGTTCAGCTCCTGTTCCCGTGCTGTGCTGGGGGCGCCGGAGGTCCCGGGCGGGCGTCGAGCGCGGTGAGCGCGTCACGCAGCCCCCTGTGTACATCCTCGTACACCTCGACATGGCCGTCGGTGGCGAGGTGGTCGGCATCGGCCAGCCGCTCCAGCTGCGCGTCCACCTCGGCGTGGCCGGTGGGGGTGCGCGGGACGTTCAGGGGAGCCGGGGCGGCGGGGTCGTACTCGGACCCGGACTCGGCCACGGCTTCCGCGAGGGGCTCGGACACGGACTCGCTCATGCCCAGACGCTACCTCGAACCGCTGGGGTACCGTCGTGGGCGATGGCCACGATCGAGGAGTGCCGCGCCGCACTGGGGAAGCTGTCGGACAACATGCAGGGCGCCGAGGGCGGGGTACGCGAGGCCGCCGCGCTGGACCGCTCGGTGAGCTGCCACATCACGGACCTGGACGTCACCTTCGCCGGCCGGATGACCGGCGGCCGGATCGAGGTGGACGAGACCCACCCCGGACCGCCGCGGGACAAGGCACGGATCAGGCTCTCCATGGCCGGGGACGACCTGGTGGCCCTGGTGGACGGCGAGCTGAACTTCGCGACCGCCTGGGGCGGCGGCCGGGTCCGGCTGGAGGCGAGCCTGCTGGACCTGTTCCGGCTCAGGAAGCTGCTGTAGGCGCCCGGCCGACCGGGCCGCAGGGGGGCCGCACGGGGCTCGTCAGGCAGCCGTGACCCGCTCCGCCCGGGCCTTCCGCGCGGCCGGCACCACCAGCGGAGTCCCCGTCTGCGGATCGTCGATGACCTGACAGCGCAGCCCGAACACCTCCTCGACCAGCTCGGCCGTGACGATGTCGTTCGGGGCGCCCTCGGCGATCACCGTGCCGCCGCGCAGGGCGATGAGGTGGGTGGCGTAGCGGGCGGCGTGGTTGAGGTCGTGCAGGACGGCGACCAGGGTGCGGCCCTGGGTCTCGTGCAGTTCGGCGCACAGGTCGAGGACGTCGATCTGGTGCTGGATGTCCAGGTAGGTGGTCGGCTCGTCCAGGAGCAGCAGAGGGGTCTGCTGGGCGAGCGCCATGGCGATCCACACGCGCTGCCGCTGCCCGCCGGACAGCTCGTCCACGTACCGCCCGGCCAGCTCCGCGACCCCGGTCTGCCGCATCGACTCCTGGACGACCCGCTCGTCCTGCGCCGACCACTGGCGCAGCAGGCCCTGGTGCGGGTAGCGGCCCCGGCCGACGAGGTCGGCGACCGTGATGCCGTCGGGCGCGACGGACGACTGCGGCAGCAGGCCGAGGGTGCGCGCGACCTTCTTCGCGGGCATCGACTGGATGGCCTGCCCGTCCAGCAGCACCCGGCCCTGGCTGGGCCTGAGCATCCGTGACAGCGCCCGCAGCAGTGTGGACTTGCCGCACGCGTTCGGCCCGACGATCACCGTGAAGGAGTTGTCGGGGATCTCCACCGACAACTGCTCGGCGATGACGCGCTGGTCGTAGGCGAGGGTGACGTTCTCTGCGCGCAGGCGGTTCACAGTGCTCCCAGGGGTGTTCGTGTTCGTGCCGCTCATATCCGGCCCGCCCGCCGCTCGGTGACCAGCAGCCACAGCAGGTAGGCGCCGCCCAGGACGCCGGTCACCACGCCGACGGGCAGCTGGTCGGCGCCGAAGACGCGCTGCGACGCCCAGTCGGCGGCGACCAGCAGGGCCGCGCCCATGCAGAGGGAGGGCACCAGGTTCGGTCCCGGCGAGCGCGTCAGGCGGCGGGCGAGCTGCGGCGCGGTCAGCGCGACGAAGCTGACGGGGCCCGCGGCGGCCGTGGCCGCGGCGGTGAGCAGTACGGCGGAGACCATCAGCAGCAGCCGGACCCGCTGCACCCGCACACCGAGCGCGTTCGCGATGTCGTCGCCCATCTCCGTCATCCGCAGTCCGCGGGCGTTGGCGAGGACCAGCGGGAGCAGGACGGCACACAGCCCGAGCAACGGCCAGACCTGGTCCCAGTCCCGCCCGGCCAGCGAGCCGGTCATCCACACCACCGCGCGTGTCGCGTCGACCAGGTCGGCCTTGGTGAGCAGATAGCCGTTGACCGCCGTCATGACCGCGTTGACGCCGATACCGACCAGCACCAGCCGGTACCCGTGCACACCCTGCTTCCAGGCGAGCACATAGATGGCCAGACCGGTCGCCAGGCCGCCGGCCAGCGCGCCCACGGTCACCTGGGCGGCGCTGCCGGACATCAGCACGATGACGGTCAGCGCGCCGGCCGTCGAGCCCTGCGACAGGCCGAGCACGTCCGGGCTGCCGAGCGGATTGCGGGAGACGGACTGGAACAGCGCGCCGCCCAGGCCGAGCGAGGCACCGACCAGCAGGCCGACGAGGACGCGCGGCAGCCGCAGTTCGTTGACGATGAAGTCCTGGTAGGCGGTGCCGTTCCCGGCGAGCGTCCGCAGCACGTCGGCCGCCGGGATCCTCGCGTCGCCGGTGCCGATCAGGGCCACACCGGCGGCGCAGGCGGCGGCCAGCAGGAGGAGGACGACGACGAGGGCACGCGCGTCCAGGCGCAGGGAGAGCCCGCCGGGGGTGCGTACGGCACGGCTCGTGGAGCGGGTCTTCACAGCTGGGCCGTCCTCCGCCGTCGTACGAGAAAGATGAAGACCGGGCCGCCGATGATCGCGGTGACGATGCCGACCTGAAGCTCGGCGGGGCGGGCCACGACCCGGCCGAGGACATCGGCGCCGAGCAGCAGCACGGGCGCCAGAACCGTGGCGTACGGCAGGATCCAGCGCAGGTCGGGGCCGGTGAGGGAGCGCACGACGTGCGGGACCATCAGGCCGACGAAGACGATCGGACCGCAGGCGGCGGTCGCGGCACCGCTCAGCACCACGGCGGCGAGCATGGCCAGCGCCCGGGTGCGGTTGAGGTTCGCGCCGAGGGCGCGGGCGGTGTCGTCGCCCATCTCCACGGCGTTCAGCGGCCGGGCCAGCGCGAGCGCGAGGACCGTGCCGGCCGCGAGGAAGGGCAGCACCTGCGTGATGGTCGAGTGGCCGGCCGAGACCAGCGAACCCACGGTCCAGAAGCGCATCTTCCCCAGGGCCGCGCCGTCCGTGATCATCACTGCCTGGAGGTAGCCGTACAGGGCCGCGCTGACCGCCGTGCCGGCGAGCGCCAGCCGCACCGGAGTGGCGCCCCGGCTGCCGCCGAGGAACCACACCAGCGCGCCGACCGCCGAGGCGCCCAGGAACGCGAACCACACATAGCCCGTGAGGCTGGTGACGCCGAAATAGGTGATGGCCGTGACGACGGCGGCGGAGGCGCCCGCGTTGATGCCGAGCAGGCCCGGGTCCGCCAGCGGGTTGCGGGTCAGCGCCTGGAGCACCGCGCCCGAGAGCCCGAGCGCGGCTCCGACCAGCAGACCGAGGACCGTACGCGAGAGCCGCTCGTCCACGACCACGTCGCCGTACGTCCCCGTGTCGTGGAACAGTCCGTGCCAGACCTGGCCCGGTGACAGGCTTTTCGCCCCGATCGCGATGCTCGCCAGAGCGACGAGGGCCAGCAGCGCGACCGAGAGCAGGAGCCCAAGGGCCCTGGCCGCCTGGCGGGTCGGGGGCGCGGGGGCGGTCTCCGCGCGTGGTTCCGGGGGGCTGTCGACCAACACGAGGTTAGGTTAGCCTACCCTCGGCTCCAGTTCGATCCCCGGCACCCCGCACCACCTCGGCCCGCGCTCGTACGGTGCCGCCGTCGGGGCGTCACAACCCCAGCCGGGCCAGCGCCTTGCGCCCGTCCAGCGCGCAGGAGCCGTCCCCAGCCGCCGTCCAGGCCGCCGCGCACAGCGCTCGCAGGCCGTCCAGCGCCTCGCCGTCACCGTCCAGCTCCAGCTGGTCGGTCCCGGCCGTCGCCGTCCAGCCGCCGCAGCGGAAACCGTCGTCCTCCCGGGTGACTTCCGGCTGCCCGGTGAGCAGCCCGCGCAGATCCGCGTCCACATACGTCGGCCGGTGCCGCGGCGGCGCGGCCAGCAGCTGTGCCCCGTCGGTGACACCGGTCAGCACCAGCAGCGAGTCCACCCCGCCGTTGAACGCGCCCTCGATGTCCGTGTCCAGCCGGTCCCCGACCACCAGCGGCCGCTCGGCACCCGTCCGGATGACCGTCTCGCGGTGCATCGGAGGCAGCGGCTTGCCCGCCACCTGCGGCTCGGCACCGGTCGCGATCCGTACGACCTCCACCGCCGCCCCGTTGCCCGGCGCGATACCCCGTCCGCTCGGGATCGTCAGATCGGTGTTGGACGCGTACCACGGCACACCCCGCCGGACGGCGTACGACGCCTCCGCGAACCGCCCCCACGTCAGATCGGGCCCGCCGTAGCCCTGCACGACCGCCGCCGGGTCGTCGTCGGCCGACTCCACCGGCGTCAGACCGCGCTCACGCAGTGCCACCCGCAGCCCCTCCCCGCCGATCACCAGCACCCGCGCCCCGGCCGGCACCTGCTCGCTGATCAGCCGCGCGACGGCCTGTGCGGAGGTGATGACGTCGTCGGCGCCCGCCGGTATGCCCAGCTCGGTCAGGTGTCCGGCCACCGCGTCCGGGGTGCGCAGCGCGTTGTTGGTGACGTACGCCAGACGCATGCCGCCCGTCCGGGCGGCCTCCAGCGAGTCCACCGCGTGCGCGATCGCGTTCCCGCCCGCGTACACCACCCCGTCCAGGTCGAGCAGCGCCGTGTCGTACGCCTCGTTCAGGGGCCGCCCACTGCCCTCGGGCCTCGTCCTGACTGGCTGGCTCATGTCCACATCGCTCCTCGTTCACTCGCCTTTCCCCCGATCATCCCCCAGGCCACTGACACACGTACGATGCCGGGATGAACACAGCAGGTCACCCGGAGGCAACGCAGCGCCGCGGCCTGGAACTCACCCCGTTCCGAGGCCTCCGTTACGACCCGGACCGGGTCGGCAGCCTCGCTTCTGTCACTTCACCTCCCTACGACGTCGTCGTACGGCCCGACGGCCTGCACCACCTCCAGTCGGCCGACCCCCACAACATCGTCCGGCTGATCCTGCCCCAGGCAGGTACCCCCAGCGCCCGCACCGAACAGGCCGCCGACACCCTCCGCCGCTGGCTCGACGAGGGCATCCTCACCGCCGACCCGGAACCCGGCCTGTACGTGTACGAGCAGCGGGACGGCGACGGCATGCTCCAGCGCGGAATCATCGGCACCCTGCGGGTCTCGGAGCCCGGAGAGGGCGTGGTGCTGCCTCACGAGGACGTCATGCCGCCCGTGGTCGCCGACCGGGCCGCCCTGATGCGGGCCACGCGCGCGAACCTCGAACCCCTGCTGCTGACGTACCGGGGCGACGGCACGGCCGCGGAGGTCGTCGAACGCACGGTGGAGAAGCCTCCCCTGCTGACCACCACCACCGAGGACGGCTTCCGGCACCGCCTCTGGTCCATCACCGACCCCGACGAGCTGGCCCACGTCCAGACCGACCTCGCCGGCCGCCAGGCCCTGATCGCCGACGGCCACCACCGCTGGGCCACTTACCTGCGGCTGCGCGCGGAGCACCCCTCCCCCAGCCCCTGGGACTACGGCCTGGTCCTGCTGGTCGACACCGCCCGCTATCCACTGCGCGTGCGTGCCATCCACCGCCTGCTGCACGGCCTGCCGGTCACCGACGCGCTGCGGGCGGTGGAGGGCCTGTTCCGGGTACGCCACCTCAAGGTGCCCCTGGCGGACGCCCTGACGGCCCTGGGAGACGCCTCCCGCGCGGGCAACTGCTTCCTGCTGGCCGGCGACGGCGCCTTCCATCTGCTCGACCGCCCCGACCCGGACCTGCTGGCCCGCACCGTCCCGGCGGACCGCCCGGCCGCCTGGCGCGCCCTGGACGCCACGGTCCTGCACGCCACGCTGCTCGAACACGTCTGGCGCATCCCCGAGGACTCACCGGCCCACATCGCCTACATACACGACACGGCCGCGACGGTGGAGAAGGCCGAGCACGACGGCGGTACGGCGGTCCTGATGCACCCCGTGCGCGAGGAGGTCGTTCGCGACCTGGCCCGGCAGGGCGTGACGATGCCCCGCAAGTCGACGTCGTTCGGTCCGAAACCGGCCTCGGGGCTCGTGCTGCGGGCGCTGGAGCTCTGAACCGGGCGGAACGGGCGGAACGGGCGCAGCCGAGCGCCGACCGTCAACGACAAGAGGGCGGGCCCCTTGGGAGCCCGCCCTCTTGTCGTTGACCGACGTCAGTCCTTGTCGCCGTCCTCCGGCGAGGCGTCCGTGGACTCGACGGGCGCGACGGGCTCGACGGGCGCGACGGGCGCGACGGGCTCGACGGGCTCGACGGGCTCGACAGCGTCGTCGGCGACCTCATCAGCCTCGTCGGCTTCGTCGGCCTCGTCCTCGGTGAGGGCGTCGGTGAACTCCACGCCGTCCAGCTCGGCGAGCCGGTCGGAGGCGTCGGTGCTGCCGTCCCGGTCGGCCTCGACGGCCTTCGCGAACCACTCCCGCGCCTCGGGCTCCCGGCCGGCGGCCAGCAGGGCGTCGGCGTAGGCGTAGCGCAGGCGCGCGGTCCACGGCTGCACCGAGTTGGAGGCCAGCTCCGGGCTCTGCAGGGTCACGATGGCCGCGTCCAGCTGACCCATGTCACGCCGGGCGCCGGCGGCGACGAGCCGCATCTCGACCTGACCGGCCTTGTCCAGCTTGTGCACCTCCGGGGCACCGGCCATGTCCAGTGCCTTCTCCGGCCGGCCGAGCCCCCGCTCGCAGTCGGCCATCACCGGCCACAGCTCCACGCCGCCGCTCATCCGCCGGGCGGCGCGGAACTCGGCGAGAGCCTCGTTGAACTTCTGGTTCGCGTACGCGGCGAACCCGGCGGCCTCGCGTACGGCGGCAACACGGGAGGCCAGGCGCAGGGCAACCCTGGAGTAGCCGTAGGCGCCCTCGGGGTCCTCGTCGATCAGCCGGGCGACCATCACCAGGTTCTTGGCGACGTCCTCGGCGAGCGTCTTGGGCAGGCTCTGCAGTTCCTGCCGGACGTCCTTGTCGATCTCGTCACCGGTGACGTCCTGGGGGATCGGCAGCCGCTTGATCGGCTCCCGGTCCCGGTCGCGCTCGTCGCGGAAGCGGCCACCGCCACGGCGGTCGTCGCGACGGTCGTCCCGCCCGCGGAAACCGCCCGGCCGACCGCCGCGGTCGTCCCGACGGGGCCCACGGCCGCCTTGGTCGTCCCGGCCCCGGAAGCCACCGCGCTCGCCACCACGGCTGTCGTCACGCCGGAAGCCACCCCGGTCGCCGCCACGGCTGTCGTCGCGACGGTCGTCGCGACGGAAGGCCGGACGGTCGCCGCCACGGTCGTCACGACGGTCGTCGCGACGGAAGGGCGGACGGTCGCCACCGCGGTCATCACGACGGTCATCACGACGGAACGGGGGACGGTCGCCGCCACGGTCATCACGACGGTCATCACGACGGAAGGGGGGACGGTCGCCACCGCGGTCATCACGACGGTCGTCGCGACGGAACGGGGGACGGTCGCCGCCACGGTCATCACGACGGTCATCACGACGGAA
>NZ_JBEZBT010000078.1:24792-25678 GCF_040647235.1 Streptomyces sp. NPDC042638
AGGCCGGACGGTCGCCACCGCGGTCGTCGCGGCGGAAGGGGGCGCGGTCGCCACGGTCGTCACGACGGGGGCCACGGTCACGGTCGTCGCGCTGGAACGCCGGACGCGAACCGCGGTCTCCTTCACGCCGGTCGTCCCGACGCCCGTACCCACGGTCGCCACGGTCGCCGTAGCCACCGCCACGGTTGTCATCACGACGGTCGTCACGACGGAAGGCCGGACGGTTGCCGCCACGGTCGTCACGGCGGTCATCACGGCGGTCGTCGCGACGGAACGGGGGACGGTCGCCGCCACGGTCGTCACGGCGGTCGTCGCGGCGGAAGGGCGGGCGGTCGCCACGGTCGTCACGACGGGGGCCACGGTCACGGTCGTCGCGCTGGAACGCCGGACGCGAGCCGCGGTCTCCTTCACGCCGGTCGTCCCGACGCCCGTACCCACGGTCGCCGTAGCCACCGCCACGGTTGTCATCACGACGGTCGTCGCGACGGAAGGCCGGACGGTCCCCACCGCGGTCATCCCGACGGAAGCCACCACGGTCGCCACGGTCGCCGCGGTCGTTACGGTCACCGCTGCCGCCACCGCGGTTGTCGTCGCGCCGGCCATAACCGCCGCGGTCGTTACGGTCGTTGTCACGACGGAAGCCACCACGGTCCCCGCGGTAGCCGCCGCGCTCACCGCGGTCACCACTGTCCCGTCGCCGCTGGTCGCGCTCCGGTCGGTCGTCGGGGGAGTTGGTGGACATGGTGACTCCTGTCTTCGGTACCGCAAGCATTGTAAAAACAAAAGGACCCCTGGTCCCAGCTGAACGCTGGGACCAGGGGTCCTCCAAAGATTGTTCGGCGGCGTCCTACTCTCCCACAGGGTCCCCCCTGCAGTACCATCGGCG
>NZ_JBEZBT010000079.1:0-25408 GCF_040647235.1 Streptomyces sp. NPDC042638
CCCGCGCCCCGGCCGCGGCCCCGCCCGCGTCCCGCCCCCGGCGAGGGCGGCGCACAGGGCGCGGGGCCCGGGTGCCCCTGCCGCTCCCGTACCGCCTAGGGGCGGTTAGGGGTCTGGTGGCGACGCGGGGACGGTTAGCGTCGGCTGCGGACCGCGGGTGCGGAGCGCTCTCAGCACCGGCTCTCCGGTCCCGGCCGGCGCCCGTTCCCCCCGGCCGCCGCCGCGTCCCGCAGCCGAGCAGAGGTGATCAGCGTGTCCCCGGAACCCAGCGCGAAGGGCACCGTCCCCTTCCGGGAGTACCGGACCTGGTACCGGGTGACCGGTGAACTCGGCGCGGGACGCCCGGCGGTCGTTGCCGTGCACGGCGGCCCCGGCAGCACCCACGACTACCTGCTGCCGCTCGCCCGTCTCGCCGAGGACGGCTGGCCCGTCGTCCACTACGACCAGCTCGGCAACGGCGGCTCGACCCACCTGCCCGACAAGGACCCCGGCTTCTGGACGGTCGAGCTGTTCGAGGAGGAACTGGCCAACCTCGTCGGGCGGCTGGGCATCGCCGACGACTACGTCCTGTTCGGACAGTCCTGGGGCGGCCCCCTGTGCGCCCGGCACGCCATGACCGGGCCGCCCGGTCTGCGCGGACTGGTCATCGCCAACGCGCCCGCCTCCTACCCGCTCTGGCTGCAGGAGATGGCACGGCTGCGCGCCGAGCTGCCGCCGCGGACACAGCAGGCCCTGCTGCGGCACGAGGCGGCCGGCACCTACGACAGCGCGGACTACCTGGCCGCCATGCGGGTCTTCTACGACCGTCATGTGTGCCGCCTGACGCCCTGGCCCCGCGACTTCCTGTCCTCCTTCATGGAGATCTACAACGACCCGACCGTCTACTACGCGATGAACGGGCCCAATGAGTTCCACGTCATCGGATCCCTGAAGGACTGGTCGATCGTCGACGAACTGCACCGGATCAGCACGCCGACGCTGCTGGTCAGCGGCCGCCACGACGAGGCCACGCCGGCCGTCGTCCAGCCGTACCACGACAACATCCCCGGAGCGCGCTGGGAGATCTTCGAGGAGTCCAGCCACCTCCCGCACCTGGAGGAACCGGAGCGGTTCTTCGAGGTCATGACCGACTTCCTCAAGAGCCTGTGAACGCGCAACGGCCCGCGAAAGGGGATCGCGCCATGACGCACGACACCGCACTCGTCTTCCCCGGCATGGGACCCGTCCCGTTCGCCGAGGTGGGCCGGTTCATGGTGGCCGACCCCATCGCCCGCAACCTGGTCGCCGTCGCCGACGAGGCGCTCGGCTACTCCCTCGTGGACGCCTACCGGTCCTCCCCGGGCGACTACTCGGAGGCCGCCCAGGTCGCCTTCTTCGTCAACTGCCTCGCCTGCGCCCACTGGGCGCGGGACCACCTCGGCGTCGAACCGGACATCGTCGCCGGGCCCAGCTTCGGCGAGAAGGCGGCCATCGCCTACACCGGCGCCCTGGAACTGCCCGACGCCGTCACCCTGACCGCCGAGATCGCCCGCTGCCTCGAGGACTACTTCGCCGAGGAACACCGGGACATCGTCACCCTGTCCTTCGTCCGCGCCCCCCGCGACGGCCTCGACGCCATCCTCGCCGAGCTGGCGGAGGCGGGGGAGTGGCACGAGATCTCCTGCCACATCGACGACGGCTTCTACATGGTCTCCCTCTCCGAGCACCGCGTGGCGTGGATGGAGGAGCGACTGCGCGCCGTCGGCAGCCTCCCGCTGTACACGATGCGGCCGCCCATGCACGCCTCGGCGTTCCGGTCCCTGCGCGACAAGGCCGCCCGCGAGGTGGTGTCCCGCTACACCTTCGCCGACCCCAAGCTGCCCGTGGTCGCCGACCAGGACGGCAGGCTGCTGCGCACCGGCGAGGAACTGCGCACCATGCTGCTCGACGGCTTCGACCACCCCATGAACTGGCCGAGCGTCACCGCGGCCCTGAAGGACGCAGGCGCCCGCCGCCTGTGCGTCGCCGGGCCGGACAGCCTCTTCGGCCGGGTGCCCTGCGCGACCCGCAACTTCGACGTCGTCGCCGCGCAGCCGCGGCTGGCGATGACCCCCCGGCGCCGCTCGCGCGCCACCTGATCCGCCCGACCCGTTGGAGGCCCCCATGTGGGACGACCAGTTCGAACAGATACTCCGCCCCTTCCTGCCGTTCCTTCCGCCGCAGGAGGAACTGACGCCGGAGTCCGACCTGAAGGACCTCGGCCTGGACTCGCTCGGCACGGTCCAGCTCCTCGGCACACTGGAGGACGGCTACCAGGTCCGCTTCCGCGACAGCGCGCTCACCATGGAAACCTTCCGCACCGCCGGCGTGCTGTGGGACACCGTGCGGGGCATGCTGCAGAGCACCGCGAGCTGACGGGCGGCCACCGTGGACCCCACCATGGACGGCACGCTGTCCGGCAGGTTCGCGCGCGGCCTGGCCCTCGCCCCGGACCGGCCCGCGCTGCGCGCCGACGGCGTCGACCTCACCTACCGCGAACTCCACGAACGCGCCCTGGTCCTGGCCGGCTCCCTGCTGGCCGGGCTCCCCGACGAACCGCCCGTCGTCGGCGTACTGGCCGGCAAGGGGCCCACGGCGTACGCGGCCCTCCTGGCCGGCCTGTACAGCGGCGTCACCGTCGTACCGCTCCAGCCGGCCTTCCCCGCGGCCCGCACCCGGCAGATGATCGAGGCCGCCGGGGTCGGCGCGCTGCTCGCCGACGACGACGCCCTGCCCGCCCTGACCGCGCTGCACGCGGACGGCGTCCGCCTGCCGACCCTGTTCGCGCCCGGCGGGCAGCCGATGCCGGCGCTCGGCGTCGACACCGACAGCGCCCTGAAGGCCCCCATGCCCGCCCGGCCGTCCGACCCCGCCTACGTGCTGTTCACCTCGGGCTCCACCGGCCGGCCCAAGGGCGTGCCGGTCACCCACGCCAACACCGCCCACTACTTCCGGCTGCTCGACGAGCGCTACGACTTCGGCCCGCACGACGTCTTCTCGCAGACCTTCGACCTCAACTTCGACTGCGCGATGTTCGACCTGTTCTGCGCCTGGGGCGCCGGCGCCGCCGTCGTACCCGTACCGCCCCGGGCCTACGCGCACTTCCCGGAGTTCGTGGACGAGCAGCGCATGACCGTGTGGTTCTCCACGCCCAGCGCGATCACCCTGGTGCGCCGCACCGGCGGGCTCACGCCGGGCGCGCTGGCGCCGCTGCGGTGGAGCTTCTTCGCGGGGGAGGCGCTCAGCTGCAAGGACGCCGAGGACTGGGCCGCCGCCGCACCGGGCGCGACCCTGGAGAACCTGTACGGCCCCACCGAACTGACCATCACCGTCACCGCGCACCGCTGGACGCCGGGACGGTACCTGAACGACATGGTGCCGATCGGCGCCGTCCACCCGGGCCACGAGACCCTCCTGCTGGGCCCCGACGGCACGCCGGCCACCGGTGACGAGGGCGAACTGTGCATCGCCGGCCCTCAGCTGACCCCCGGCTACCTCGACCCGGCCGACGACACCGGACGGTTCCTGGTGAAGGACGGCCACCGCTTCTACCGCACCGGCGACCGCGTCCGGCGTGCCGACGGCGGCGGCTGGCTCTACCTGGGCCGCCAGGACGCACAGGTCCAGGTGCACGGAGTACGGGTGGAACTGGCGGAGGTGGACGCCGCCGCACGCACCTGCCCGGGCGTCGAGGACGCCGTGACCGTGGCGGTGCCCGTGGACGGCACGGTGGAACTGGCCGTCTTCCACACCGGTGAACCCGTGGCACCCGCCCGGCTCGCCCGGCACCTGCGCGAGCTGCTGCCGGCCGCCGTCGTCCCGCGCGCCTACCACCACCTGGACGCGCTCCCGCTCAACTCCAACCGCAAGACCGACCGCAGGAAGCTCGCCTCCCGGGCCACGGCCATGCGGCAGCCCGCCGGAGCGCGAGGCACACACGAAAGGCGGCAGGAGACGCAGTGAACGGTCAACCGACAGCGCAGGCCCGCACCGACGCCCGGCTGCACGACCTGCTCGACGAGGCCACCGCCGAGCGCCCCGACGCCCCGGCGGTCGCCGACGGCACGGGCCGCTGGACCTACCGGGAACTCGCCGCCCACAGCCACGCCGTCGACGCCTGGCTGGAAGAACACGGCATCGGCCACGGCGACCGGGTCCTCGTCCAGCTGCCCAGCACCCGCGAACTCGTCGCGCTGCTGTACGGCACCGCCCGCCGCGGCGCCGTCCTCGTCCCCGTCAACACCGGCATGAAGGACTACCACCTGCGGGCCGTCGTCGAGAACGCCGAGCCCTCGCTGGTCGTCGTCACCGACCCCGCCGTCGAACGGATCGCCGCCCTCGCCGCCGGCGTCCCCGTCCTCGGCCTCGGCGGGGTGTGGCAGCAGATCACCGCGCTGCGCGTGCGGGGGGCCCGGTCCGGCGGAGCCGAGGTCGGCCCCGAGGACCTCGCCGTCCTCGTCTACACCTCCGGCTCGACCGCCGCCCCCAAGGCGGTGATCTGCCCGCACGGCCGGATGGTCTTCGCCACCGAGGCCATCAACCTGGAACTCGGCTACCGCCCCGACGACGTGGTGTTCTGCCGCTTCCCCATCTCCTGGGACTACGGCCTGTACAAGGTGCTGCTCACCGCGGCCGGCCGCAGCGAGATCGTGCTCGCCGACGGCGAGTCCGACCTGGTCCTGCTGCGCCGCATCCGGGAGACCGGCGCCACCGTCGTGCCGATCGTGCCCTCTCTGGCCACCATGATCTGCGCCCTCGCGGAACGCGAACCGGACCGGCGGTCCCGGGTGCGCATGTTCACCAACACCGGTGCCGCGCTGCCGAAGACCACCGCCGACGGGCTGCGCACCGCGTTCCCCGGCGCGGAGGTGGTCATCCAGTTCGGACAGACCGAGTGCAAGCGCGTCTCCGTGCTCCCGCCCGCCTTCCAGGACGCCAAGCCCGACTCGGTCGGGCGCCCGCTGCCCGGCACCCGCGCCTTCGTCGTGGACGACGAGGGCACCGAGCTGGCGCCCTGGCAGACCGGGGAGATCGTGGTCGAGGGCCCGCACGTCATGCCCGGCTACTGGCGGGCGCCGGAACAGACCGCGCGCGCCTTCCGCCCCGCACCCGACGGCGGACTCAGGCTGCACACCGGCGACTTCGGCCACGTCGACGAGGACGGCTTCCTCTACTACGAGGGCCGCCGCGACGACATGTTCAAGCACAAGGGCGTGCGCATGAGCACCACCGAGATCGAGGCCGCCGCCACCGACGTCCCCGGCGTCCGCGCCGCCGCCGTCCTGCCGCCCGCCGAGGGCCACGACCTCGCGGTGTTCGCCGAGGGCGACATCGACCCGCACGCCCTGCTGAAGGAACTGTCGCTGCGGCTGGAGCCCGCGAAGGTGCCCGGCGTCAGCCGCGTCGTGGCCGAGCTGCCGCTGACCCCGCACGGCAAGCACGACCGCAAGCGGCTCGCCCGCCTCCTGGAAGGAAACACCCCGTGACCGCCCCCACCGAGCTCGCCGAGCGCTTCGGCACCCCGTCCTACGTGTACGACCTGGACCGGGTGGCGGCGGCCCGCGACGACCTGTTCGCCGCGCTGCCCGACGAGGTCGAGGTGTTCTACGCCGCCAAGGCCAACCCCCACCCCGAACTCCTGCGCGAGCTGCGCTCCGGCGGCGCCCGCGGCTGCCGCGCCGAGATCAGCTCCGTCGGCGAACTCGACGCCGCCCTCCAGGCCGGCTTCCCCGGCGACCGGATCCTCTACACCGGCCCCGGCAAGACCACCGAGGAGCTGACCGAGGCGCTGACGGGCGGCGTCCGCCTGTTCTCCACCGAGTCCCCCGGCGATCTGCGCCGCGTCGGTGAGACCGCGCTGAAGCTCGGCCTCACCGCCGACTGCCTGATCCGCGTCAACAACGCCACCGGAGCCGCGGCCACCAGCATCCGCATGACGGGGGTCCCCTCGCAGTTCGGCTTCGACAGCGAGACCCTGCCCGGCCTCGCCGCCGAACTGCGCGAGGCGCCCGGCACCAGCATCGCCGGACTGCACTTCTTCCCGCTGAGCAACGCCAAGGACGAGGCGAGCCTCATCGCCGAGTTCCGTCACACCATCGCCACCGCCGCCGCACTCCAGGACGCCCTCGGCGTCACGTTCCGCTTCGTCGACATCGGCGGCGGATTCGCCGCGCCGTACGCCGTGCAGGGCGAGCGGCCGGTCTACGGCGAACTGCGCGAGAGCCTCGCCGGGGCGCTGGACGAGCACTTCCCCGGCTGGCGCGGGGGAGCCCCGCGGATCGCCTGCGAGTCCGGCCGCTACCTGGTCGCCGACAGCGGCACCCTGCTCACCTCCGTCGTCAACGTCAAGGACAGCCGCGACCAGCGGTACGTGGTCCTCGACGCCGGCATCAACACCTTCGGCGGCATGTCCGGCCTCGGCCGCATCATGCCGGTCTCCGTCGAGCCGTACGAGTCCGTCGGCGCGGGCGGCACCCCCGCGAGCCTCGCCGGGCCGCTGTGCACCCCGGGCGACCTGCTCGGCCGGAACGTCCCGCTGGCCGACCCGTCACCGGGCGACCTCCTCACCGTGCCCAACGCCGGCTCCTACGGCCCCACGGCCAGCCTGCTGATGTTCCTCGGCCGGCCCGCGCCGGCCGAGATCGTGGTCCGCGGCGCCGAGCTCGTCTCCGTCTCCCGCATCCAGCACACCCGAACCTACGAACACGGACAGGCCCTGTGATGAGCCCCTTCCCGACACCCGCCCCCGGCGACCAGCCCGTCCTCGTGGCCGGCGGCATCTCCGACTCCCACACCTGGAACCTCGTCTACCTCCAGCTCCTCGTCGAGGAGCACGGCCACCGCGTGGTCAACCTCGGCCCCTGCGTCCCCGAGGACCTGCTCATCGCCGAGGCCCTCGCCCACCGCCCGGCCCTCATCGTGGTCAGCAGCGTCAACGGCCACGGCTACCACGACGGCATGCGCACCGTCACCCGGCTGCGCGAACACCCCCAACTCGCCGCCGTGCCCGCCGTCATCGGCGGCAAGCTCGGCATCGCCGGCCCCTGCGGCAGCGACGAGGTGACCGCACTGCGGGCCGCCGGCTACGACGCGGTGTTCGACGACAGCGCCGAGGGCGTGGCCGCGTTCCGGCAGCTGCTCGCGACGCTGCCGCAGCGGGCCCTGGTGTGACCGGCGTCGGGTTCGGCGCGTTCGTGCGCCGGGCTCACGACGCCGGCCGCCTGGTGGTCCAGCCCCGGATGGGGATGAGCAGCCCGGAGCTGATGCGGGCCGGGCTGCTCGCCACCCGGAACGCGGCGGCGACCACCGTCGGCACGATCACCCTGGACAGCTACACCCGGGTCGGCGACCTGGAGTCCGCCAAACTGGCTGTCCTGGAGGGCGTCGCCCTCAACGGCTACCCGATCGTGAGCCACGAGGCGGCCACCACCCTGAACGTGCTCGACGGCATCCACGGCCCCGGCTTCCCGGTCCAGGTCCGGCACGGCTCGGCCGCGCCGCAGGACATCTTCCGGGCACTGACGGCCGTCGGACTCGACGCCTCCGAGGGCGGCCCGGTCTCCTACTGCCTGCCCTACGGCCGCGTCCCGCTGCGCGACTCCGTCGCCCACTGGGCCGCCTCCTGCGAACTGCTCGCCACCGTGCGCGAGTCGGGTGCCGAACCGCACCTGGAGACCTTCGGCGGCTGTGTCCTCGGCCAGCTCTGCCCGCCCAGCCTGCTCGTCGCCGTCAGCCTTCTGGAGGCGCTGTTCTTCCGCCGGCACGGCATCCGCAGCATTTCGGTGAGCTATGCCCAGCAGACCGACCCGCGCCAGGACGCCGAAGCGGTCGCCGCGCTGCGCACGCTGTGCGCGCGGTTCCTGCCGGACACCGAATGGCATGTCGTCGTCTACGCCTACATGGGCCTGTATCCGGAAACGGAACAGGGCGCCTACCGGCTGCTCGGGAAAGCGGCCGAACTCGCCGTCGCCAGCGGCTCCGAACGGCTCATCGTGAAAACCGTCGCGGAATCCCGCCGTATTCCGACCGTGGCGGAGAACGTCGGCGCTCTCGAATACGCCGCCGAGGTCGCGGCGCGCACCCCGCGCGCCCCGCTGGACGGCACCGGCACCCAGACGTACGCGGAGGCGTCGGCACTGGTGAACGCGGTGCTGGAGCTGGACGACGACCTCGGTGCGGCGCTGCTGGCCGCGTTCGCCGAGGGACGTCTCGACGTTCCCTACTGTCTGCATCCGGACAACGCCGGATTCAGCCGGAGTTATATCGACGTGGACGGCCGGCTGGCTTGGGCCGACATCGGAAAGATGCCGCTGAACGGCATCGCCGACGTACGCCCGACACAGGCCGTCACCTCCGCGGAACTGCTCGAATCCCTGTCCTATGTGCGCCGTTCCCACGACCGGCACGACCCCGGGGACACGCGGGCCCACGAACCCGCCAGCCCCTAGGGGTGGTTAAGGGTGTGGCCTTTCGGGGGCCGTCACTACGGTGTGGAAAAAGGTGAGGAAAACCGGTGTCGGCCGAAAGTGGAGATGCGTGGATGAACGGGCCCGGACACGACTCAGCTCTGGCACGACGGCTCGCCACGGCCGTACCGTCCCAGCACCGCAGGCTGGTCACCGAACTGGTACGAACCGCCGTGACCGAGGCGATCGAGGCGGCCCGGCCGGGCACGCTGGACTCCCTCGACCCGGCCGCCCCCTTCTCCGCGCAGGGACTCGACTCGCTCGCCGCGGTCGACCTGCACCGGCGGCTGACCGAGCGGACCGGCCTCGACCTGCCGGTGGCCCTCGCCTACGACTGCCCGACCGTCCACGACCTGGCCGCCCGGCTGCTCGCCGAGGTGCACGGCCGGGCGGACGACCACGCCGAGCCGGCCGGTGACGGCACGGCCGACGAACCGATCGCGGTCGTCGGCATCGGCTGCCGCTTCCCCGGCGGCGTCTCCTCGCCCGCCGACCTGTGGCGGCTGCTGACCGACGGCGGCGAGGTCCTGTCGGGCTTCCCCCAGGACCGCGGCTGGGACCTGGACGCCCTCTACGACGAGGACCCCGAGGTACCCGGCAGCGCCTACGTCCGCAGCGGCGGGTTCCTCGACACCGCCACCGAGTTCGACGCCGAGTTCTTCGGCATCAGCCCGCGCGAGGCGCTCGGCATGGACCCGCAGCAGCGCCTCGTCCTGGAGACCTCCTGGCAGGCCCTGGAGGACGCCGGCATCGACCCCACGGCCCTGCGCGGCACCCCGGCCGGCGTCTTCTTCGGCGCCGAGATGCAGGAGTACGGTCCGCGCCTGCACGACGCCCCCGACGGGCTCGACGCCTACCTGCTCGCCGGGAACGCGGGCAGCGTCATCTCCGGCCGCGTCGCCTATGTGCTGGGCGCGGAAGGGCCGGCGGTCACCGTCGACACCGCCTGTTCCGCCTCCCTGGTCGCCGTCCACCTGGCGTGCCGCTCGCTGCGCCAGGGCGAGTCCTCGCTCGCGCTCGCGGGCGGTGTGGCCGTGATGGGCGGACCGGGCGTGTTCACCGCCTTCAGCCGGCAGCGCGGTCTCGCGCCCGACGGGCGCTGCAAGGCGTTCGCCGCCGCGGCGGACGGCACCGGGTTCGCCGAGGGCGTCGGCGTGCTCGTCCTGGAGCGGCTGAGCGAGGCCCGCCGCCGAGGGCACCGTGTGCTCGCCGTCGTCCGCGGCTCCGCCGTCAACCAGGACGGCGCCTCCAACGGCCTGACCGCACCCAACGGCACCTCCCAGCAGCGGCTGATCCGCCGGGCGCTCGCCGACGCCGGCCTCACCTCCGCCGACGTCGACGTGGTCGAGGCGCACGGCACCGGCACCCGGCTCGGCGACCCCATCGAGGCCACCGCGCTGCTCGCCACCTACGGTCAGGGCCGCCCCGCCGACGCCCCGCTGCTGCTCGGGTCGGTCAAGTCCAACCTCGGGCACACCCAGGCCGCCGCCGGCGCCGCCGGTCTGATCAAGACGATCCTCGCCATGCGGCACGGGCGGATACCCGCGACCCTCCACGTCGACGCCCCCACCCCGCACGTCAACTGGTCCGCGGGGGCCGTGGAACTCGTCACCGAACAGCGCCCCTGGCCCGAGACGGGCCGGGCCCGGCGAGCGGGTGTGTCGTCGTTCGGGGTCAGCGGCACCAACGCCCATGTGATCCTGGAGCAGCCGGAGCCCGCGGACGGCGGCGTCCCGGAGCAGCCGGACGCCCGGCCGACGCCCGCCGGCGCGGACGCCCGCCCCTTCCTCCCCGCCGGAACACCGCTGCCCTTCGCCCTGTCCGCCCGGGGCGAAGCCGCCCTGCGGGCCCGCGCCGCCGATCTGCTGCCCCTGGTGGACGAGGCCGCCCCGATCGACCTCGCCCACTCGCTGGCCACCACCCGGGCCGCCCTGCACGACCGGGCCGTCCTCCTCGCCGCCGACCGCGCGGAACTGCGCGCCGCTCTGCACGACCTGGCCTCCGGCGTCACGCCGCTCACCGCGCGCGCCGACGGCGAACTCGGCTTCCTGTTCACCGGGCAGGGCAGCCAGCGCACCGGCATGGGCCGCGAACTCGCCGCCACCCACCCCGCGTTCGCCGACGCCCTGGACGACGTCTGCGCCCACTTCGACCTCCAGCTCGACCGGCCGCTGCGGGACGTGCTGTTCGCCGAGCCCGGCACCCCCGAGGCCGAGCTGCTGCACCGAACCGAGTACGCGCAGCCCGCGCTGTTCGCCGTGGAGGTCGCCCTCCACCGCCTGCTGGAGAGCTGGGGCCTCACCCCGGACCAGCTCGCCGGGCACTCCGTCGGCGAGATCGCCGCCGCGCACGTGGCCGGCGTGTTCACCCTGCAGGACGCGACGATCCTGGTCGCCGCCCGGGGCCGGCTCATGCAGCGGCTCCCCGAGGGCGGCGCCATGGTCGCCGTACGCGCCGCCGAGGACGAGGTGACGCCGCTGCTGACCCCGCGCACCGGCATCGCCGCCGTCAACGGACCCGCCGCCGTCGTGGTCTCGGGCGACGCGGCCGAGGTGGAGCGCATCACCGCCGAACTCGCCGCGCGCGGCCACGACACCAAGCGTCTGCGGGTCAGTCACGCCTTCCACTCGCCGCTGATGGAACCCATGCTGGCCGAGTTCCGCCGGATCGCCCACGTCCTGGACTACGCCGAGCCGAGGCTGCCGGTCGTCTCGACCGTCACCGGCGGCCCCGTCACCTCCGAGCTGTGCGACCCCGAGTACTGGGTGGAGCACGTCCGCGCCCGGGTCCGCTTCCACGACGCCGTGCGCACACTCGCCGACACCGGGGTGCGCACCTTCCTGGAGATCGGCCCCGACGCGGTGCTGTCCGCCATGGGCCCCGACTGCACCGACGCGCCCGGCACCGCCTTCCTGCCCGTCCTGCGGCGCGAGCGGCCCGAGGCACGCGAAGCCGCCGCCGCGCTCGCCGCCGCCCACGCCCGGGGCGTCCCCGTCGACTGGCAGCGGCACTTCTCCGGCCTGGGCGGGCGCCGCATCGACGTCCCCCACTACCCCTTCCAGCGGCGCCGCTTCTGGCTGGAGCAGAGCGCCGCCACCGATGCCGCGGGCCTCGGCCAGCTCCCCGCGGGCCACCCGCTGCTGGCGGCCGTGGTCGCCGTCGGCGCCGAGGGCGTCGTACTGACCGGACGGCTGTCCACCCGCACCCAGCCCTGGCTCGCCGACCACGTCATCGCCGGGCGGGTGCTGTTCCCCGGCACCGCGTTCGTGGAACTCGCCCTGCGCGCGGGCGACCACGTCGGCGCGAACACCCTGGAGGAACTGACCCTCGGCGCCCCGCTCGTGCTGCGCGCCGACGAGGACGTCGCCGTCCAGGTCGCCGTCGGCGAACCCGACGACACCGGCCGCCGCGGCGTCACCGTCCACACCCGCGCCGGCGAGGCGTCCCCCTGGACCCAGCACGCCGCCGGCGTCCTGTTCACCACCACCGCCCCGGCCGCCGAAGCCGTCCCGGCCGCCTGGCCGCCACCGGACGCCCGGCCCCTGGACACCACGGCCGTCTACGCGGACCTCGCCGAACAGGGCTACGGCTACGGCCCCGCCTTCCAGGGCCTGCGCGCCGCCTGGCGGCACGGTACCGACATCTACGCCGAGGTCGCCCTGCCCGAGGAGACCGCGGCCGACGCGGCCGGGTTCGGTGTGCACCCCGCGCTCCTCGACGCCGCCCTGCACGCGGCCGACCTCGACGCCCCGGCGCGCGCCGAGGTACTGGTGCCGTTCGCCTGGACCGGCGTCACCCTGCACGCCACCGGCGCGCCGGCGCTCCGTGTGCGCATCACCCGCGGTGGCGGCGACACCATCGCCCTGCACCTCGCCGACGCCACCGGCGCCCCGGTGGCCGACATCGAGGCCATGACCTCCCGCCCCGTACAGGCCGGTGACGTCCTGTACGCAGTGCGGTGGTCGCCGTACCCCCGACCGGCGACCACCGCACCCCTGCGCACCGCCGTCCTGGACGGCGGTGCCGAGGGAATCGACGCCCTGCTCACCGGGCCGGCCCCGGACGCCGTGGTGCACCGCGTGCCCGGCCCGGCGGGCGCCGACGCCGACGCAGCGCGCGCCCACGTCCGCCACGTACTGCGGCTGCTGCGCGGCTGGCAGACGGACGAACGACTCACCGGCACCCGGCTCGTCGTGGTCACCCCGCCGGCGAGCCCCGCCCACGCGGCCGTCCGCGGCCTGGTGCGCTCCGCCCAGGCGGAGAACCCCGGCCGGTACGTCCTCGTCGAGCACGAGCAGGTGCCCACCGAGGCCGACGTGCGCCGGATCCTCGCCACCGGCGAACCCGAACTCTCCCTCGCGGACGGCCGGTTCGCCGTACCGCGGCTGACCGGGCAGCCCTCCGGCGCGGAACCCGCCGCCGACTGGGGCACCGTCCTCGTCACCGGCGGCACCGGGGGTCTGGGCGCGCTGCTCGCCCGGCACCTGGTCCGCACCCACGGCGTGCGCCGCCTGGTGATCGCCGGACGCCGCGGCGCCGCGCCCGAGCTGCACGCCGAACTCACCGCGCTCGGCGCCGAGGTGACTGTGGCCGCCTGTGACGTCGGCGACCGCGAGGCGCTGCGCCGGCTGCTCGCGGAGCACCCCGTGGACTCCGTGGTCCACGCGGCGGGCACCGTCCGCGACGGCATCGTGGACACCCTCACCGACGAGATGGTGGACGAGGTCTTCCACGCCAAGGCACTGGGCGCCTGGCACCTGCACGAGCTGACCCGGGACCGCGACCTGTCCCACTTCGTGCTGTACTCCTCCCTCGCCGCCGTCCTCGACGGCCCCGGCCAGGGCAACTACGCCGCCGCCAACGCCTATGTGGACGCCCTCGCCGAGCACCGCGCCGCCCTCGGCCTGCCGGCCACCGCGCTCGCCTGGGGCCTGTGGGCCGCCGACAGCGGCATGGGCGCCGCACTGGACGACACGGCCCGGGAGCGCATCGCGGCCTACGGCATACCCGGCCTGTCCGCCGGACGTTCCCTGGAGCTGTTCGACGCCGCCGTGCGCTCCCGCGCACCCCACCTCGTCCCCGTGGAGATCGACGCCACCGCCGTACGCCGCCGCCCCGACGGCATACCGCCGCTGCTGAGCACCCTCGTGCGACCGGCCACCCGGCGGGCCGCGGCCGGCACCGCCGCCCCCGCGCCGGCCACGGACGGCAAGCTCGCCGCGCTGCCCGCCGCCGACCGCGACCGCGCCCTCCTCGAGCTGGTCCGCACCGAGGTCGCGGCAGTGCTCCGGCACGACGGGCCGTCCGCCATCGACCCCGGACGGGCCTTCACCGACCTCGGCTTCGACTCGCTGGCCGCCGTCGAACTGCGCAACCGGCTCGGCACCGCCACCGGGCTGCGGCTGCCCGCCACCCTCGTCTTCGACCACCCCACCTCCCGCGCGCTCGCCGACCACGTCCGCGACACGCTCTTCGGCACCGGCGAGCAGGCCACCGCCGCCCCCACCACCCGCACCGCGGCCGACGACGACCCGATCGTCATCGTGGGCATGGGCTGCCGCTACCCCGGCGGGGTCCGCTCCCCGGAGGACCTGTGGCGGCTCGTCGCCGACGGCGTCGACGCGGTCGGCGGCTTCCCGGCGGACCGCGGCTGGGACACCGAGACCCTCTACGACCCGGAGCCGGGCGTCCCCGGCCGCACCTACACCCGCGAGGGCGCCTTCCTGTACGACGCGGCCGAGTTCGACCCCGGCTTCTTCGGCATCAGCCCGCGCGAGGCCACCGCCATGGACCCGCAGCAGCGGCTGCTGCTGGAGGTGTCCTGGGAGGCGCTGGAGCGCTCCGCCATCGACCCGCACCGGCTGCGGGGCTCGCGCACCGGCGTGTTCGCGGGCGTCATGTACCACGACTACGGCACCTGGCTGTCCGACGTTCCCGAGGACCTCGCGGCCTACCTCGGCAACGGCAGCCTCGGCAGCGTCGTCTCCGGCCGGGTCGCCTACGCCCTCGGCCTGGAGGGGCCCGCCGTCACCATCGACACCGCCTGCTCCTCCTCGCTGGTCACCCTGCACCTGGCGGCCCAGGCGCTGCGGCAGGGCGAGTGCGACCTCGCCCTGGTCGGCGGCGTCACCGTCATGTCCACACCGGACACCTTCGTGGACTTCGCCCGGCAGCGCGGTCTCGCCGCCGACGGCCGCTGCAAGTCCTTCTCCGCCGCGGCCGACGGCACCGGCTGGGGCGAGGGCGTCGGAGTGGTCGTCGTGGAGCGGCTGTCCGACGCACGCCGCAACGGCCACCGCGTGCTCGCCCTGGTCCGTGGCTCGGCCGTCAACTCCGACGGCGCCTCCAACGGCCTGACCGCCCCCAACGGCCCCTCCCAGCAGCGGGTCATCCGGGCCGCGCTGGCCGCCGCCGGGCTCACCCCGGCCGACGTCGACGCCGTCGAGGCGCACGGCACCGGTACGACACTGGGCGACCCGATCGAGGCACAGGCGCTGCTGGCCACATACGGCCAGGACCGGCCGGCCGGCGAGCCGCTGTGGCTGGGTTCCGTCAAGTCCAACATGGGGCACACCCAGGCCGCCGCCGGTGTCGCGGGCGTCATCAAGATGGTCATGGCGATGCGCAACGGGGTCCTGCCCCAGACCCTGCACGTCGACGCGCCGTCCCACCAGGTCGACTGGAGCGCCGGCGCGGTGGCACTGCTCACCGAGCGGCGGCCGTGGCCGACGCCCGGCCGCCCGCGCCGCGCCGGAGTGTCCTCCTTCGGGATCAGCGGCACCAACGCCCACGTGATCCTGGAGGACTTCGCCGAGCCCGAGCCGGCGCCCCTTGCGGCGGACCCGGCCACCGCCCCCGCGGTGCTCGCCCTCCCCGTATCCGCCCGCTCACCCGAAGCCCTGCGCGGCCAGGCCCGGCGCCTGCTGGAACTGACCGGCGCCGCCCCCGCCGACCTCGGCCTGGCCCTGGCCACCACCCGCGGCACCCACCCCCACCGGGCCGTCGTCCTCGCGACCGGCGACGACCAGGCCGCCACCGCGCTGGACGCCCTGGCACGCGGTGCCGAGGCACCGGGCCTGCTCGTCACCGGCTCCGCCACCGACGGCACGCTCGCCTACCTGTTCTCCGGTCAGGGCGCCCAGCGCCCCGGCATGGGCCGCGACTGGTACGACGCCTTCCCCGTCTACGCCGAGCACTTCGACCGCACCGCCGCGCTCTTCGACAAGCACCTGGAACGGCCGCTGGCCGAGGTCGTCCTCGGCGACGACCCCGAGACCCTGGAGCGGACCGCCTACACGCAGGCCGCGCTGTTCGCCACGCAGGTCGCCCTCTACCGGCTGCTGGAGTCCCTCGGACTGCGCCCCGACTGGCTGGCCGGCCACTCCGTCGGCGAGTTCGCCGCCGCGCACGTCGCGGGCGTGTGGTCGCTGCAGGACGCCGTCACCGCGGTCGCCGCCCGGGGCCGGCTCATGCAGGCCCTGCCCGAGGGCGGCGCGATGGTCGCCGTACAGGCGTCGGAGGAGGAGGTGACACCGCTGCTGGACGGGCGCAGGTGCGGCATCGCCGCCGTCAACGGCCCCCGCGCCGTGGTCGTCTCCGGCGACGAGGACGCCGTCGCCGAGGTCGCCGCCCACTTCGCGACCACCCGCAGGCTGCGCGTCTCGCACGCCTTCCACTCACCCCGCATGGAGCCCATGCTGGAGGCGTTCGGGGAGGTCATGAACGGCATCGAGGCAGCGGAGCCGACGGTCCCGATCGTCTCCACCCTCACCGGCGCCCCGGCCGGCGCCGCCGAACTCGGCTCCGCAGACTACTGGGTACGGCACGTCCGGCAGACCGTGCGCTTCGCGGACGCCGTCGCGACACTGGCCGCCAAGGGCGCCGACACCTTCCTCGAACTCGGCGCCGCGCCCGTGCTCACCGCCCTCGGCCCCGACTGCCTGCCCGACGCCGACGACACCGCGTTCCTCCCCACCGCGCGGAAGGACACCGCCCAGCTGCCCGGTCTGCTCGCCGCCCTGGCCGCCGTCCACACCCGGGGCCCGGACGTCGACTGGGCCGCGCTGTACGGGACGTACGCGGGCCGCCGCGTCGAACTGCCCACCTACGCCTTCGACCACCGCCGGTACTGGCTCCCCACGGCCGCCGTCACCGCCGGGGACGCCGCCGGGCACGGCCTCGCCACCGCCGGCCATCCGCTGGTCAGCGCCCGCCTGGACCTGCCCGGCGACGCCGGTCTGCTGCTCACCGGCCGGATCTCCACGGCCACCCATCCGGTCCTCGCCGAACACGCCGTCCTGGGCACGGTCCTGGTGCCCGGCGCCGCCCTGGTCGACCTCGCCCTGCACGCCGGACGCCTCACCGGACGTCCCGTCCTGGAGGAACTGACCCTGCAGGCCCCGCTGGTGCTGGACGCGGACACCGCCGTACGCCTCCAGGTCGCGGCGGGCGCCGAGGGCTCCGTGGAGATCCACTCCCGCGCCGAGAACGCCCCCGCCGACGAGGGCTGGACGCGGCACGCCACCGGCACCCTCACCGGCCAGGTCACCGCGCCCCGGCCCGGCGCCGCCACCGCGCCCCCGTCCGCGCCCGGCGCGTGGCCGCCCCCCGGCGCCACCCCGCTCGACGTCACCGGCCTCTACCCGCGCCTGCACGCCGAGGGCTACGACTACGGCCCGGTCTTCCGCGGCGTACAGGCCGCCTGGCGGTACGGCGACACCCTCCTCGCCGAGCTGGAACTGCCCGCGGGCGCGGGCCAGGACGCGGCCCGGCACGCCCTGCACCCCGCACTCCTCGACTCCGCCCTGCACGTCACCTCCCTCCTGGACGACGAACCCGGGGAACGCTCCGGCGCCATCGCGCTGCCGTTCGCCTGGGCCGGCGTCACCGCCCACGCCCGAGGCGCCCTCTCCGCCCGCGTCCGGGTCGCCCCCGGCACCGACGGCACCCGCATCGAACTGACGGACTCCGAGGGCCGGCCCCTCGCCACCGTCGACTCCTACGTCACCCGCGCGGTCACCGCGGACCGGCTCACCCGGCAGCGGCGCCACCTGTACACCGTCACCGACGAACCACTGCCCGAGACCGCCGGGCGCCCCGACCGCCGTACCTGGGCGGTCCTCGGCGACGACGACCTCGGCCTCGGCGCCCCCGTGCACGCCGGGCTGGACACCCTCGGCACCACCGTCCCCGACGTGGTGATCCTGCCGGTCACCACCCCGCACCCGCAGGGCGAGCAGCTGCCCGGCGCCGTACGGACCGCCCTCGGCCGCACCCTGGAGACCCTGCGGGCGTGGTCGGCCGACGAGCGCTACGCCGGTTCGACGCTGGTCGTCCTCACCGGCGGCGGCCTCGCCGACGCCTCGGTGCACGGGCTGGTGCGAGCCGCGCAGGCCGAGGACCCCGGCCGGATCCTCCTCGTCGGCCGGGCCGCGCCCGATGGACCCGTACCGGACCGCGCCGCGCTGGCCGCCCTCCTCGACTCCGGGGAACCGGAGGCCCGGTGGCGGGACGGCCGGGCACACGCCCCCCGCCTGGCACACGCGGAGGACGCCCCGGGCGCGGACCGCCCGTGGGGCACCGTCCTGGTCACCGGCGGCACCGGCGGACTCGGCGCCCGGGTCGCCCGCCACCTGGCCGAACGGCACGGCGTCAGCCGCCTCGTGCTGGCCGGCCGGCGCGGACCCGACGCGCCGGGCGCCGGCCGACTGCGCGCCGACCTGGAGGCGCTGGGCGCCGAAGCCGAGATCGTCGCCTGCGACGTCGCCGACCGCACCGCGCTCGCCGCCCTGCTCACCGCGCACCCCGTCGACAGCGTCGTCCACACCGCCGGCGTCCTCGACGACGGCCTGGTCACCGCGCTGACCCCGGCCCGGCTGGACACCGTGCTGCGGCCCAAGGCGGACGCCGCCTGGCACCTGCACGAACTGACCCTGGACCGCGAGCTCGCCCACTTCGTGCTGTTCTCCTCGGCCGCCGGCACCATCGACGCCTCGGGCCAGGGCAACTACGCCGCCGCCAACGTCTTCCTCGACGCGCTGGCCGCCCACCGCGCCGCCCTCGGGCTGCCCGCCACCTCCCTCGCCTGGGGCCTGTGGTCCGGCGGCGGCATGGGCGCCGGTCTGGACGCGAGCGAGGTGCAGCGCATCGAGCGCTCCGGGATCGGCGCGCTCGACCCGGACGAGGCACTGGAGCTGTTCGACGCCGCCGTGGCCGGTGGCAGCCCGGCCCTGCTGCCCGTACGGCTGGACACCGCCGCCCTGCGCCGCCGCGGCGACGACCTCCCGGCCGTACTGCGCACCCTGGCCGGCGTCACCGCACGCCCGGACCACGGCGACGGCGCCCGCACCCTGGGCGAGCGACTGGCCGGACTCCCCGCCGTCGACCACGAACACACCGTCCTGGAGGCGGTGCGCACCGAGGTGGCCGCCGTCCTCGGCCACGCCGGCCCGGCCGCGGTCGAGCCGCGCCGCGCCTTCACCGAGCTGGGCTTCGACTCGCTCGCCGCCGTCGAACTGCGCAACCGGCTGAACGCGGTCAGCGGACTGCGTCTGCCGTCCACACTGATCTTCGACTACGCCACCCCGGCGGCGCTCGCCGGCCACCTCCTGGAACGGCTCGTGCCGGACACCGGGGGACCCGAGGACAGCCCGGCGCAGCACGGCGACGACGAACTGCGCGGCCTGATCTCCCGCATCCCCGTCGCCCGCATCCGGGAGGCCGGTCTGCTCGACAGCCTGCTGAAGCTGTCCGAGCGGGACCCCGAACCCGCCGACCGGGCCCTGGACATCAAGTCCATGGCCGTGGCCGACCTGGTGCGCGCCGCACTCGACCGCAGCGGCACCCAGTGACCCACCCCGGTGCCGGACGCCGCGCCGCGTCCGGCACCGGGCACCCCTTCCCCGGCGCACCCTCCACCGCGTCACCAGCGCCGCCGAGCCAGCAGGGAGCGACACCGACCGTGGACACATCCGTCGAGCAGATCGTCGAGGCGCTGCGCGAGTCATTGCTCGAGAACGAGCGGCTGCGCCGGCGACACACCGAGATCACCGAGGCGGCGCAGGAGCCCGTCGCGATCGTCGCCATGAGCTGCCGCTACCCCGGCGGCGTCCGTACGCCCGAGCAGCTGTGGCGGCTGGTCGACGCCGGCACGGACGCGGTGGGCGACTTCCCCGCGGACCGCGGCTGGGACGTCGAGGGCATCTACGACCCCGACCCCGACGCCCCCGGCAAGACGCATGTCCGTGAGGGCGGGTTCCTGTACGACGCGGCCGAGTTCGACCCCGGCTTCTTCGGCATCAGCCCGCGCGAGGCCGTCGCGATGGACCCGCAGCAGCGGCTGCTGCTGGAGACCGCCTGGGAGGCCTTCGAACGCGCCGGCATCGACCCGCACAGCCTCAAGGGCAGCCGCACCGGCATCTACGCGGGCGTCATGTACCACGACTACGGCAGCTGGCTCACCGAGGTGCCGGAGGGCGTGGAGGGCTACCTCGGCAATGGCAACCTGGGCAGCGTCGCCTCCGGACGCGTCTCCTACGTCCTCGGCCTGGAAGGGCCCGCCGTCACCGTCGACACCGCCTGCTCCTCCTCCCTCGTCGCCCTCCACCTCGCGGTGCAGGCGCTGCGCACCGGCGAGTGCGGCCTGGCCCTCGCCGGTGGCGTGACGGTGATGTCCACCCCCGACACCTTCATCGACTTCTCCCGCCAGCGGGGCCTCGCGGAGGACGGCCGCTGCAAGTCCTTCGCGGAGGGCGCCGACGGCACCGGCTGGGGCGAGGGCGCCGGTCTGCTCCTGCTGGAGCGGCTCAGCGACGCCCGCCGCAACGGCCACCGCGTGCTGGCCGTCATCCGTGGTACCGCCGTCAACCAGGACGGCGCCTCCAACGGCCTGACCGCCCCCAACGGCCCCTCCCAGCAGCGGGTCATCCGCGCGGCCCTCGCCGACGCCCGCCTCGAGCCCCGCCAGGTGCACGCCGTCGAGGCCCACGGCACCGGCACCCCGCTGGGCGATCCGATCGAGGCACAGGCCCTGCTGGCCACCTACGGCCAGGACCGCGACGAACCGCTGTGGCTCGGCTCGGTCAAGTCCAACATCGGGCACACCCAGGCCGCCGCCGGTGTCGCCGGCGTCATCAAGATGGTGATGGCCATGCGGCACGGCCGGCTGCCCAGGACCCTGCACGCCGACCGCCCCACGTCCCAGGTGGACTGGGCCGCGGGCGCCGTGGAACTGCTGAGCGAGGCCCGTGACTGGCCCGCCGACGGCGAGCCCCGCCGCGCCGCCGTCTCCTCCTTCGGCATCAGCGGCACCAACGCCCACGTCATCGTCGAGGCCGCCGCCGAGTCCGAGGGCCGGCCGGAGGAGCCGTCCTGGACCGGGCCGCTCCCGCTGGTGCTGTCCGGCAACGGCGAACAGGGCCTGGCCGCCCAGGCCCGCAACCTCCTCGACCACCTCACCACCGGCACCGATCCCGTCCCCGACATCGCCCACACGCTCGCCACCGGGCGCGCCGCGCTGGCCGAGCGCGCGGTCGTCACCGGCGCCGACCTGCCCGCGCTCACCGCGGGCCTGACCGCGCTCGCCGCGGGCGAGGCCGCGCCGAACGTGGTGCGCGGCAGGCCGGCGGGGGAGTCCCGCATCGCCTTCGTCTTCCCCGGCCAGGGCTCCCAGTGGACCGGCATGGCCGCCGAACTGCTCGACACCTCACCCGTGTTCGCCGCGCGCATGGCCGACTGCGCGGCGGCCCTCGCGCCCGTCACCGACTGGGACCTCATCGAGACGGTGCGGGCGCGCCGGCCGCTGGAGCGGGTGGACGTCGTCCAGCCCGTGCTGTGGGCGATCATGGTGTCGCTCGCCGAGGTGTGGCAGGCCCACGGGGTCCGGCCCGCCGCCGTCATCGGTCACTCGCAGGGCGAGATCGCCGCCGCCTGCGTGGCCGGCGCGCTCTCCCTCGCCGACGGCGCCCGCGTCGTGGCCCTGCGCAGCCAGGCCATCGCCCGCGAACTCTCCGGCCGCGGCGGCATGATGTCGGTGGCCCTGCCCGAGGCCCGGGTGCGCGCCCTCGTCGCCCGCTACGAGGGCCGGGTCGCGGTGGCCGCCGTCAACGGCGCCTCCTCCGCGGTGCTGTCCGGCGACGCCGACGCCCTGGACGAACTCCGCGAGACCATCGTGGCCGGCGGCGACCGCGCCAAGCGGCTCCCGGTGGACTACGCCTCGCACAGCGCCCACGTCGAGTCGATCCGGGAACGGCTGCTCACCGACCTGGCCGGCGTCCGGGCCCGGCCCGCCGAGGTGCCGTTCTACTCCACCGTCACCGGCGCCCGGATCGACACCACCGGCCTGGACGCCGCCTACTGGTACACCAACCTGCGCCAGAGCGTGCTGTTCGAGCCGACCACACGCACCCTGCTGGAGGCCGGGTACGGGGTCTTCGTGGAGTGCAGCCCCCACCCCGTGCTCCTGCACAGCATCGAGGAGACCGCCGACACCACGGGCGCCAGCATCACCGGCCTCGGCTCGCTGCGGCGCGACGACGGCGGCCCCGAGCGCGTCCTGGCCGCGCTGGGCGAAGCCTTCGTGGCCGGCGTACCGGTCGACTGGCCGGCCGTGTTCAGCGGCATGCCGGTACGCTCCGCCGACCTGCCCACCTACGCCTTCCAGCGCGAGCGGTACTGGCTCGGCCGGTCCGCCGCCACCGGAGACGTCACCGCCGCCGGGCTGACGGCCACCGGCCACCCGCTGCTGGGCGCCGCCGTCCCGGTCGCCGAGGGCGGTACCGTGTTCACCGGCCGCCTCTCCAGCACCACCACACCCTGGCTCACCGACCACGCCGTGTCCGGCACCACGCTGCTGCCCGGTACCGCCCTGGTCGAGGCGGCGCTCGCCGCCGGCCACGCCCTCGGCTGCGGGCACCTCGCCGAACTCACCCTCCAGGCACCGCTGGTGCTGCCCGACCGGGGCGCGGTCCAGCTGCAGCTGCAGGTGGCCGCCGCCGACGGCTCCGGGCACCGCGCGCTGACCGTCCACTCCCGTCCCGAGGGCGCGGACGACACCGCCTGGACCCCGCACGCCACCGGCCTGCTAGCCCCGCAGACCGGCGCGCCCGCCTTCGACCTCACCGTCTGGCCGCCCCGGGGCGCCGAACCCGTACCCGTCGGGGACGCCTACGCCCGCCTCGCCGGCCTCGGCTACGACTACGGGGCCGCCTTCCAGGGGCTGCGCGCGGTCTGGCGGCGCGGCGACGAGACCTTCGCCGAGGTCGAACTCCCCGTCGACGCCGACGCCTTCGCCCTGCACCCGGCCCTGTTCGACGCCGCCCTGCACGCCGACGGCCTCGGCACCGGCGCCGAGGACACCGCCCGGCTGCCCTTCTCCTGGACCGGGGTCTCGCTCCACGCGGCCGGAGCCACCGCACTGCGGGTCCGGCTCCACGGCGGGGAGGCCCTGTCCCTCCAGCTGGCCGACCCCACGGGCGCCCCGGTCGCGGAGGTCGAGGCCCTGGTCTCCCGGCCGGTCGACCCGGCCGCACTCGACGCCGGTGCCCGCGTCGACGACCTGTACCGCCTGGACTGGCCGGCGCTGCCCGTGCCGGAGGCGCCCGCACCCGAGTACGCCGTCCTGGACGAGCACGGGCCGGCCGCACTGGACGCCGTGCCCGCCTGGGTGGTGCTGACGGCCGGCGGCGAAGACGAGCCGCTGCGCGGCACGCGCCGGGCCGCCGAGCGGGTCCTGGCCGCCATCCGTGACTGGCTGGCCGACGAACGTACCGCCGCCGCACGGCTGCTGGTGCTCACCCGGGGTGCCGTGGCGGTGGGGGAGGAGGACGTCACCGACCTGGCCGGCGCCGCCGTGTGGGGCCTGGTCCGGGCCGCGCAGGGCGAGCACCCCGGGCGCTTCGTGCTCGTGGACCGCGCCGACGGCGACACCGCTGCCGCCGTGGCCACCGCCGCGGCCTGCGGTGAGCCCCAACTGGCGCTGCGCGAGGGGACGGTGCACGTGCCCCGGCTGGCCCGCGCCACCCCGCGCGGCCAGGTGCCGTCCCTCGACCCCGACGGCACCGTCCTGATCACCGGCGGCACCGGCGTGCTGGGCGCCCTCGTCGCCCGCCACCTGGTCGCCGAGCACGGGGTACGCCGACTGGTGCTGGCCGGACGCAGCGGCACCGCCGCCGACGACTTCGCCGACGTGGACGCGGAGATCGTCGTGGCCCGCTGCGACGCCGCCGAGCGCGGCGAACTGGCCCGGCTGCTCGCCGAGATGCCGTCCGGCCGCCCCTTGACCGCGGTCGTCCATCTCGCCGGCGTCCTCGACGACGGGCTGGTGACCGACCAGACGCCCGAGCGTCTGGACGCCGTCCTGCGCCCCAAGGCCGACGCCGCCTGGCATCTGCACGAGCTGACGCGCGACCTCGGCCTCGCCGCGTTCGTGCTGTTCTCCTCCGCCGCGGGAACGGTCGACGGCGCCGGACAGTCCGGCTACGCCGCCGCCAACGCCTTCCTGGACGCGCTGGCCGCCCACCGCAGGCACCACGGCCTGCCCGCCCACTCCCTGGCCTGGGGCTTCTGGGAACAGCGCACCGGCCTGACCGCCCACCTCACCGACGCCGACGTGGCCCGCATGGCGCGCGCCGGCGTCCGCCCCATCCCCACCGAGCAGGGCATGGGACTGCTCGACGCCGCCCTGGCCGCCGACGAGCCGCTGCTGCTCCCCGTCGGCCTGGACCTCGCCGTCCTGCGCCGCGCCGACGACGTCCCCGCCGTACTGCGGGGCCTCGTCCCCGCCCGCACCCGCCGCACCGCGGCCTCCCGCACGGACTCCGCCTCGCTCGCCGACCGGCTGGCCGCCCTCGGCCCCGCCGAACGCGAAACGGCCCTGCTGGAACTGGTCCGCACCCATGTCGCCGCCGTGCTCGGGCACAGCGGCGACATGACGCTCGATCCACGCCGCTCGTTCCGCGAGTCCGGCTTCGACTCGCTCACGGCGGTGGAGCTGCGCAACCGCCTGGGCAACGCGGTCGGCCTGCGCCTGCCCGCCACCCTCGTCTTCGACTACCCCGACGCGGGCGCCCTCGTGGGGTACCTCAGCACGGAACTCTTCGGCGCCCCGGCCGAGACCGCCGCCGAAGCGGTCGTGCGGGAAGCGGACGAACCGGTCGCCGTCGTGGCAATGGCCTGCCGCTACCCCGGCGGTGTCAGCACGCCCGAGCAGCTGTGGCGGCTGCTGGCCGAGGGCGGTGACGGCATCGGCGCCTTCCCCGCCGACCGAGGCTGGGACCTGGACGCCCTGTACGACCCGGAGCCGGGCAAGGCCGGCCACTCCTCCACCCGCTCCGGCGGCTTCCTGTACGACGCCGCCGACTTCGACCCGGACTTCTTCGGCATCGGCCCCCGCGAGGCCCTGGCCATGGACCCGCAGCAGCGGCTGCTGCTGGAGACCTCCTGGGAGGCGCTGGAGCGGGCCGGCATCGACCCGCACGCCGTACGCGGCACCCGCACCGGCGTCTTCGCCGGGGTGATGTACCACGACTACGGCAGCCGGCTGCACCGCGTCCCCGAGTCCGTGCGCGACTACCTCGGCAACGGCAGCCTCGGCAGCGTGGCCTCCGGCCGGGTCGCCTACGCCCTCGGCCTGGAGGGACCGACCCTCACCGTCGACACGGCCTGCTCCTCGTCCCTGGTGGCGCTGCACCTGGCCGCGCAGGCGCTGCGGCAGGGCGAGTGCACCCTGGCACTGGCCGGCGGTGTGTCCGTGATGTCGACCGTCGACACGTTCGTGGACTTCAGCAGGCAGCGCAACCTCGCCGCCGACGGCCACGCCAAGTCCTTCGCCGACGCGGCGGACGGCACGGCTCTGTCCGAGGGCGCCGGGATGCTCGTCCTGGAGCGGCTGTCGGACGCGCGGGCCAACGGGCATCCGGTGCTGGCCG
>NZ_JBEZBT010000080.1:0-24007 GCF_040647235.1 Streptomyces sp. NPDC042638
GTGGCTGCACCGGCGCTCACCCTCGGCACGCGAAAGTTCGTCAAGGCCAGCGCCCTTCCGCGTACTCACGTGTTCTCGCGCGGGCGCGGGCGCGGGGTGCGGGGCGCGGGCGCGCAGGGGGCGCGAGGCTGCGTCGCCCCCCTCACAACCGATGCGCCGCCCCCGTAGGCGTGGCCCCCCGCGTGTCCAGCAGCAGCTGCGCCTTCACCGACAGGCCCTGGAGGTCGTACGTCCGGTGCTGCTGGAGCAGGATCGTCAGGTCGGCGTCGGCGGCGGCCTCGTACAGGGAGTCCGCGCGGGGCACCGGGCGCTCCAGGACGTTCCACGCGGGGACGTACGGGTCGTGGTAACTGACGGTCGCGCCCAGCTTCATCAGCCGTACGGCGATCTCCTGGGCCGGGGTGCCCTGCTGGTCGGCGAGGTCGGGCTTGTAGGTGACGCCGAGGAGCAGGATGCGGGCCCCGCGCGCGGACTTGCCGTGTTCGTTGAGGAGCGTGGCGGCGCGCTGCACGACGTACCGGGGCATCCGGCTGTTGACCTGCTGGGCCAGCTCCACCATGCGCAGGGTGCGGGTGGCGTGCCCGGTCAGGTCCTGCGGGACGCCGTGGCCGCCGACGCCCGGCCCCGGCCGGAACGCCTGGAAGCCGAAGGGCTTGGTCTCCGCGCACCGGATGACGTCCCACAGGTCCACGCCCAGCTCGTGACAGAGGACGGCCATCTCGTTGACGAGCGCGATGTTGACGTGCCGGTAGTTGGTCTCCAGCAGCTGTACCGTCTCCGCCTCGCGCAGCCCGCGCGCGCGTACCACCTTGTCGGTGAGCCGGCCGTAGAAAGCGGCGGCGGACTCGGTGCAGGCGGGGGTGAGACCGCCGATGACCTTCGGGGTGCTGGCGGGGGCGTGGTCGCGGTTGCCGGGGTCGACGCGGCTGGGGGAGTACGCGAGGTGGAAGTCGCGGCCGGCGCGCAGACCCGAGCCCTCCTCCAGCAGCGGGCGCAGGAACTCCTCCGTCGTGCCCGGCAGCACGGGCGACTCCAGGATGACCGTGGTGTGCGGACGGAGCCGTTCCGCCAGGGTGCGGGCCGCCGCCTCGACCTGGCCGAGGTCGAGCCCGCCGTCGGCCCCGCGCGGGGTGGGTGCGCAGATCACCGCCGTGCGGACGCGGCCGAGCTGGACGGTGTCGGTGCCGGGCCGGAAGCCCGCCGTGTGCATCCGGCGCAGCTCTGCGGCGCTGAGCGGGCCGGCCTCGGGGCCGGTGGCGTAGCCGACGGTGGAAATGCCGGCTGCGACGGCGGCCCGGGCGAGCGGCAAGCCGTAGGGGCCGAGTCCGATGACGGCGAGGTCTGCGGGCATGCGTGGGCCGTCCTTCCCAGTAGCCGAAGCGGGACAGGTGCGCAACCGCTGTGGACAGCAAGAGCGAGTGCACTGTCAGACTAGGTACACATATGACCGTTCTGTGTGATTGTGTTTGTGTGTCTTCTGAGGGTTGTGCATGAGTTGTCCACAGGTTGGGAGCCCGTGGTGGCCGAAGTCCGGCATCGCGCTCAGAATTTGGGCATGAGGAGGGAATGATCCGGGCTTCGCCCACCGGGTGCGGCCGACGCGAGCAAGTCTGCGACAGCGGGAGGCAGCGGTGAGGACAGCGACTCTGGGGCCGGCGCAGCGCGCCGAGGCACTGGCGGCGATGGCGGAACGCGAGCTGGACGTGCTGGTGGTCGGCGGCGGAGTGGTCGGGGCCGGCACCGCGCTGGACGCGGTCACCCGCGGACTGTCCACCGGCCTGGTCGAGGCCCGCGACTGGGCGTCCGGCACCTCCAGCCGGTCCAGCAAGCTCATCCACGGCGGCCTGCGCTATCTGGAGATGCTCGACTTCGCGCTGGTCCGCGAGGCCCTCAAGGAGCGCGGCCTGCTCCTGGAGCGCCTCGCCCCGCACCTGGTCAAACCGGTGCCGTTCCTGTACCCGCTCCAGCACAAGGGCTGGGAGCGGCTGTACGCCGGCTCGGGCGTCGCGCTGTACGACGCGATGTCCATGGCCCGCGGCCACGGCCGGGGCCTGCCCGTGCACCGCCACCTGACCCGCCGCCACGCCCTGCGCGTGGCGCCCTGCCTGAAGAAGGACGCCCTGGTCGGCGCCCTGCAGTACTACGACGCCCAGATGGACGACGCCCGCTTCGTGGCCACGCTGGTGCGCACGGCGGCGTCCTACGGCGCGAAGGTCGCCAACCGCGCGCGCGTGACCGGGTTCCTGCGCGAGGGCGAGCGGGTCGTCGGCGCACGGGTGCAGGACGTGGAGGGCGGCGGGGAGTACGAGATCCGCGCCAAGCAGGTCGTCAACGCGACCGGGGTGTGGACCGACGACACGCAGGCCATGGTGGGGGAGCGCGGCCAGTTCCACGTCCGCGCCTCCAAGGGCATCCATCTGGTCGTGCCCAAGGACCGCATCCACTCCAGCAGCGGCCTGATCCTGCGCACCGAGAAGTCCGTCCTGTTCGTCATCCCCTGGGGCCGGCACTGGATCATCGGCACCACCGACACCGAGTGGGACCTCGACAAGGCCCACCCGGCCGCGTCCAGCGCCGACATCGACTATCTGCTGGAACACGTGAACTCGGTGCTGGCCGTGCCGCTCAGCCGCGACGACGTCGAGGGGGTGTACGCCGGGCTCCGCCCGCTGCTGGCCGGCGAGTCCGACGCCACCAGCAAGCTGTCCCGCGAGCACACGGTCGCCCACCCGGCGCCCGGGCTGGTGGTCGTGGCGGGCGGCAAGTACACCACCTACCGCGTGATGGCCAAGGACGCCGTCGACGAGGCCGTGCACGGCCTCGACATGCGCGTCGCCGACTGCGTGACGGAGGAGACCCCGCTGATCGGCGCGGAGGGCTACCAGGCGCTGTGGAACGCCCGGGCACGGATAGCCGCCCGCACCGGACTGCACGTGGTCCGCGTGGAACACCTGCTGAACCGGTACGGCTCGATGGCCGACCAGGTCCTGGACCTGATCGCCGCCGATCCCGCGCTCGGCGAGCCGCTGCACGCCGCCGACGACTACCTGCGCGCCGAGGTGGTGTACGCCGCCTCGCACGAGGGCGCCCGGCACCTGGACGACGTCCTCACGCGCCGCACCCGCATCTCCATCGAGACCTTCGACCGGGGCACCCGCAGCGCCCGGGAGGCTGCCGAACTGATGGCACCGGTCCTCGGCTGGGACAAGGACCAGATCGAGCGCGAGGTGGAGCACTACGAGAAGCGGGTGGAGGCCGAGCGCGAGTCCCAGCTCCAGCCGGACGACCAGACGGCGGACGCGGCCCGGCTGGGGGCACCGGACATCGTGCCGCTGTAGCGGGGCCCCGCTCCCCGGCGAGCCTCACTCGAACGAGCGATCGCCGCCGGGATCTCCGGGCGAACCCCGCTCGTTCTCCAGGGTGGGGGGACGGAACCGGGCGGCGGGCGGGGCCGGTTCGAGGCGGGGCCTGCGCTCGTGTCCGCCTTCGGCCAGAAGGTGGGGCACGTGGGCTTCACCGGCAACAGGCCCGTGCCGGGTCGGCCGGCGTGGTCACCGGCGCGGCAGGGCATGAGGTGGTATGGCCAGGACTGTCCGAAGCGTCGGCATGCCGGTTCCTCCCCTCTTGCGTCCCCTCATCCCGGTAAGTGGAACGGCTGCCGCAAAAAGGGCTTCGGGAGCGGGGAGTACGGGTCCCGCCCGTGGGCACCCTGGGCATCGGGCACTTGTGGGGTGAGAGACAATGGAGGCTCTGTCAGGGCGGGTTGTATGAGGGGACGCATGTCGGAGGCGGAGCGGGCGGGGACATCCCGTCAGGAGACTCGTCAGGACAAGAACGAGCGGCGTCTCCTCGCGGGGCGGTACCGGCTGGGAGACGTGCTGGGCCGGGGCGGTATGGGCACGGTCTGGCGTGCCGAGGACGAGACCCTGGGGCGGACGGTCGCCGTCAAGGAGCTGCGGTTCCCGTCGAACATCGACGAGGAGGAGAAGCGGCGCCTGATCACGCGCACCCTGCGCGAGGCCAAGGCGATCGCCCGGATCCGCAACAACAGCGCGGTGACGGTCTTCGACGTGGTCGACGAGGACGACCGGCCCTGGATCGTCATGGAGTTGGTGGAGGGCAAGTCCCTGGCCGAGGTCATCCGCGAGGACGGCCTGCTGAAGCCGAAGCGCGCCGCCGAGGTGGGCCTCGCCGTTCTCGACGTGCTGCGCTCCGCGCACCGGGAGGGCATCCTGCACCGGGACGTGAAGCCGTCCAACGTGCTCATCGCCGAGGACGGCCGGGTCGTGCTCACCGACTTCGGCATCGCGCAGGTCGAGGGCGACCCGTCCATCACCTCGACCGGCATGCTCGTCGGCGCCCCCTCCTACATCTCCCCGGAGCGGGCCCGCGGTCACAAGCCGGGACCGGCGGCCGACCTCTGGTCGCTCGGCGGCCTGCTGTACGCGGCGGTCGAGGGATCGCCGCCCTACGACAAGGGTTCGGCGATCGCCACGCTCACCGCGGTGATGACCGAGCCCCTGGACGAGCCCAAGCACGCGGGACCGCTGCGGGACGTCATCTACGGTCTGCTGACCAAGGACCCGGCCAAGCGGCTCGACGACGCCGGGGCCCGGGCCATGCTCAACGCGGTGATCAAGGCGCCCGAGCCGGAGCCGATGGACGCCACCCGGGTGGTCCCGCTGCCGGGGCCCGGTGGGGCGGAGGGCAGGCGGGGCGAGGAGGCCGGCGAGAAGCTGCGCGGCGCCCTGCGGTCGGTGCGCAAGGCGGCCGGTGCCGCCTCGGCCGCGGCGACGGCACGCGGGAAGAGCGGGAGCGAGCCGAGCGCGCTGGGCACGGGCGGCGCGGCGGGTGCGCCGGGTGCCCCGGGTGCCCCGGGCGCCGGGGGCACGCTCTCCGGCGGGGCACGGCCCGGTCCCGCGGGCGGGCCGGGTGCGGGAGCCGCCGCGCGGCCGGCAGGCGCGGGGACGGGTTCCGCCGGTGTGCCGAACTCCAGCGCGAGGACGCCGGGTTCCGGCTGGCCCGTGGTGCCGCCGCCGGACCTGGACCTGCAGCCGCGGCAGGTGCCGAGGGCGCCGCTGACCGATGTGGTGTCCAAGCGCACGCTGGTGGTCATCGCCGTGCTCGTCGTGCTCGCGGTGCTCGGGACCGTGCTGGCGTTCGCCCTGAGCGGTGGCGACGACAAGGACGGCGGGAGCAGCGGGGCCGAGGCCGCGGCCAGTTCCGGTCCCTCCACCAAGCGGGACACGGGCACGGGCGGCGCCAAGGGCAGCGGGCAACGGACGGACGGCGCGAGTTCGGCGTCCCCCGGTACCGGTTCGGCGCCCGGCACCACGGCGGACGCGAGCCCGTCCGCCGGCGGCTCCGACGCGGCCGGCGACCCCGGCGAGTCCGGCACCTCCGGCTCGAAGGGCGGCGGGAGCGCGCCGGCCGAGACCACCCGCAAGGGCGGCCAGGGCTACTCGATAGGCCTGCCCAAGGGGTGGAGGTACAAGTCCACCGGGGGCGCGGGCGACCGCTACACCGGACCCGACGGGCAGAAGCTGCTCGTCGGCTGGACCAGCACGCCCAAGGACGACCCGGTGGCGGACTGGGAGAACCAGGAGCGGGACATGCGGCGCTCCGAGTACCACAGGATTCGCATCGCGAAGGTGGGCTACCGCGGCTGGAACACCGCCGACTGGGAGTTCACCTACACCGAGGACGGCACCAAGTACCACACGATCGACCGGGGGTTCGTGGTGAACGGCCATCTCGGTTATGGGCTGATGTACACCGCGAAGGACGCCGGCTGGCACGGCGCCCTGCGCGAGGACACCTGGCAGACGTTGACGAGTTCCTTCAAGCCGAAGTCGTAGGCGCTCCGGGCCGGTTCGGTCCGTGAGAATCCGTCATCCTCTCAATGCGGGTTGCCTCCGGCACGTATCGTGAAGGGTCGCGGACCGTACGCAGCCGCATGCGTGTGCGAAACGGGTCATGAGGCGATCGGATGTGACCAACCGGGCGGCCGGGGGAGGCAAAGTGGACGACTACGCGGGTCGGGTGCTCGCCGACCGCTACCGCCTGCCACTGCCGCCGTCCGACGAGTACGAACTCACCGAGACCCGCGCCTTCGACACCTACAGCGGTCAGGAAGTCCTCGTCCGGCAGGTCCCGTTGCCGGAGGTCGTCGAGGCCGAGGTGATCGACGCCGAGGGACTGCCCGAGGGGTTCACCGCACGGGAGCGCGCGTCACGCCGGGCGCCGGAGACCAGAAGTGCCACCCGGCAGCCCGCCGATCCGGCGGTCCGGCGCGCCGTCGAGGCCGCGCAGGCGGCGGCCCGCATCCCCGACCACCCGCGCCTGGACCAGGTCTTCGACGTCTTCGCCGAGGGCGGCTCCCTGTGGATCGTCAGCGAGCTGGTGGCCGCGCGTCCCCTGTCCGCCCTGCTCACCGAGCGGCCGCTGTCGCCGTACCGGGCGGCCGAGGTCGCCTCCGACGTGCTCATGGCGCTGAGGGTGCTGCACGCCCACGGCTGGGTGCACCGCAACATCACCGTCCGCACGGTCCTCGTCTGCGACGACGGACGCGTGATGCTGACCGGCCTCGCGGCCGGCGCCGCTGAGGAGGCGCTGTGCGGTTACGACCCGGTGCCGGCTCCGGAGGACCCGGAAGAGGCGGCGGTGCCCGGTGCCGGGCCGGGCGGGCGGACCGCCCCCGCAGGAGCCGGTGAGGGCGGTGGCCCCCCAGGCGCTGGTCCCGGCCGGGGAGCGGGTGCTCCCGTCGGTTCCGGCGGCCGTCCCGCGGGTGTGCCGGGGGCCGGGGGAGTGGCCGCCGGGCCGGCCGCGGACGTCGATCCCGAGGCGGCGCGGCGCGCCGCCATCCAGGCGCGGGCGGCCGGAGGACTGCCGGCTCCGGGGGCCAACGGGGCGTCGGGAGCGGCCGGGCAGCCGGTTCTGGAGACCGGCGCCGATGTCCGGGCGGCCCGGGCGGGGGCCATCGCCGCGTACCGCGCCGGTGCCCGTGCCGCGGCCCGGGTGCACGAGGCCCAGCACAACGAGCGCCCCGCGCTGCCCGGCGCCCGCCCCCCGGCCGGGGACGACACCGGTGCCGGCCGGGCCGACGGCGCGGCACAGCCGTCGTACCCCGGGGACCAGCCGTCGTACACCCAGCCGTCGTACCCCGGGGACCAGCCGCCGTACCCGGCGGAGCCCGGCGCCGGGTCGCCGCCCGGCCGGATAGCCGACCCGTACGGGGTGCGGGGCGCCCCCTGGCACGGTGCCGCACCGCGTACCGGGCCCGGTGGCGCGGCCCTGGGCGGCGGCGCGGTGCGGCCGGCCCTGCCCGGACAGGTGCCGGGCCAGGAGTACGGCCCGGCGGCCGAGGACGCCGACGGAAGGCAGGGCCGCCCAGCGGCCGGACCCGGCCGGCAGGGCACCGCCCCGGCCCACTCCGCACTCGCCCCCGCCGCGCTTCCCGCGCCGCCGGGCGGCCGGTGGGACGAACCGGGTGCCGCACGCCGTGGTCCCGGGACCCCGCTCGCCGCCGAACGGGCGCGGCAGGTGCGGATGACCGTCGTCGGACCGGTGACCGAGCGGTGGGCGCCGGAGCAGGCCGGTCCGGTGCACGAGAACTGGCAGCTGGCGGCGCCGATCGGGCCCGCCACCGACCTGTGGGCGCTGGGAGCGCTGCTGTTCCGGGCCGTGCAGGGGCACGCGCCCTATCCGGAGGAGTCGACGGCCGAGCTGGTGCAGCTGGTCTGCGCCGAGCCGCCCGCCTTCGCCGAGGAGTGCGGCCCGCTCCGGCCGGTCGTGGAGTCGCTGCTGCGCCAGGATCCCATCGAGCGGCCGGACGTCGAGGAGCTGAGCGGCTGGCTGCGCTCCCTGGTGCGGTCCGCGCCCGAACCGGACGCCGGCATCCATGTCGTCCCCGTGCCGCCCGTCGATCCGCGCCGGCTCCCGATCGTCCGGCGCCGCGGTGAGCTGGTGCGCCGCCGGCGGCCCGGACTGCCCGCGGCCCATCCGCACGGCCGGCACAAGCGGGCCCGGGAGGACGCCGGTTCGCCGCGCAGCCTCGGCCGGACCCTGCTTCTGCTGGTCCTGCTCCTGCTGGCCGGCGCGATCGCGTACGCCATGCTCTTCATGCCGAAGCAGGGGGAGAACGGCGCCGCGAGCGGGGACCGTACCGGCAGCGCCGGGCGGACGAGCCCCGTGCCCTCGCACACCCGGCAGCCCTCCGCCTCGCCGAGCGCACCGGACGGCGGCGCCTCCGCGCCCGCGACCGAGACGCAGACCGGCGGTGACCCCGCCGTCCCCGACGGGTTCACCCTGCGCAAGGACCCGGACGGCTTCCAGGTCGCCGTCGCCAAGGGCTGGGAGCGCACCCCGAAGAACGGCAGCGGGCAGGTGGTCTACACGCAAGGGAACTTCGAACTGATCGTCGTACCAGGGCGGGACGGCGCCTCCGTCTACGGCAGCGATCCGATGGTCTACCAGCGGGACAAGGAGCGCGAACTCCAGCCGTACCGCGACTCCAGCTGGGCCACGGCGAGTGGTCTGCGGACCATCGAGGTGGGCGGACGGACCTCGGCCGAGGGGCAGTTCACCTGGACCGACGGGCAGGGCGGAGACCTGTTCGTGCGTAACACGGCGCTGCTGCTGAACGGCCGTTACCACGTTCTCCAGGTGCGTGGCCCGGAAGCCGAACGGGACGAGGTGACACGGTTGTACGAGCAGGCTGCCGCGACGTATCGCTACACCGGTTGAGCAGCGTGTATTCGGGGACGGGGCAGGGCAGGCCGGTTCCTTCTCTCGCGCGGAAATGACCATCGTCACAGTGCGGTTTCCTTCGCACCCCGCTGGTTCCCTGTGCGGGGGCCGGTCCTTAGTCTGACCCTGACAAGAGCATTGCGGGGCAACGTGAATCAGATGCAGGGCCTGCTCATAGCAGGCCGCTACCGGCTCGCCGATTCCATCGGCAGCGGCGGCATGGGCCGGGTGTGGCGCGCCCACGACGAGGTGCTGCACCGAAAGGTCGCCATCAAGGAGTTGACCGCGGCGCTCTACGTCTCCGACAGCGATCAGGCCGTTCTGCTCGCCCGCACCCGCGCCGAGGCCCGGGCCGCCGCGCGCATCAACCACTCCGCCGTCGTCACCGTGCACGACGTCCTCGAACACGACGGCCGCCCATGGATCGTGATGGAGCTGGTCGAGGGCCACTCGCTGGCCGACGCGGTCAAGGAGCACGGGCGCGTCGAGCCCGAGGAGGCCGCGCGGATCGGACTGTGGGTGCTGCGGGCGCTGCGCGCCGCGCACACCGCCGGGGTGCTGCACCGGGACGTCAAGCCCGGCAACGTGCTGCTCGGCGCGGACCGCCGGGTCCTGCTCACCGACTTCGGCATCGCCCAGATCGAGGGCGACTCCACCATCACCCGCACCGGAGAGGTCGTCGGCTCCGTCGACTACCTGGCCCCCGAGCGGGTGCGCGGCCACGACCCCGGACCGGCCTCCGACCTGTGGGCGCTCGGCGCCACGCTGTACACGGCGGTCGAGGGGCGATCGCCGTTCCGGCGCACCTCGCCGCTGAGCACGATGCAGGCGATCGTCGAGGAGCACGTGGGCGAGCCGCGCCACGCCGGTCCGCTCGAACCGGTCATCGCCGCCCTGCTGCGCAAGGACCCGGCCCAGCGGCCGGACATCGGGGAGGCGGAGCAGATGCTCGCCGAGGCGGCGGAGGGCCGCCGGCCCAGCAGCGCACAGGCGTTCATCCCGACCCAGGGCTCGGGCGTGCAGACGGGCGCGACCCACGACTCGGGCCGCGGCCCGCACGGTTACCCGGCCGGTGGCACCACCCCCGGAGGCCCGCCGGGCACGGGCCGTTCCGGGAGCGGCTCGACGGCCGTGGCGCCCATGCCCCCGGGCCCGGCGGGCGGCGCCGCGCCGGGGCCCCGGCGCCGGCTGCGCACGCTCGCGCTCGTCGTCGTCGCCGCGGCCGTGCTCGGCGGCGGCGCGGCGGTGGCCGTCCAGCAGTGGGGCGACCGGGCACAGGCCGGCGGTACGGGCACGGGCGCCGGCCCGGCCGTCACGTCACCCTCGGCGAGCGGCCCGCCGGGCACCGAGGGCACGGTTCCCGCCTCGTGGCAGCGGTACGACGACCCATGGGGCTTCAGCGTCTACCTGCCCAAGGGCTGGTCGCGGAGGGTCGTCGGCGTTCCCGGCGCCCTCAGGCAGGTCGACTACACGCCCGACGGCGGCAGGCACTTCGTCCGCATCGCCATCGACACCTCGCCGGACTTCAAGGACGGCTACTCGCACCAGCTCGACCTGGACGATCAGCTCAGCCGGCGGCTCGTCGACTACCAGCGCGTGCGGCTGGAGAAGAACCTCTACCGCGATCTCGACGGCTCCGTCTGGGAGTACACCTGGACCGCGCAGTCGAAGGACACACCCTTCCCGGGACCGCGGCGCGCGGCCGAGGAGACCTACGTGTCCCGGGACGGCACCGAGTACGTGATCTACATATCGTCGCCCGCGGCGGACTGGCCGACGACGAGCACGCGGTTCAGGGCGGTGCTGCAGGGCTGGCAACAGCCGCGGTGACCCGGGCGGTCGGTCCCCGCCGCCCCCGCGCGCGAGGAGGCCGTCGCCGCGAGCGCCCTCGCCGGCCGTCGCCGCCGCCTGCCGTTCGGCGGGCGGACCGGGTGCCTCAGGACGGGCGACCGGATTTCGAGGAACCGGACGACCTCTGCGGCATGATGGGCGCATGGGGACCGAGGGAGCCGGCTTCCGGCTGATCGCGGGCCGTTACCGCCTGGAAGAACGCGTCGGGCGCGGCGGCATGGGCGTCGTGTGGCGGGCGAGCGACCAGGTGCTGGGCCGTCAGGTGGCGGTCAAGGAACTCCTTCCGGACGACTCGCGACCGGCCGACGACGCGCGCCGCCGCCGTGACCGTACGTTCCGCGAGGCCCGCGCGGTCTGCCAGCTGCGGCACCCGCACATCATCGTCGTGCACGACGTGGTGGAGCAGGACGAACGGCCGTACCTGGTGATGGAGCTGGTCGACGGGGGTTCGCTCGCCGACCGGATCGCCCGGCACGGCCCGGTCGACGCCACCGAGGCCGCGCGGATCGGCATCGCCCTGCTGAGCGCGCTGCGCACCGCGCACGAGGCGGGCGTGCTGCACCGGGACATCAAGCCCGCGAACGTCCTGATCGAGTCCGGCACCGACCGGGTCGTCCTCACCGACTTCGGCATCGCCCAGGTCGCGGGCGCCACCACGCTCACCGAGACCGGTGCCTTCGTCGGCTCGCCCGAGTACACCGCGCCGGAGCGGATGTCCGGGCTGCGCACCGGCCCGGAGTCGGACCTGTGGTCGCTGGGCGCGCTGCTGTGCACGGCGCTCAGCGGCGAGTCGCCGTTCCGGCGCGACTCGATCGGCGGCATCCTGCACGCCGTCGTCACCGACGACATCCGTCCGCCGGCCCAGGCCGAGCCGCTGCTGCCCGTGGTCCGGGGCCTGCTGGACCGCGACCCCGACCGGCGGCTGGGCGCGGCGGACGCCGAGTGGATGCTGCGGACCTACCTGGAGACCGGCCGGACGCCGGCCGCGCCGGCCGGCCGGGGCACGACGGGACCGCACGGCGGCGGGCGCGGCCACCGGATCGGCGGCAGCCGTACGCCGAAGGCACCGGAGCCCTACGTGCCGACCCAGCCGGACGTGCCGCACGGCGGACCGCTGCCGTCCGCTCCGGCGCAGCCGCCCCCGGCCCGGTCGTCCCCGCGCGGGGTGCTGGTGGCGGCGCTGCTCGTCGCCGCGCTGGCCGGGGCGGGCGTGTCGGCCGCGGCGCTGCTGCTGCACCGGCACGGGGACGGGGGCGGCGGCACCCCGGGCGGCACGGCGACCACCCCGGCGACCCGGACCGGCACGGCCCCGACGGGCTCCCCGGGCCCGGGTTCCCCTACGGCGACGGGAACGCCGTCGCCGTCCCCGTCCGCTCCCGGCACCCCGCGCCCGACCGGCGCCGACTCGCGCACCGCGCCCTCCGGATACCGCACCGCACGGGACCCGGCCGGCTTCTCCCTCGCCGTACCGGAGGACTTCACCCGCAGCCCGCAGGGCGAGCGCGTCTTCTACCTCTCGCCGGGGCAGACCTTCCGCCTCGGCGTGAAGGTCACCGAACCGCAACCGGGCGGCCCGAAGGGCGTGCTGGACCGGTCCGCCGCCAACGGCGCCTCCACAAACCCCGGTTACCACGACGGACGGGTCACCCGCACCACGCGCGGCGGACACCGGGCCGCGCTCTGGGAGTTCACCTGGAACGGTTTCAGCGCGGCGGAGGGCCCGCGCCACACCTACGACCTGTGCTGGGAGGAGGACGGCCGGCTGTACGACGTGTGGGTGTCGGCGCCGGTGGGGAAGGTGCGGGAGGCGCGGGAGTACTTCGACGTGGCGGTCGACACGTTCTCGGCCACGGGTGTGTGACCGGGTCGGCGCGCGGGCGGCCCGCTTCGACAACTGTGCGGTCCGCAGGGTACTCATGTGACATGACCGAAGACGGCGAACTCCCGCCCGACGAACGTCTGATCGGCGGTCGTTACCGGCTGGCCGGACGCCTGGGCTCCGGCCCGGCCGGGACCGTCTGGCGCGCCCGGGACGAACAGGAACAGGTGCACGTCGCCGTCAAGGAGCCGTCACTGCCCGGCGACCCGGCCGACGACGAGGAAAGCCGGCGCATCGCGCACCGCCTCCACCGGGAGGCCCGCACCGCCACCCGGATCCGGCACCCCTCCGCCGTCACGGTGTACGACGTGGTCAGCGAGGCCGGAGTCCCCTGGATCGTCATGGAGCTGGTGGAGGGCGAGTCGCTGCGCGAGGTCCTCGGGCGCGGGGCCCTGCCGCCCGCGGAGGCCGCCCGTATCGCCCTCGCCGTCCTCGGTGCCCTGCGCGCCGCCCACGCCGTCGGCATCGTGCACCGGGACGTCAAACCGGCCAACGTCCTGCTGGAGTCCGGCACCGGCCGGGTCGTGCTCACCGACTTCGGGATCGGTGACGGCCACGCACAGGACGCGCCCGCCGGGTTCGTGGCCCCCGAACGGGCGGCGGGGCCCGGTGCCGGCCCGGCCTCCGACCTGTGGTCCCTGGGCGCGTTGCTCCGCAGTGCCCTCGGTGACGCCGGCCCCGGGCCGCTCGGCCCGCTGCTGGACGGGCTGCGCGCCGACGAGCCCGAGGCGCGGCCCGGCGCGCACGAGGTCGACGTGACGCTGCGGGAGTACCTGGGCCTGGAGCCCGTACCGGACGGGCCGGCGTCCCTGCACCCGGAGGCGTCCCCGCACCCGGAGCCGGACGCACACCCGGAGCCGCACACGGGGTCGCACCCGTACCCGGAGTCGCACCCGCACCCGGAGTCGGACCCGTACCCGGGGCCGCGCCCGGACCCGGAGCCGGACGCACACCCGGAGCCGCGCCCGGACCCGGAGCCGCACCCGGAGTCGCACCCGGGCCCGGAGTCGGACCCGTACCCGGCAGACCCGCGCCGTCGCACCCCCCTCGCCGCCCTCGGCCTGCTCCTCGCGAAAAAACTCGGGACCGAGTGATCGTCGTGCACGTCGGTGCCCCAACACCCTGATCAGCGCATTCTCTGCCAGTGGTCACTGGCAGTGTGTGAGCACTCCGTGAATCCGCGTTACCGACGGGTACACAAAGCGTGCGCTCCGGCATACCCTGCGCGTCATGACGGACACGCAGGCCCCGGACATCGCCGGTACCAACCCGCTCGCGCCCGCCCCCGAAGGCGCCCGCACCGCCGCCGACGTGGTCACCCCCGAACTGGTGGCCCAGCTCACCAAGGGCGTCGTCGGCTCCGGCCGCACCGCCAACCACACCCCTTTCAGCGGCGACAAGCTGGCCGACCTGCCCGAGTCCACTCCGGAGGACGTCCGCAAGGCGTTCGAGGCGGCCCGCGCCGCCCAGGGCGTGTGGGAGAGGACCCCGGTACGGCAGCGGGCCGCCGTCCTGCTCCGCTTCCACGACCTGGTGCTGGAGCGGCAGGCCGAAGTCCTGGACCTGGTCCAGCTGGAGACCGGCAAGGCCCGTCTGCACGCGCACGAGGAAGTGCAGGCCGTCGCCATCGCGGCGCGCCACTACGGCCGCCGGGCCGCGGCGTATCTGAGGCCGAAGCGGCACGCGGGCGCCGTGCCCGCCCTGACCAAGGTCACCGAACTGCGGCACCCGCGGGGGGTCGTGGGCCAGATCGCCCCCTGGAACTACCCGCTGGAGCTGTCCGTCGGCGACGCCCTGCCCGCCTTCGCCGCGGGCAACGCCGTGGTGATGAAGCCGGACACGGAGACCTGCCTGACGGCACTGTGGGCGCGTGACCTGCTGATCGAGGCCGGACTGCCCGAGGGTGTCTTCCAGGTCGTCCTCGGCGAGGGTCCGGTCGTGGGCCCGGAACTGGTCAGGCACGCCGACTACGTCTCCTTCACCGGCTCCACCCGCACCGGCCGCGAGGTCGCCGTCGGCGCCGCCTCCCGCCTGGTCGGCGTCTCCCTCGAACTCGGCGGCAAGAACGCCATGCTGGTGCTGGAGGACGCCGACATCGAGAAGGCGGCGGCCGGAGCCGTCCGCGCCTGTTTCTCCTCCGCCGGCCAGCTGTGCATCTCCATAGAGCGGCTGTACGTCCACGAGTCCGTCGCCGACGCCTTCCTGGAGCGGTTCGCCGCCCGCACCAGGGCCATGCGGCTCGGCAACTCCCTTGCCTACGGCGCCGACATGGGCTCGCTGGTCGGTGAACGCCAGCTGGAGACCGTCGAACGGCATGTGCGGGACGCCGTCGCCAAGGGCGCGAAGGTGATAGCGGGCGGTACGGCCCGCCCCGACATCGGTCCCTACTTCTTCGAGCCCACCATCCTGGACGGCGTCGAGACCTCCATGGCCGTCTGCGAGGAGGAGACCTTCGGCCCGGTCGTCTCGGTCTACCGCTTCAAGAGCGAGGAGGAGGCCGTCGAGCGTGCCAACGCCACGCCGTACGGCCTGAACGCGTCCGTGTGGACGAAGAACGCCCGCCGCGGCCGGGAGGTCGCCGCCCGCCTGCGCACCGGCACGGTCAACGTCAACGAGGGCTACGCGCCCGCCTACGGCAGCGTCCAGTCCCCGATGGGCGGCATGAAGGACTCCGGCCTCGGCCGCCGCCACGGCTCCGAGGGCATCCTCAAGTACACGGAGGCCCAGACGGTGGCCCAGCAGCGGCTGCTGCCGATGGCGCCGTCGCTGGGCATGGACGACGAGCGGTACGCGGCGTTCATGAGCCGCAGCCTCCGCCTGATGAAGGCCTTCCGGTTCCGCTAGGCCTTCCCCTTCCGCCAGGCCTTCCGGTTCCGCCAGGCCTTCCGGTTCCGCCAGGCCTTCCGGTTCCGCCAGGCCTTCCCCTTTCGCCAGGCGTTCCCCTTCCGCCTTGCCTTCCCCCTCCGCTGGACCACCCGTTCCAACCACCCGTTCTCGACGAGGAGAGCACGTGTCGCAGGAGAAGTCTGTCCAGACCCGGGACGAGGACGGGTACGACTACGACGTCATCGTCATCGGGTCAGGGTTCGGCGGCTCGGTCTCCGCCCTGCGCCTGACCGAAAAGGGCTACCGGGTAGGCGTCCTCGAAGCCGGCCGCCGCTTCACCCGCACCACCCTTCCGAAGAACTCATGGGACCTGAAGAACTACCTCTGGGCCCCGAAACTCGGCCTGTACGGCATCCAGCGCATCCACCTGCTGGGCAACGTCATGGTGCTGGCCGGCGCGGGCGTCGGCGGCGGCTCGCTCAACTACGCCAACACCCTCTACGTACCGCCGAAGGCCTTCTTCGACGACGCCCAGTGGCGGCAGATCACCGACTGGCAGGAGGAGTTGAAGCCGTACTACGACCAGGCCCGGCGCATGCTCGGCGTCCGGCTCAACCCGACCATGACCCCCTCGGACGTCCATCTGAAGGCGGCGGCGCAGCGGATGGGCGTCGGCGACACCTTCCACCTCGCGCCGGTCGGCGTGTTCTTCGGTGACGGCAAGGACGCGGACGGCAAGGTGACGGCCGGACCCGGAGAGCAGGTGAACGACCCGTACTTCGGCGGGGCCGGTCCCGACCGGAAGGCGTGCACCGAGTGCGGCGAGTGCATGACCGGCTGCCGGCACGGCGCGAAGAACACCCTCAACGAGAACTACCTCTACCTCGCCGAGAAGGCGGGCGCGGTCGTCCACCCCCTGACGACGGTCGTGTCCGTCACGGACGACTCGCGGGGCGGCTACGCGGTGGCGACCCTGCCGACGGACCGGAAGAAGAAGGGGGAGGGCCGGCTCCTCACCGCCCGCAGGGTCGTCCTCGCGGCCGGCACCTACGGCACCCAGACGCTGCTGCACCGCATGAAGGCGAGCGGCCGGCTGCCGTACCTGTCGAACCGGCTGGGCGACCTCACCCGCACCAACTCCGAGGCGCTGGTCGGCGCGCAGACCGACAACCGCCGTTACCGCAGGGCGACCGGCGAGCCGAGGGCCGACTTCACCCGGGGCGTCGCCATCACGTCCTCGATCCACCCCGACGAGAACACCCACATCGAGCCGGTGCGCTACGGCAAGGGCTCCAACTCGATGGGCGGCCTGTCGATCCTGCAGGTGCCGTACGCGGAGGGCTCCTCGCGCGTGCTCGCCTGGCTGGCCAACGCGGCCCGGCACCCACTGCTGGTCGCCCGCTCCCTGTCCAACCGGCACTGGTCGGAGCGGACCATCATCGGTCTGGTCATGCAGTCCCTGGACAACTCGCTGACCACGTACCTGAAGCCCGACGGCGTCGGCAAGGGCCTGCTCACCGCCCGCCAGGGGCACGGCTCGCCGAACCCCAAGCAGATCAGGGCCGCGACCGAGGCCGCCTCCGCGCTCGCCGCCGAGATCAACGGCTTCGCCGGCAGCAACGTCGGGGAACTGATGGGCACCCCGCTCACCGCGCACTTCCTCGGCGGCTGCCCCATCGGCGACTCCCCGCAGACGGGCGTGATCGACCCCTACCACCGGCTCTACGGCCATCCCGGCATCTCGGTCGTGGACGGCGCCGCGGTCTCGGCGAACCTGGGGGTGAACCCCTCGCTGACGATCACCGCGCAGGCCGAGCGGGCGATGTCGTTCTGGCCGAACAAGGGCGAGGAGGACCCGCGGCCGGCACCGGGAGCGGCGTACGAGCGGCTGAAGGCGGTGGAGCCGCAGGCCCCGGTGGTCCCGGCGCACGCGTTCGGCGCGCTGCGGCTGCCGTTCCTGGGGATACCGGCGGTGCCGCCGAAGAAGTGACCGGACCGGCGGAGCGGCCGGGACGACGCCAGCGGCAGAACGGCCGGGACGGTACCGAGCGGCAGAACGGCCGGGACGGTACAGAGGGACCTGCATCCCCCTCCGAAGGCAGGTCCCTCTCGCCGTTTCTTGATCCGGCAGGTTTGATCGGCGAAAAGCGAGAAGGGTTGCTCCGGGGGACCGGGGATTTCGTATGACCTGGGTCACACCGCTGGCCCGACCGGCTGTGGGCATGACGAAGGGCCCCGCGGGACGGAGGGGCCGCGGGGCCCTTCTACCGGTCAGCACCGGCGTCAGGGCAGCGCCGGTGCCGGGGAGCGGCGCCGGGGGGTTGCGCCGCTTGTTCGTGTGCCCTGTGGCCTGTCTGCAGTTTTCCGCCGGCCGGCCCCGGGCGTCCCCGGAGCCGGCCGTTCTCTTGGGTGACCGGGCTGCTGTCCCCTGCCGTCCGGTCACTTTCCCGGAGCGAGGTCCCACGACGCACGGCACGACCCGTACGTCTCATCGCCCCAGCGAGCCACGCGTGGTTCTGTCGGGCCCGCCCCTGGCTGGCACGGACATCCCCCTCAACGAAGCGGTGTGCGGGCCGGTCACGCGCCGTACGGGTGAGAGCGGGACCGAACTCAGATGCGACCCCGGCACAGTTCCAGCAGGGTCATCGCGAGGGCGGTGCCGGGCTTGCCGAGGGCGTCCCGGTAGCGGCCGAGGATCTCCATCTCGCGGGAGAGGTGCACCCGCCGCCCGCCGGAGGCGATACGTGTCCGCTGGACGACGGCGGAGACGGCCATCCGTTCCTGGACGAGGCCGATGATCCGGTCGTCGAGCGCGTCGATGCGCTCGCGGGCGCCGGCGATGGTGGCCTCCGGGGTGGCAGTCGCCTGAGGGGCGGCGGGCGCTTGCGGGGCGGCGGGCGGCTGCGCGGTGGCCTGCCCGGTGGCGGGCGCTTCCGGGCTGGTGGTCGTTTCCGCGGTGGTGGTGGTCACGTCGGGCTCCTCGGTCGGGAAGGCGGATGCCCTGGAACGGCGAAACCCGGAAAACGACAGGCGCCCCGGGCCTTGTCGGCCCGGGGCGCCTGGGAAGTCGCTTGGCGTCAGCTCAAGCAGCACGACCATGGCAGCCGGCGGGCCGGGTGCCATAGGTAAAGACGAAGGTCGAGTGCTTGCGCATGGGGCCAGTATGCCATGGCCCGGTACGGGAGACCCCTTCCCGCCCTCCCCGTTAGACTCGGTAGCACAGACCCCCGCCCGACCACCAGAAGGCACCCCGTGTCATCAGCGACTCCCACTGCCGGCACCACCGACACCGTCCTGGTCGTCGACTTCGGTGCGCAGTACGCCCAGCTCATCGCCCGTCGCGTCCGCGAGGCGCGGGTCTACAGCGAGATCGTGCCGAGCACCATGCCGGTCCGGGAGATGCTCGCCAGGAACCCCGCGGCGATCATCCTCTCCGGAGGTCCCTCTTCGGTGTACGAGGAGGGTGCCCCCCGCCTCGACCGCGAGCTGTTCGAGGCCGGCGTCCCCGTCTTCGGCATGTGCTACGGCTTCCAGCTGATGGCGCAGGCCCTCGGCGGCACGGTCGACAACACCGGGTCGCGCGAGTACGGCCGTACCGACCTGCACGTCTCCAAGCCGTCCTCCACCCTCTTCGAGGGCACCCCGGACGAGCAGCACGTGTGGATGTCCCACGGTGACGCCTGCTCGGCCGCCCCCGAGGGCTTCTCGGTCACCGCGTCCACGGACGTCGTCCCCGTCGCCGCCTTCGAGAACGACGACAAGAAGCTCTACGGCGTCCAGTACCACCCCGAGGTCATGCACTCCACGCACGGCCAGCAGGTGCTGGAGCACTTCCTGTACCGCGGTGCCGGCCTGAGCCCCGACTGGACCACCGGCAACGTGATCGAGGAGCAGGTCGAGGCCATCCGCGAGCTGGTCGGCGACAAGCGCGCGATCTGCGGTCTGTCCGGCGGGGTGGACTCCGCCGTCGCCGCCGCCCTGGTGCAGAAGGCCATCGGCTCCCAGCTGACCTGCGTGTACGTCGACCACGGCCTGATGCGCAAGGGTGAGACCGAGCAGGTCGAGAAGGACTTCGTCGCGGCCACCGGCGTGCAGCTGAAGGTCGTCGACGCCGAGGAGCGCTTCCTCACCGCCCTCAAGGGCGTCAGCGACCCCGAGGAGAAGCGCAAGATCATCGGCCGGGAGTTCATCCGCGTCTTCGAGCAGGCGCAGGCCGAGATCATCGCCGACGAGGGCCCGGCCGTGGAGTTCCTGGTCCAGGGCACCCTCTACCCGGACGTCGTCGAGTCCGGCGGCGGCACCGGCACCGCGAACATCAAGTCGCACCACAACGTCGGCGGCCTGCCCGAGGACCTCGAGTTCAAGCTGATCGAGCCGCTGCGCAAGCTGTTCAAGGACGAGGTCCGCATGGTCGGCCAGGAGCTGGGCCTGCCGGAGGAGATCGTCCAGCGCCAGCCGTTCCCCGGCCCGGGTCTCGGTATCCGCATCGTCGGCGAGGTCACGAAGGAACGCCTCGACCTGCTGCGCGAGGCCGACGCCATCGCCCGTGAGGAACTGACCTCGGCGGGCCTGGACCGCGACATCTGGCAGTGCCCGGTGGTCCTGCTCGCGGACGTCCGCTCGGTCGGCGTCCAGGGCGACGGCCGCACCTACGGCCACCCGATCGTGCTGCGTCCGGTCTCCTCCGAGGACGCCATGACCGCCGACTGGTCCCGGCTGCCCTACGACGTCCTCGGCCGCATCTCGACCCGGATCACCAACGAGGTCCGGGACGTCAACCGCGTCGTGCTCGACGTGACGTCGAAGCCGCCGGGCACGATCGAGTGGGAGTAGTCGCCTAGGCCCGCCGGAGAGTGCGCACCGGCTCTCCGGGTTTCCAGGTCTGGACGACCAGATACCGGTCGTCCTCGACGTAGGTCCGTACGACCTCCGTCAGTTCGGTGCGGAAGAGGTGGAACGGCTGCGGCGGTTCCACCTCTTTCACGTACGCGGCCCTGGCCGTGCCCTCGCCGACCTCGAACGCCCGCCCGCCGATCCGGACGTCGCCCCCGCCCATGCCCGTGCCGTCGCCGGGGTTGCTCTGGAGCGTGAAGCGCGGGTCACGGCGCAGGTCGAGGACCTTGACCGAACCCGGCATCATGCCGAGCCACAGTTCCCCGTCCAGGAAGCGCACCTCCAGGCCGGAGGTGCGCGGTGAGCCGTCCGCGCGGAGGGTCGCCAGGACATGGTGCCGGTACGCGCCGAAGCGCTCCTCGGTCGTCTTCGCCAGCTCGGGTGCGGCGGTGCTGAAAGCTGCCCAGTTCATACGGCCAGTCTCATCGGTAAACCCGACACCTTCTGTCAGGTATGCGGCGCGTACGGCATCTTCACACAACGGCTCTGCCCTTTTGTGCCGCCCGGGGGTACCTTCCGGCCCGTACCGCAATCCCAGGACGGGAGGATCTATGCACGGGCCCACCCCGCCCCTGCCGCTGCCCACCGGCCGGCTCCAGTTCGCCATGCCGCCGATGCACGAGTCGGCCGAGGACGAACGCCGGCACCGCAAGGAGCGGCTCGCGGGCGCCCTGCGGATCTTCGGGCGGGCGGGATTCGAGGACGGGGTGTCCGGGCACATCACCGCCCGGGACCCGGAGTTCACCGACTGCTTCTGGGTCAACCCGTTCGGGATGCCCTTCAAGCACGTCACGGTCGGTGATCTCGTCCTCGCCAACCAGGACGGGCAGGTCGTCGAGGGCCGCTACCACGTCAACCAGGCCGCGTTCACCGTGCACGCCCAGGTGCACGCCGCCCGCCCCGACGTCGTCGCCGTCGCCCACTGCCACTCCGTGCACGGCCGCGCCCTCGCCGCCCTCGGTGACCTCATCGACCCCATCACCCAGGAGAGCTGCGCCTTCTACGAGGACCTCGCCCTCTACGACGCCTACACCGGCGTCACCGTCGACGCCGAGGAGGGCCGCCGGATCGCCGCCGCGCTGGGCTCCCGCAAGGCGCTCGTGCTGCGCAACCACGGGCTGCTCACCGTCGGGGACTCGGTGGACGCGGCCGCCTGGTGGTTCCTGTCCCTGGACCGGTCCTGCCAGGTCCAGCTGCTGGCGAAGGCCGCGGGCCGGCCGGTGCTCATCGACCACAAGGCGGCCGTCGCCACCCGCGAACAGCTCGGCGGAGACCTGGTGGCCTGGATCAACTACCAGCCCCTGTGGCAGGACATCAGCCGCGGCGAACCGGACCTGCTGAGCTGAGGCACTTCCGCGCACACCGCTCACTGCTGCACCGCTTGCGGGAGCTGGGCGAGCTGCACCGAGTACATCGCCGGGGAGATCCGGCACGCGTTGCTCCCGTACGTCCGCCGGAACAGCGGCACGGAACGGTGCGGCCCCGGAGTGATCCGGATCGTGCTGCCGTCGAAGGCCCAGGTCCCGTCCCGCTGGATGACCTCGGCCATACCGAGATTCTCGCGGCCGGGTCAACACGGCGGCCCCGGCTTCACTCGCGGTGACCCCGCCCGACCGCCCCGAAGGCCCCGAGGTAGGGCACAATTCGCTCACATGACAGGGGAGTTGTCCGGCCGTCACGCACACCGTGCGTGCCGACGGCAGGGGCGGCAGGCCGTGGGGAAGGCGGGCGTCGGGCGTGGCGGTGCAGGAGGCGAGGGGGGACACGGGTGCCGAGGGCGTCCACGACGGCGGCTGTACCTGCGGGGACTGTCCGCACGGCGCCCGGGAGGGGCACCGGCGGGCCGTCGCCGCGTTCCTGCGCCGGCGTGACGAGTTCGCCGCCGGGCACGGGCTGCCGGCGGGCGTGGCGCACTCGGTCTCGGCGTCCCGCCAGTGGGTGTCCGAGCAACTGACCCAGCGGGCCGAGGCAGTCGCCGAACAGGGCCGGGCCGAGGGCGCGGTCCGGCTCGCCCGGCTGTGGCTGCGGACGGTGTGCGCCGTGTGGGGCACCGTCACCGTGCTGCTGCTCGCCGAGGCGCTCACCGCGATCGGCGCGGGCTGGAGCGGCGCCCGCACCGCGGCCCTGCTCGCCGCGCTCGCCGTGGCCGGGGCGCTGACCGCCGCCTGCTTCTTCCACCGGGCGCGCGGCGGAGCGCTCGCGCCGGTGCTCGGCGAGGACAACCGCATCTCCACCTCCCGTACCGTCGCCGCCTGCTGGGTCCTGTTCGTCGGCTACGCGGTCCTGCTGCTGGCCGCCCGCCTGGCCGCCGCCTCCGACCACGTCGAACGCGACGCGCTGATCTCCGGCCTCGACCTGAAGCGCGGCGCGGGCGTGGTGACCGTCCTCGCCGTGGTCTGCGGCATCGCCGTCCTGGTCCGCCGGGTGGTGGCGCTGCGCATCCTCGCCCAGCGGCTGCAGAAAGTGCCGGCCGACCGCCCGCGCGCCGCCGACCTGCTCACCGACGACTCCGGCCGGGGCGCCTTCTCCGACATCCAGTACGTCGCCATCAGCGCCGTGGCCCTGTTCTTCGCCGCCGTACGGCTGGCCCGCCGCCCCGACCAACTGCCCGACCTGCCCTGGGGCCTGGGCGTGGTCGTGCTGATCTCGGCCGCGACCTACCTGGCCGGCAAGTACGCCGAGGGCGGCCGGCCGGTGATCCTCTCGGTGGTCCGCGCCCGCGAGCCCGGCGACCTGGACGGCCCGGTCCGCACCGGCGACGACATCGAGATCCGCGGCACCGGCTTCGTCCCCCCGGGCGCCCAGACGGCCGACCGGCTTTCCCGGATGGTCGTCCGTATCGGCGCGGTCGACGTCCACGTCCCCCTCGTCCCCGTCACCGGCGGCTTCCGCAACCCCACCGACAACACCCTGACCGTGCCCGTACCCGCGGACGTGGAGCCCGGCGCCGTGGACGTCCAGGTGGTGACCGCGGCCGGGGTGGCGACCAACCGCTACCCGCTGCACGTGACGGAGTGACCACCGCGGAGGCGGACCCCGACACCCGAAGTCCGGAAAATCGCCCGTGAGAGGATTGAAGCGACTCCCTTCGTCATACGTATCGACAAGTGAGGTGGCCCGGCGGGCGAGAGGCGGCTGGCAGTGATGACTCGCAACATGCGAACGGACACGCGTTCCTACCGGCTTTACGGCCCCCGCGACTGGCGGGACACCGCGACCCACTACGCCCTGCTGCCGCTGCGCGTCTTCCTGGGCGTCACCTTCATCTACGCCGGCCTGGACAAGCTCACCGACAGCACATTCATGCAGGCCGCCGGCGACGGATCGATCGGCGACACCATGCGCTCCGTCCGCGACTCCGCCGCGATCCCGGCCCTGGTCGACCTGGCCCTGAAGAACCCGGTCGGCTTCGGCTACGCCATGGCCATCGGGGAACTGGCCGTCGGCATCGCCACCCTGCTCGGTATCCTCGGCCGGCTGGCCGCGCTCGGCGGCGCGCTGATCTCGCTCAGCCTTTGGCTGACGATCAGCTGGTCGTCCACCCCCTACTACTACGGCAACGACCTCGCCTACCTGATGGCCTGGATCCCCCTGATCCTCGCCGGCGCCCCCTACTTCTCCGTGGACGCGGCCTGGCGGGCCCGGCGGCGCCACGGCGGCTACCGCTAGGGCCTTTCGTCCGGATCAGGCTGCATCAGGGAGCGGCCCAGGGCCGCCGGCCCGGCGTGATCCGAACGAGGTCCTGGCTGTACTCGGCCTAGGGCCTGTCTGACAATTCCCGTCTGCCTCGCGACGCCATGCACGCACTCT
>NZ_JBEZBT010000081.1:0-23325 GCF_040647235.1 Streptomyces sp. NPDC042638
GCCGTGGACCCAGCTGCCCTGTTTGCCTTCCACCAGGAACGTCTGGCCTTTGTAGCTGCAGGACTCCCCGCGTGGTCCTGCGTCCTGATGACGGGGCAGTTGTGTGGTGGGGTGTGTCAGTCGCCCGGAACGGTGCCCTCCTCGAAGCGGAGGTAGCGCTCGACGGACCGGGCCAGGACTTCGTTGCCGTGGCAGGTGACGACCCGGTTCCACCAGGCGCCGTAGATCCGCTCGAAACGGTAGCCGGCGAGCAGGTCGGCCGCCGCGCGGACCGCCTGCGGGCGCTCCGGGATGTGGTTGGCGTAGCTGTGCATGAGGGTCACCCAGCGGCTGTCCGGGCAGACGTTGACGACGTCGCCGGTGAACAGCGCCCCGTCGCCGGCGCTCCAGTGCAGCACCGCGCTGCCCGGGAAGTGCACGCCCGGGTTGATCAGGGTCACCTCGTCGGTGAGCTGGAGTGTGCGCCCGCTCCAGAACCGCACGGCCGGGTCCGGCCGGCCCACCCACTGCCGGTCGGCGTCGTGGAGATGGACCGGCGCGTCGAAGGCGTGCGCCCACTCCACCATCGCGGAGTAGAAGTGCGGGTGGCTGATCGCGATGTGGTCGATGCCGCCGAGCTCCTCGACGGCGCGCACCATCGCGTCGTCGAGGTATGGCACGCAGTCCCACAGCACGTTCCCGGCGGCGGTGCGCAGCAGCAGGGCCCGCTGGCCGATGGCGAACTCCGGGGTGACTCCCACGCCGAGCACATCGGGCCCCTGCTCCTCGAAGCGGCCGCTGTGGCCTTCCTCCCGCAAGCCTGCCAGTGTCGTCCACTGCTGGCCGCCGCGGCCCACGTACTGCCGTTCGTCCAAGCAGACCGGACAGTCCGGACGCGCGGCGGCGTACTGGGTGCCGCAGGTGCGGCAGATCGGACGTGCCGGGGCGGTTGCGTCAGCCACGGCTGCCTCCGGCGAGTTCGGTGAGGACGTACGGACGGCTCGGCCGCCAGCCCAGTTCCTCGACGGCGCGCCGTCCCGACACCACCTGGTTCAGGCCAAGGGCCTCGGCGAACGGGCCGCCCACGGCCTCGGCGGCCTGCTCCACCGGCCAGGGCTCGACTCGGCCCGTGCCGCCCGCGGCGATGTCGGCGGCTGCGGCGAGTGCCGCGACCGGCACCGCTTCGTGCGCCACGCCGTGCAGCACGCTGCCCGCATCGGCCTTGGTCACCGCCAGCACAAAGAGTTCGGCGAGGTCGTCCACGTGCACCATGGGCCAGCGGACCGCGGCCGAGCCGACGTACCGGCCGGTGCCGTGCTCGCGTGCCCAGTCGGTCATCAGACCGGGGATACCACCGCCGCGGCCGTACACGATGCCGGGCCGCACGACGACGGCGCGCACGTCGTCCCCGGCGGCGGCCAGCACGCGCTGCTCGATCCGCGGACGGTAGCCGACGATGGCGATGGCGTTGGTCGGCGCGTCCTCGGTCAGCGGGGTGTCGCCGGTGGCGCCGAGCACCCACACGCCACTGGTGTAGACGAACGCCCGGTTCGTGCCGAGCAGCGGTGCGAGCAGCGCCTCGAGGGCGGCGGTGTCCACCGCTTCGTCGCCGGTCGGAGTGGCCAGGTTCACCACCGCGTCCACGTCGTCCGTCACCGCCGCGCGCAGCGATGCCGGGTCGGTCAGATCGCCGACCCTCACCGGCACGTCCGGATGGAGCGCGGCCGCGTCCTTGACCAGGGGCACCACGTCGTGGCCCTCCAGCGTCAGACGGGACACCACCGCGGAGCCGATGTAACCGGTGGCACCGAGCACCAGAACCCTCATGAACCCTCCAAGCAGACGTTCTTCGAACAGGAGAACCGTAGGAACCGCGCCCGCACTCGCGGATCCGTCGAACGACCGGGGTGCGTACCGGCGTTCAGCCGCAAGGGGGCCGAAGGGCTGACCGGGCCGACCAGACCGCCGGCGAGGAGGTGACGGGGGTGGCGGGACCAGGTGGAGGTCAGCCCAGGTCGAGCGCTCCCAGGGCGGCCCGCGATGTCACGCCGAGCTTCGGGTAGGCGTTGGACAGGTGATAGCCGACCGTGCGCGGGCTCAGGAACAGGCGCGCGCCGATGTCCCGGTTGCTCAGGCCAGTTGCCGCGAGCCGTACCACCCGCAGCTCCTGCACGGTCAGCCGGTCCACGAGAGCCGCCCCCGCCGCTGACACGGCCGGGGCGACACCGACGGCCCGCAACTCCGCGCGGGCCCGATTCGCCCACGCGGCGGCCGACATCCGCTCGAACGACTTCAACGCCACGGTCAGCGCCTCCCGGGCGTCAGCCCGCCGCTTCGTCCGGCGCAGCCACTCCCCGTACAGCAACCGGGTGCGCGCCTCCTCGAACGGGCGGCCGTCCCCTTCGTGGGCGGCGAGCGCCCGCTCGTAGAACTCCTCCGCAGTTGCGGCGTCGGCGGTGAGCAGGGCGCGACAGCGCAGCTCCACCGCCCTCGCCCACGCGGTTCCGGTGGCCCCGGTCCACCGCGCGAAACTCTCGGCGGCCGGCCCGGCCTCGGCGGCCCGCTCCGTGCGCATGGCGGCCTCCACCTGGTCGGGCAGGCTGTGTACGGAAACCATGAGGTGCCGGTGCGGGCCCCCTGTCAGGGCGGCGAAATGTTGCAGTGCCCGGTCGTAGCGGCCGAGCCCGAGGTCGAGCAGACCGTGTGCCCTGGTCAGCCAGAACGGGGACGGTACGACATCGGGGCACAGGTCCTGTCCCGGCTGTCCGGCGGAGCCGCGGCCGAGCAGGTCCTCGCCCCCCGGGCCGTCAGTCCCTTCCGGTCCCTCCGTGGCGCCCGGCTGCTTCCCGTCGAGCGCGGCCAGCACCGCCAGGACGCCGCTGAACATCGTGGCGAGATGGCGCTGACCGGTGTCGCAGGCGATCTCCAGACCCTCGACCGCCGTCGTGTACGCGTCCCGGTGCCGCCCCAGGAACAGCCGCAGCCGCGCCAGCCGTAGCAGCACCCGCGGCAGCACCCCGACGGCACCCTCCACCCGGCACTCCCGCTCCAGGGCCACGGCCTCGTCGTGCACCGTGCGGTACTCGCCGAGCAGCACGTCCCAGCCGTGCAGCCGCACCTGATCAGTCAGGCTGCGCTCATGCCGGGTCCGCACGACGTAGTCGGCGAACTCCCGTACCGCCGCCGCCCCGCCCACCAGATCACCCGCCAGCATGTCGAGAACCCCGGCCGCACCCCGGTGCACGGGATGCTCACCGAAGTCGAGACCGGCCACCCGCGCGCGGGTGTGCCGGGCCGCCGCGACCGGGTCCGGCGCCTCCCAGGCCATCGCGGCGCACTCGAACAGCAGCGACGCCCCCATGGCGGGACGGTGCGCCGTCACCTCGCAAGTCGCCTCGACGAGGAGCAGCCGCGCCGACTCCGGGCGGCCCTGCTCCTGTTCGAGCGCTGCCCGGACGCTGGCAAGCCGGGCGACCGCCGGTGGGCTGCTCACCGGCCCCGCCTCGTCGGCGAGCATCCCCGCGAGTTCCACCTGTCCTGCCTCGGCTGCTGCGGCGGCCGCGGCGGCCAGCCGCAGCGACCGGGCTTCCTGGTCCTCGGTCAGCCGGGCGGCCCGCCGATAGGCGGCGGCGACCGCCGCCCGGCCGCCCCGCGAGCGGAACAGCTCGGCGCTGCGCTCCAGTTCGGCGGCGACCTCGTCGTCGTAGCCGACGGTCGCCGCGGCCAGATGCCAGGCCCGGCGGCCCATGTCGTCGGCGGCCGCTGCCGCCTCCGCGAGCGCCCGGTGCGCGGCCGTCCGTTCGGCCAGCACCGCACCCTGATATGCGGCGGCGCGCGCCAGTGGATGCCGGAACACCAGCCGGCGTCCGGACACTCTCACCAGGCCCGCCGCCTCCGCCGGCCCGAGATCGCCGGCGGCCGCGCCCACCCGTTCCCCCGCCGCCACCAGCAGCGCCACGTCGCCGGTGTCGTCCGCCGCGGCGATCGTCAGCAGCAGACGGGTCGGCGCGAGCAGCGCTCGAATCCGCTCGTCGAAGATCCGCCGCACCCGCCACGAGGCCGGCAACACGGCGATCTCCCGTGCGTCCAGCGGCTCGCTCCCGTCCCGCTGGGCCGCCGTCAGAGCCCCCACGAGCTCCACCATGGCCAGCGGATTACCCTGTGCGAGCCCGAGGATGCGGCTGCTCACGGCGGCATGCAGCCCGGGCGCCCGGGCCGCCAGCAGCGCCGTCCCCTCCTCGTCGGTCAGCGGCCCGAGGTGCAGCATCGGCAGGCCCTGCGCGCCGTCGAAGGCTGCCGCATCCTCATGCGCTGCGATCACCATGGCCACCCGCCCCCTGCCGAGCCGGCGGGCCGCGAACAGCAGAGCATCCACGGTCTCCAGGTCCAGCCAGTGCGCGTCGTCCACCAGGACCACGACCGGACGTTCCTCGGCCAGCTCGTCGAGCAGGCCCAGCGTCGCGGCCCCGACCAGGAAGCGGTCCCCGGCGGGCACGTCGTCCGGCGTGATCGCCCCGCGCAGCGCCGTCAACTGACGCTCTGGCAGGCTCCTGACCCGGTCCAGGGTTCCCCGGAGGAGCACCTGCAGACCGGCGTACGGCAGCGAGGCTTCCGACTGGACACCAGTACACCGCAACAGCCGGGCTCCGGCTGCCGCCGTGGAGGCGCATCGGTCGAGCAGTGCCGTCTTGCCCGCCCCTGCCTCGCCGAGGAGCACCACGGCCCCGCCCCGGCTCTCCCGGACTCCCCTCAAGTGCCCGTCGAACACTTCCCGTTCGTGCTGCCGGCCGCTGAGACCGGCGGGCACCGGATCGGCGGCGCTTGCCCGGACCGCGTCGGTCATGTGGTGCTGTCCCCTCCTTCAGTGAGCATGGCTGACGATGTCATCGGTCCAACGACGGTGCCCCCCGGTCCACGGTGCGCTCAACAGCACGGTGCCGATGCGCCGTTCCTGCCTTCTGATGAGCGGGCTGACCGGGCTGACCTTGCTGACCGGGCTGACCGGGCTGTCCCGAGTCCGACCAGGCCGGACAGCAAAACGCCGGGACACTAGCCGGCGCCTCCCCGGATCAGTGTTCTCGACTCGGTGGCCTCTCGGTGTTCGGGCGGCACGGCCGCGGCCGTCGTCGTGTACACGGCCTCGACCGGCAGGCGCCGCTCCAGGGCGAGGAGCATGCCGGCCCCCGCCGTCGAGCTCGCCGCCAGCACCAGCCAGGGCAGCCGGCCGTCGACCGCCAGCAGCCCGGTGAACAGTGACGGCGCCAGGGTCTGGGACAGCGCCCAGGACAGCTGGTAGGTGGCCAGGTAGCGGCCGCGCGCCTCGGCGGGAGCGGCGCTCACCGAGAGTGCGCCCGCGCTCGGGCTGTGCACCAGTTCGCCGATCGTGTACAGGACCAGCAGCCCGACCAGGCCGGCCATCACGCCCTGGCGGGGCATACCGCCCAGCAGCGCGTAGCCGAGGAACGCGGTGGCGAAGACCAGGGCGCCGACCGCGGCCACCCGGGTACGCCGGGCGAAGCGCCGGGCGAGCCTGCCGACCGGCACGCCGGCGAATGCGCAGAGCGCGGTGTTGACCGCGAACAGCGGACCGGCCACCGAGGCGGGCAGGTCGAACTGGCTCACGGCGTACACCGGCAGCAGCACGCTGAGCGCCGAATAGCCGAGGGCGATCAGAAAGTTGGCCAGGGTGAGCCCGGCGTACGGGCTGTCGCGCAGCACCGCGCGATAGCCGGCCCGCTGCCGGCCGGTCGCGGGGCGGACCGGGTGGGGGGTCCTGATCCGCAGCGCGAACAGTGCCGCGACGAAGAAGGTGGCCGCGTTCAGCCAGGCGACCGCCAGGAAGCCGCGGTCACCGCCGAGTTGGACCAATCCGGCGGCGAGCAGGCCGCCGGCGCCGAGGCCGGCGTTGTTCACGCTCCGGGCGAGTGCCATCAGCCGGTCCCGGTGCTCCCCCTGGCCGAGCTCGCCGATCAGGGCCTGCTGGGTCGCGGGGAACGCCTGGGCGCCGGCCGCGGTGAGGGCGGCGACCAGGGCGAAGACCGGCAGGGTGGTACCGAGCGGGAAGGCCAGGAAGCCGAGGCCACGGACCAGATACAGGGCCAGCCGCACCCGCCGGGCACCGAACCGGTCGACAGCCCAGCCGCCGACCGGCATGGCACCCATCGCCAGCAGCCCGGCAGCGGTCAGGACAGTGCCGATCGTCGGCAGTGGCAGTCCGGTGATGCGCTGGAAGAAGACCAGGCTGAACGGCACGTACATACCCGTGCCCACCGCGTCCACCAGCATCCCGGCGATCAGGTTCCGCTCGCCGGGCACCCGGCGATCCTTCACCTTCATACCCTCTCCTCAAGTGCGGGGTGAGGCACGGACGCGGGCGGCCTTTCCCAGCCGACCGTGTCGAGCAGCAGCTTCGCGGCCGCCGTCGCCCCGTCGGTGCGGATCGTGGCGGCCACGGCGGCCGCTCGTGCGCGGGTCCCGGGGGTCAGGGCCGTCTCGAGTGCGGCCGACAGGGACTCGTAGGTCAGGGTCGGAGCGTCGTGCGCCGCGCCGATGCCCAGCTCGGCCACCCGGCCGGCCCAGTACGGCTGGTCCGCCATCTGGGCTGCCACCACCTGGGGTGCGCCGGCCCGGGCAGCCGTCGTCGTGGTGCCCGCGCCGCCGTGGTGCACGACGGCGGCCACCCGGGTGAACAGCACCTGCTGGTTGACCTCGCCGACGGCGAAGCAGTCGTCCCGGTCGTCGGTCAGGGCCAGGTCGGCCCAGCCGCGGGAGAGGAGAACGCGGCGGCCCTGCGCGCGGACCGCCCCGACGGCCGCCCGGGAGACGCTCTGCGCGTCGCGGACGGGCATGCTGCCGAAGCCCACGTACACCGGGGGTTCGCCGGCGTCCAGGAACGCCTCCAGAGCGGCCGGGAGCGGGCGTTCGTCCGGCCGGATCCACGCGCCGGTCTGCACCACGTCGAGGTCGGCCGGCTGCGGCCACGGGCTCAGAACCGGATCGGCCGCCAGCCATGGGCGGTCGGTGAAGACGTGGTCGCGGACGTTCTCCACCGGGGGCAGACCGATCGCGGCCCGGTGGGTGTTGACCGCCTCGCCGAACAGCGCGTTCATGTGCTCGGTGTTCAGGTCCCACAGCACCCGGTTGTCGGTCACCTCCGGCGGGAGCGGCCGGCCCGGCCACGCGAGCGGCGGGTGGTGCGGCGACGGCAGGTAGGTCGGGAAGTAGGCGACGAACACGTAGGGGACGCCCAGCTCATCGGCCACCGCCCGCGCGGCGGCCGCGGCCGGGATCAAGCCGGTCGCCACCACGACGTCGCATCCCTCGGCCACCGCGGCGACCGAGTCGTACGTCGCGGCGAGCATCCGGGCCGCACGCTCGGACAGGCTCTCCGCCGGCAGCGGCTTCCCCGTCCCGGTCACCGCCCTGGTCGCCATCGCGCGCAACGACTGGCCGAGCGGCACCAGTGGGATGCCGGCACGGTCCAGCAGCTCCGCGAAGTCCGGCGGGGCGCACATCTGCACCTCCGCGCCGAGTGCCCGCAGTTCCGCCCCGAGCCCGAGCATCGGCTCGACGTCCCCGCGCGACCCGTACGCCACCAACAACGCACGCATTTCAGGATTTCCCTTGCTTTCCGTGGATCCCGGCCTTGGCTGGCGGGGCGTCGCCCGTGGTCTTGCTGTAGCCGAGGGACTCGACAATCAACCCGTCCCGTACCAGCGTGAGGCTCACGCCGCGGACCGAGTCGGTGGGGCCGTCGCGGAAGTGGCACCGCCAGCGGACCGTCGCCCGTTCGCCGGTGATGACGACGCCCTCCGGCTCGAACTGGATCGTGCGGTCCTCGGCGAGTGCCCGGCAGAACTCCAGGCACTCGGCGCGGCCTTCATAGCGGGCCCCGTCGGGGGCCGGCTCCTTCGCCTCCATCACGCAGTCGTCGGCGATCAGGTCGGCGAGCGTGGAGGCGTCATGGTCGATGAAGGCGCGGTTGAAGCAGTGGATGACCTCGGCCGTGGTACGGAACGTCAATGCCGCAACTCCTCGGAAGTGGAACGATCGGTCTGCCATTTCCCGTTCGGGGCCGGCCGGGCGACCGGCCCTCCCGGCGGTGCGCGTGCCGGCCCGGTGCCGACGGCCGGGTGCCCTCGGTGGCCCGAAAGGTCCGGTTCGGCTGGTGCCTGCGGGTGGTCGGGTCATCGCGTCTCCTGCTGAAGGCCGGTCCCCGCCTCCTCGACCGTGGTGGCGGGAGCGTCGATCGCCTGTTCTGCGGCGCGGCTGACGTGCTCCCATGCCGCCCAGGTGTCCATGCGGGTGCGGGCGATGTCGAACGCGAGGTCGTAGACCATGCTCCCCAGGAGCAGGCGCAGCGGCGGCTCGTCGCTGTCGACCAGCTTGAGCAGCGCGGCCGCGGCGAGCTGCGGGTCGCTGTCGACCGAGCCCTCGGCGAACTGCTTGGCCAACTCCTCCCGCAGCGGCGCGTACGCCTCCAGGGGGCTCGTGTTGCGCATGGCGGTGTAGAGGTGGGTCCAGTAGCCGCCGGGCTGAATGATGCTTACCTTGACTCCGAAGCCGGCGGCTTCCGCGGCGAGGGCTTCGCTGAGCCCCTCCAGGGCGAACTTGCTGGCGCTGTAGAGACCGGTGCTGGGGAAGCCGCCCAGGGCGGCGATGCTGGAGACCTGCACGAGGTGTCCGGAGCCCTGTTCGCGCAGGACCGGCATGACGGCCTGGGAGACCCAGAGGGCGCCGAAGAAGTTGGTGTCCAGTTGGGCCCGGGCCTCGGTCTCGGTGAACTCCTCGACCATGCCCATCGACAGCATTCCGGCGTTGTTGACGACGATGTCGAGCCGACCGAAGTGGGCGACCGCCTCGGCGACGGCGGCGAACACCGCGTCGCGGTCGGTCACGTCCAGCCCGAGGGGCAGCACCCGCCCGGGGTGGGCGGTCGCCAGTTCGTCGAGCGGGGCCGTGGTGCGGGCGGCGACCGCGACGCGGTCGCCGGCGGTCAGCGCGGCCTCGGCGAAGGCGCGGCCGAGGCCCCGGCTGGCGCCGGTGATGAACCAGACGCGGTTCGTGGTGTCGGCTGAGAGGTGCATTCGCGGTACTCCTGTCTGAGGAACGAGACGCCCGGGGTCCGGTCCGCCGGGGTCTCGGCTGTGGGAGGCTCGGGCGCGTGCGTGCGTGGTGCGCGGGCGTGTCCGGTCGGCCGGTCAGCTCCTGCGCGCGCTCCATACGGCGAGGGAGGTGAGGAGGGTGAAGAGGGCCCCGGTCGTCAGGGCGGCGTTGACGGAGAGGTGGGTGGCGACGATTCCACCGAGGAGGGCGCCGAGTGCGATGGCGAGGTTGTAGACGGAGGTGTTCAGGGCGGTGGCTGCCTCGGTCGATTCGGGTGCGGCCTTGAGGATCCAGGTCTGGACGGCGACCGGTACTCCTCCGAAGGCCAGCCCCCATGCGAGCAGGAGGAGCGCGCCGCTGACCGGGGTGCGGCCGGCGAGGGGGAAGAGCCCGAGGACGACGGTCAGCACGGCGCCGATGGTGATGATGGTCGTGCGGATGTTCCGCTCCGCAGCCGCGCCGGCGAGGAAGTTGCCGAGAATGCCGGCGACGCCGAAGCCGAGCAGCAGCGGGCCGATCATCGCCTCGTCGACCCCGGAGGTGGTCTGGAGGATCGGGCTGACGAAGGTGAAGGCGGCGAAGTGACCGCCGACCAGGAGAAAGGTGGCGAGAACACCGGCCCGTACCACGGGGTGGCGGAACTGCTGCGGCAGCGTGCGCAGCTGAACGACCTGCTGGGCGGGCATGGGAGGCAGCAGGAGGAGCAGGGCCACCAGCACGAGGAGGCCCAGTGCGCCGGCGGCAACGAATGCCGTCCGCCAGTCCGCGAGCCCGCCGATCAGCGTCCCGGCCGGTATGCCCAGGACGTTGGCGGCCGTCGCGCCGCCGAAGACGACCGAAATGGCCCGGGGGATGGACCGCTCCGGCACCAACCGCACGGCGAGGCCTGCGGCGAGTGCCCAGAATCCGCCGATGCTGATGCCGACGAGGAAGCGCGAACCCAGCAGGACGGCGAAGTTGGGTGCCAGTGCTGTCAGGCCGTTGGCCAGCACCATGAGGGTGATCAGGCCGATCAGGGCGACCCGCCGGTCGAGGTGCCGGATCGCCACCGGGAGAAGCGGCGCCGTGGCGGAGGCGACCAGGCCGGGCACGGTCACCATCAGTCCAGCGGTCCCCTCGGAGACGTCCATCGCGCTGCCGATGAAGGGGAGCAGCCCGACGGGCAGGGACTCGACGGTCACTAGCGCGAACGTTCCGACCGCCATCGCGACGACGGCGAGCCACCTGGTGAGGGGTGTTCGCTCACCAGCGGAGGCGGTGGGCTTCGTCGCAGAATCGACGATGGTCATGGTGGAACTCCGGTCTGTAGGGCTCAGCTTGCGGCGAGGGCGCCGTGGTCGATGACCGTGGTGTTCTGGGCGACGGCGATGCGCCATCGGCCGTCGTCCTTGGCGAGGACGTACAGCAGCGTGCCGGGGGCGGCTTCGGGGTGGGCGGCCACTGCGGACGCCCATCGGCGCTCGGCCGCGCCAGGTCTGCCGCAGCTTCTTCGCCGGGCCGGATCGCCGTGAGCGTGGAGCACCTCGTGCAGGCGTCGTCCGTCCCGGGTGATCGGCCGCTGACGGATCTTGATCACAGCGAGGTCGGGCCGGATGAACACGATGGACTCGGCTTCGTAGGTGACGGTCAGCGGCTGACGGGCCGTGCCGGGCAGAGCGCGGTGGGCGAAGGCGCTGATCTCCTCCAGGCCGGTCAGCGGGTCACCGTAGGGCATCGTCCAGAAGGCGTCCTGGCGGAACAGTTCCGTGAACGCGTCCGGCAGGCCGTTTCGCTGGGCGTGCTCGACCTGGGCAACGAGGGTGACGACGGCGCGCACCTCCTCCTGCGAACCGGTGGCGCCGGCGACGAGGGGCTCCATGAGGGTGTCCTTCCTGGGTGGCGGGTGTGCGGGTGTGCGGGTGTGCTGGCGCCCCGGGACAACGGCTGGTCTCCCGTCCGGCACGCTGTCGGCGGCCGCAGGCGGGCCGCCGGGCGGTGCGGTGTCACCGGTACGGGCGCCGCACCGCCCACGGACCACCGCGCGGCGGTTCCGGCCGCTGTCGATCTTCCAACTCCCCACCCCGTCCATCAACGTCGAAGCTCAGTAAGATCCGATAACTGAGACTTATGACGGGGGTCGGCACAGGTGGAAATACGCGACATCGAGATCTTTCTGACGTTGGCCGAGGAACTGCACTTCGGCAGGGCCGCCGCCCGGTTGCACCTCACGCAGGCTCGCGTCAGCCAGGTGATCGGACGCCAGGAGCGAAGACTGGGCGGCTTGTTGTTCGACCGTTCCAACCGCCGCCAGATCCGCCTGACCCCGCTCGGCCAGCAGCTCCGCAACGACCTGCGGCCGGTCTACGCGAACCTGCGCGACAGCCTCGAACGCGCCCGGATGGCGACCCGCGGCAAGACCGCACGCCTGCGCGTCGGCATGCTGCCGTTCAACGTGCCCGACATGTACCCCTACTGGGAGACCTTCCGCTCCCGTCATCCCCAGTGGGAACTGCAGCTGCGCCGGGCGCCTTACCTCGACCCGTTCGCCAGGCTGCGCGAGGGCGACATGGACGTCTTCCTCACCTGGCTGCCGGTCGACGAGCCCGATCTCACCGTCGGCCCCATCCTCTTCCGCGACCCCCGCGTCCTGGCCGTCGCCGCAGGCCACGAACTCGCCGAACGGCACTCCGTCCCGTTCGAGGCCCTGGCCGACTTCGCCCATGCCATGCCACCCGACATGCCCGACTACTGGGAAGACGCCTACCTGTCGTTCCACACGGCCCGGGGAAAGCCCATCGAACGCGTCGAACAGGTCACCAACGCCGACGAACTGATCCACCTCGTCAGCACCGGCGAGATCGTCCACCCCTTCCCCTCCCACGTCACCCGCTACTGGTCCATGTCCCATGTCCGCTTCATCCCCGTCCCTGACATGGGGACGATTCCCTACGCCCTGGTGTGGCGCAGAGACGGAGAGAACGAACTCGTCCGGGCCCTCGCCCAGACCGTCCGAGACATCGGCGTCCTGCACTTCTGACGCCGCCCGCGTGTAACCGTCGCCACCCGTACCCGGCTTCGACCTGCCGAGGTGTCGAGCTGGTGCGCCAGCAGGTGTCCACCAGCAGCTCCCGTTCCTCCAGGCGCAGCCGCCCATGGCGGGTTAGGGCCTGTTGTGAAAGTGCTGGTCACAGCCACTCGTACCTGCCGATCGGCGAGTACGGCCCGTACCCGGAGCGGCTGCGGCAGCAGTTCGAGGGCATGATGAGGCGGTTCCGGACGGGGCCTCCGGCACCAAGAAGAAGCCCTTCGGTACAGATCGGTACAGACGAAGTGGCGGCAGGCAAGCAGCAGTGGGGACGGCCCGATGCCTTGTACGTTGACGAAGTGATCTTCTGATGGCCTGATGCGGCGCTCGAGACAACCGCGCTGGCCGAGTGCGCCGGTCGAGACGACTTCACAGCGCGGTTCGCAATCGGCTGGCTCAGTTGGTACGGGCATGCCCCGCTGGAGAACTCGGACCTCACCGAACTGCTGGAACCTGTGGTCTTGTTCGTCAGTCTGGTCTCGGGCGGAGCGACGGATCTGCCCGGACCGATGCTCGCCGAGGCAGCGGCGGGCCATGCGCGCCAGCTGCTCCAGCACACCCAGGCGTCCGGTGACCCCGGCCTGCTGACCGCTGCGATCGATCTGTGGGAGAGCCTCGCCCTCGCCACCCCCGATGACGAGCCCGCCTGCCCGGGAGTGGCCGACCGGCTCGACATCACCGGCAGCCGGTGGAGCGTCCCCGGCGCGGAAGCCGTCCTCACCCTCCGCGCCGTCATCAGCAACGGCGACTTCCCGCAGTACTGGACCTTCCGCACCCACAGAGAACGCGAACGCCTCTACCCCCGGCCCGACCAGCACAACTACGAACTCCTGGCCTGACCGACGAGCTCACTCCAGAAGAGCCACACCCAAATCCTTTGGCCGCTGCATAGTTGAGCACTAAGCACGTCTTGCTCAGATCGATCTCGATGCCCATCGCAACGTCGTCACCAAAGCCGAACCCCGGCCATGGTTCGACAACACCTGAGCTCCATCTCACGGCGACTCGAGCTGCCGGGACGCGAAGTCCCAGGGTGTCTCGGACGTGTGCCACCCTGAGTGAGAAGGCGGTGAGGCGTTCACCCACCGCCTCCTCACTGAAGTGCGGCCCCTGTTACCCGGCCGCCCCGACCAGCGCGCGCGGGGCCTGGATCAGGGCGGAGGGCGGTGCGCCCTTCTTCGGGTCCGTCGGGGCCGGCGTCTGGGCTGTGGCCGACGGCTTTGGTGCGATCACGCAGTTGGACTTGCCGGATTCCGCTTCGCCGTTGATGGCGGTGACGCAGAATTCGTAGTTCCAGACGCCGGGGACGAGGTAGGCGATGCCCCGGCTGGTCTCGTTGGTGATGTACTCGTCGGCCTTGAAACCGCTGCCGTCGTGCTTGGACCCGCTGTCGTCGTTGACGTCACGGATCCAGACGCGGTAACCGGCGGCCCACACGGACCCGTTCCATGACAGCTGGACGGTAGTGGCGTCGGTGGAGGTGACCTTCAGACCGGTGGGTGCCGGAGGGGTGCCGGCCCCGACGGTGACGGATCGTGCGACGCCCGGCATGCCGCCACCGGCGGCGTTCCAGGTGGCGACCGCGACGAGGTAATGGTGGCCCTCCCGCAGCCCGTCGATGTGCGCCGAATTTCCCCTGACCGCAGTGCTGTTGAGGAACGCGCCGGGGGTGTCCCTGTCCCAGGTGATGATCTCGTACCGGTCGATCGTGTCGGTGTACGGGCCGGTCGCCGCGTCCCATGACACGTCAACGCCGGTGGCTGTGGCCCGGGTGACGATTCCCTTGGGGGCCGCGGCGGTTTCCGGGTGCGCGACACCACCGAGCGTGTGGGACCACTCGGACTGCCCGTCCTCACCGTTGTCGGTACGGACCTGGTATTCCCACTCCCAGCCGTCGAGGGTCCAGGTGGTGTCGAAGCGGGCCGCTTTGACCGGTGTCTCGTTCCAGGTGCCGGCGCCCTTGATCCGGTGCCGGACGGTGTATCCGTGGGCGCCGAAGACCGGCTCCCAGTTCAGGGTGATGCCGCTCGGGCCGGAGTCGATCCAGATCGTGTCCGGCGCGAGCGTCGGCCGGTTCGGGATGTGGGTGGGGATGTCGATCAGCTGGCTGCCGAGACCGTAGCTGTTGTGCAAGGTGCGCACGAAGGCCTGGGCGATCTGGTACTCGCCCAGGGCGTTGGGGTGCAGCCCGTCGTAGCCGGCAGGGCAGTCATGCGTGTCGCAGCTGTAGTTGCCGGCCCAGTCGACCAGGGCCACGCGGGACTTGTCGTTGTTCCACGACGGGATCGCGTTCGCGAGCATGCTGTTGTACTTGGTGGTGTTGACGGGCAGGTCGTCCCGGCCGCCGATGGACGTCCGCTGGGGAACGTTGGCCAGGGCGAAGTTGAGGTCCGGTTTGGCGGCGCGGGCCTGGTCGACCAGCGTCCGTATACTGTCCAGCGTGCCTTCCGGGCCGCTGACGAACCAGCCCATGTCGTTGAAGCCGAGCCCGACCAGGAGCAGGTCGGGCTGGTACTTCGCCACCTGCTCGGCAATCAGCGTTTTGTCCTGCGCCGCCTGCCGGCCCCAGACCGAGAAGTGGTGGGAGTCGAAGTCCTTCGCGACCCCGGGGGCATACGCGCCCGAGGTGACGGGAGCGCCCTGAGCCGGTGGCGGGGCTTCCCCCTGCAACGGCGGCACGGGCGGGGGCTTGGGGGATTCCTGAGGACGGGTTCCCTGGTACGGACCGACGAAATCGACGTCGATGTGCTCCTTCTTGAACCATTCCCAAAGGCGGTAACGCCAGGTCCAGTCACCTTCGTAGCCCTGGCTCATCGAATCGCCCACCACCATCACCTTCAGTGGCACCTTCCCGTCGCCGGCTCGTGGTTCCGCGACCCAGTCCATGACGAGGGCCCAGCGGATGGCGTCCTCGAACGCCTCGGCGATTTTCATGTTGCCGGAGTCGTTCGGCGTCAGGCCGTCACCGGACAGGTCCTCGGTGGTCATGGCGTCGGTGTCGGCCAGGACGACGTGCCGGCCCGCGCTCTGCCAGGCGCCGGCCATCTTGCGGATCTCGGCGTTGTAGGCGGTGATCCGGGCCTGGACGGCGGGGTCGGTCGCGGGACCCAGGGTGGCGAGTGCCACGACCGTGCCCGGGTTGTCCTTCTCGATCTGGTCGACCAGGTCCTTCAGCCGCTGCGCGGCGCCGTCCTGCTTGCCGTCCCGCATGTCGTACGTGCCGGCCTGCAGCGTCACGATGTTGGGCCGGTACTTCGGCAGGGCGGTTGTGGACCGCTTGGCGATGGCGCTGATCTGCTCGCCGGGAGCGCCCTCGTAGGCGGGGTCCCCCTTCTGCCCCGTAGAGCCGGAGCCGACGAAGTCCACCGGTACGTCCCGCTTTTTGGAGACGAGCGAGATCAGGGCATAGAGCGAGCCGGCCAAGGTGGCGCCGTAGCCGATCTTCTCGGCGGTGCCGATGGTCGAGTCGCCCAGCGGCATCACCTTCAGCTCCGGCGGTTCCGCCGCCGCGCGCATGCCGTTCCACCACACGGGGTAGTGGTCGCTGCTGCCTCCGTTCATACGGCTCGCGGTGGCGTCACCGGCGTTCCCGTCGGAACTGACGAAGTAGTCCAGTTCGTTGCCGCTCTGGTGGGTGGGAAGTCCGGAGTTGTAGACGCGGGCGCCGATCGGGAAGGTGCCGCGGCGTTGCAGCGTCCGCGGGTCGATGTTGAAATCGCCGCCGGCCGTCCAGCGGTACTGCGCGCCCCAGGAGCGGACGGAGTCGCGGATCGCCGTCAGCAGGGTGTTGGAGTCACCGCCGCCGCCCGACAGGCCGTGCACGTTGAAGTACCAGTCGTCTCCGAACCGGACGCCCAGCGCGGCCCGGCCCCGCTGGATCGGGTTGGTGACGACGCGTACCTCGTCGGGCTGGTCATGGGTGATGGTGGCCAGGTTCACCCGGCCGCCTTGGCCCCGGCCGCCGTTGTCGTCGGTCTGGATGAAGAAGACGTGGTACGGGCTGGGCTGCAGCCGGCTGCTGAACGGTTGCCAGGTCGAGTGCCGGACGGTGTCACCGTCCGCGGTGGTGACGTCCGGCTGTTGGGTGGCGTGGCTCGGGCCCTGGGGGCCGGCTTCCTGGATCAGGACGATCTCGGCGGACCTGGCATAGCCCTGGACCTGGGAGGACCACTTGCTGGCCGTCGCGTCGTCCTCGCCCTGGATGTTGTTGGTGATGATTGACGTCTGCCGTAACGGCGCCGCGGCAGCAGGGGAAGGTCCTGGTGCCACGACGAGTGCCGTACCCAGAATCGACAGCGTTACCAGTGCCGCCCTGGGTCTGGTCACCAGACGCAGCCGGGCCAGTGCACCGGTGAGGTGTTCCTTTAATGCGTTCACCACAGCAAGGTTAATGGGCTCTGCATCTATGTGATCTAGACGATCGAGCGGCATACGGCATCCCTCGGCGCACAGTCCACGCGCCCGGAAGCCACCGGCCGGAAGGCCCGGATCACCACCCTCGAACAGCACGTCGTCGACCTGAGCTCGAGCCCCAGGACCAAGGCGACGAGCTCAACGCCGCCCGGGCCACCAACCGCGAGCTCATGGCCCAGCTCCACCGCCACCCCGACCGCTCCCCCAACTGAACAGGGCAAAGGCCCGGCCAGCCGCTCGACGGCACCAGGCCGGGGCGCTTCGACCTGTGTCCGGCAGCGCAGGCTCCCAGCGTGACCACCAATCAGGTCACCTCATGCGCTGACGGCGACAAGATCTCCGTCATCGTCTCCCGGGTGATCTCCAGCCGGGACAGCACCGACTCCTGTTCGGCCAGGTGTCCGGTCAACTCTTCGATCCGAGCCCCCAGTTCATCGGCCTTCTCCCGCGCAGCAGCCTCTCGCCGCTCGAGTTCCTCCAGCCACGACACCATCGCCGCCACCTCCGGAATCCGGCCACCCGACACCACGACGATCGAGCAACCAACCCCGGTCAGCAACCACGCAGGTCAAAGCTCCCTACAAGAGAGCCACACCCATTTCGGGTGTACTACCCAGTCGCATCCCATTCGTCCGGCCGCCAGTCGGCCTCGGTGTTCTCGGCGAGCCAAGCCGTCCACCTCGTGTGGTCCACGGGCAGCGCGACAACCTGGCCCTCGGCCACAGTGGCCGTCGTCTCGATGGTCACCGCGTCAGCTCCCGCCGCCGGGCGTCGGCGCGCTCGACCGCGGCTCGCCGCGAGCCTTCGTCGACGTGGATGTACGGGGCCATGGATGACTCGGAAGCGTGCCCGCAGCCCCTGACGTCACGGGTCGGTAGGGAGTTGAGGTACCGCAAGGAGTTTCCCAGCACGGAGTCGAAGACGCTCCGCCGCCGGACGGAGCGCCCCGACGCCGGAGTCGGGGGACGAAATCACATGCCGCGGTAGTGGGCAGACACCTCCATCATCCGGTCCGCCTGACCGCGCGTGAAGTTGTTGCGGCAGGCGTCGTCGGTGTAGTTCATGAAGTTGTGGATCGGGTCGACGCCGGGCGCGGCGCAGGTGTCGCGGCCCAGGGGGCAACCCAAGGCGGCAAACGCGGTGGCCGGGGTGTCGTCGACGTAGTCGCCAGGGCCTGTGCACCCGCCCTGGAAGACGTCGTAGAGGCCCAGCCAGTGCCCGACTTCGCGGGTGGCCTCGCGGCCGAGGTCGTGGGGGGCCTGTCCCCCGGGGACAACCTTGTACGACACGACGATGCCGTCGTTGCCCGGGTTGGCGGCATAGTCCCACGGGAAGGTGGCCCAACCGGTCGTGCCCGCGGCCGAGGTGTCGAGGATGTAGATGTTGAGGTCGCTCGCGCCGCCACGGCGCAGGGCCCGCTTCATCGCGCGTTCCTGCGGGCTGCCGACCGTGGTTGGCCTGTGCCAGTCGGGGTTCACGGTTCGGTCCACGCCAGCCGGCGTGAAGGAGAACCCAGTTCTGGCGAACCCGTCGTTGAGTACCTGGACCTGGTGGGCGAGCACGCTGTCCGGGACGTTACCTCCGCCGGCGGTCGAGTCGGCGGCAACAGCCGAGGTGACCTCGCGCGACCACTCATCGCATCCTTGCGATTCGCTGAGCCGCAGGACCGTCTCCCGAGCTCGTAAACAGACGCTGCTTCTCGGCGGCGTAGGCCGCGGCACCCGCGAAGCCCTGCCCGGCCTTCCGGGCAGGGCTTCTTGGCCGACAGTGCTCTCAGCCGGCGTGAAAGGCGTGGGCGTGACCGCCGCGCCGCCCCACCCACTGCGTGTTGTTCAGAATGGCCTCGGGTTCCGCGACGCCGGCCCGCGTGGCGTCTGGTCGCCGTTCGTGGCCTGCTGGCGGTGCAGTCGCGTCGCAAGCCGTGCGAGGGGCTGTACCGGCGGCGGCAGAGCCCCTCGCTCTGTCTCAGGCCCTGGTCGTTTTGGGGAGCCAGCAGCCGACCTGCGTGCTCGGGTGGAGCCGTCGTCGGCTGCTGTGGCCGTATGGGTGTGCCGGGTTATCGGGTGCGGAAGCGGCGGAAGAGGTTTCGGGCGACGTACACTCCCGGGCCGCCGAAGCCGACGATGTCGACGCGGCCGTCGCCGGTGATGTCGGCGAGGAAGCGGGGGTGGCGGTCGACCCGCCAGGCGCCGGCGTCGTCGTTGTAGCCGAAGCCGCGGCATACCAGTTGGGCCTGCTCGAACTGGCCGTCGCCGTCGTTGTGCGACACCCAGACGCCTTCATCGCCGAAGCCGACGATGTCCGGCTTGCCGTCGCCGGTGACGTCGGCGAGGCACCTGAGGTGCTTGCCGCTCGTCCATCCCTGGGCGGTCCCGAAGTCGTTGAGCACGAGTTTCGCGGGCTCGAACGTGCCGTCCCCGCGGCCGCGCGCGACGACGACGCCCTGCGGGCCGAAGCCGACGAGGTCTGCTGCTTCGCTTCCGGTGGTCCTGAGCAGGAAGCGGGGATGCTCCTCGGCTGAGCTCCATCCCTGGTCGACGCCTAAGCTGTCGAGGACGTACAGAGGATCGGCGAATTGTCCTTCCTCGTCCTGGAGGGAGACCCAGACGCCGTCGTCGTGGCAGCCGACGATGTCCAGCCTGCCATCGCCCGTGGTGTCGGCGAGGAATCGGGGATGCTTCTCGGCAAGCCACCCGCCCGCCTCCTGTCCGTGGCCGAACGCCCTGAGAACCGGTTCGCCGGTGAGCGGTGCGAATTGTCCTTCCTCGTCCTGGAGGGAGACCCAGACGCCGTCGTCGTGGCAGCCGACGATGTCCAGCCTGCCATCGCCGGTGGTGTCGGCGAGGAAGCGGGGATGCTTCTCGGCAAGCCACCCGCCCGCCTCCTGTCCGTGGCCGAACGCCCTGAGAACCGGTTCGCCGCCTGCGGGCGTGAACGTCCCGTCCTCGTCCTGGCGGGCCATCCGGACGCCGTCGGCGCCGAGCACGACGACGTCGGGCCGGCCGTCGCCCGTGGTGTCCACGAGGGTCCACAGGTCCTTGGGACTCGGAGAGGGCGCGGGCGGATGCAGGACGCGCTCGTCGTCGTCGAACGTGCCGTCGCCTCTGCTGGACGAGGTCACAGCCCCCTTCGCGGGTTTGAGCCCTACGATGTCCGCTCGGCCTGCTCCCGTGGTGTCGGCGAGGAACCGTTCACCGAGGCCGGCCCACCACAGCGGTTGCCCGCTGGGGTAGCGGCCGGCTCCGGCGCTCTTCCACCCGCCGGCGTCCTGGTCGCTGCCGAACTGCTCCAGGACCAGCAGCATGTCGCTGAAGGAGGGCGTAGCTCCGGGAGCCGGGCGCAGGGCAGCCGAGTTGGCCAGTCGCCAGGAGCGGCGGCCGTTCCAGTGGTCCAGCCGTGTCCAGTGCAGTACGGGGTCGCTGATGCGTTCGGGCTCGGCCGGGACGAGCTGCCAACGCTGGCTTGGGGCGGCCTCGTCGTACTCGCGCAGGACGATGCGCGTTTCGCCCTCGCCGGCGTCGGCGAGGTCGAGGACGGCGGTGTCGGTCGTGGTCTCGATGAAGTAGCAGCCTGCTTCACCGTCGACCGGGACGAGGTGCCACTGCTGGTTCTGCCTGCCGGCGGCGGCCGTGGCCTGGCGGACACCGCGGTCCGCGGTGGCGGGGCCGTCGAGGACCTGGCCGCTGTCCGCGTTGCGGATCACGTACGCGTGGTCGTCCTGCGCGGGGAGCAACTGCCAGCGGTGCGGGCTCGGTGCGCCATCGGGGAAGTCGCGCACGACGAGCTCCCCGTCCGCGCCCGGCCCGGCCGGGGCGCCCAGGAACTTGCCGGTGACGGCGTTGACGATCTGCAGCTTCAGTTCTTCCGTGGACACGGGCATCGTGCGGCCTCTTCCAGGCGGTACGGGCGTTGGCTCAGAACGGATGCGGCGCGGCGGCGGCCGGGGATCACGTGAAGACGTGGTGGTAGGGGACGTTCCACTCGCTGGGCAGCCGCGGATAGAACGTGTTGATGACCGTCCCGGTGAAGTCCCCGCCCCAGTTGTAGGTGAGCCGCACCTCGCTGTTGGGCGTCACCGCGTAGTCCTTGAACCCGAGGATGGCGTCGGGGTGGGTGATCGGCACGAAGGTGATCCCGCCCCACGGCGTCACCGTCACGACCCAGAGCTGGGTGTCCTCGGGCGCGCCGTTCTTCCCGCGCCACTTGTCTGCGACCTTGTCGGGCAGACCGACCTGCACGGTGTCGGCCGTGCTTTTGGGCGCCTCCTGGTGCACGGTCATGCGCCGGCGCTTCGGCTTGGGCGTGCCGTCGTCGCCGCGCCCTGCGTCGGCTGCGCCGGTGGCGAGAGGTTCGGGCGACACCTGTCCTGCGGCGCTTTCGAGGAAGTACAGCGGCCGCTGCCCGAAGAAGCCGGCCGGGGTGATGTACCAGAGGTGGCCCTGTGCCTCCTTGGTGGCCGGGTCGAGAGCGGTGGCCAGCTGGACCCCTTTGTCGTGGCTCTCCTCCCTCAGCTCGGCGGGGCGCAGGTAGCCGCCGTTGAAGGCGTGCACCAGCATGACCGGCTGGTTCTCGACCAGCGCGGCCACGATCGCGTTGTCGTAGCTGTTCACCGCCACCGGCCCGCCGACCACCAGATTCGACATCGTCGTGCGTTCTTGGGTGTACATCGCTGAAACCTCACCTGTTCTGCATAGGGAGCACAACACCTCGAACCCTGCCCCGAAACCCTTAATCAAGCGACCTGTCGCGCGATAGCGCAAGGGGTCCCGGTCACTTTCATCGGGAAGGCGTCTGGAATAAATCAGACGGCTGGGCCGAAAGCATCGTTCACGGCAACATCCGAGGTCACGGTACCCATCGGCGGAGATATGGAAAAGTCATCGATCGAGTGATGCGAGTGAAGAAAGGTCACTCCCTCGGCGTTTCGGAAGTAACTGCCGAAAATCGATCACTCGATGGAGTATGACGCTCCGATTCCTCTTCCCGGGTTTCGGTCGGCGCGATATTTTCGCTTGCTGGGACGTGTGCAGATTTCCGTTTACCTTTCACCGGGCACGGTTCGGACGATATTTAGTCGAGGACGGGTAGATGCCTTCCAATGCGTACAGCCTGGTACCGGCCAGGCGTCAGCCGCTGACGAAGAAGAACGTGCGGGAACTCAACATCGAGCAGAACTGGCAGTCGATCCTGGACCACCCCAACCTGGTCTACGTCGACGACTACGGTGTCCAGCACAAGCCCGTCGGGTTCTCCGTGAACAAGACGAGGTTCGGCTCCTTCCCCGGGAGCGCGTTCGATCTGGGCTGGCTCGCCTACATGAACCTTGGGGAGCCGCTGATCGAGGTGCGCGGCGACATCGCCCAGCCTCCGCCCGACACCTTCTCCTCACGCGACTACGTCAACCGCAGCCAGTCGGAGATGACGTTCACCGACTCGGTCGACTTCACCGTGTCGAACGGGGTCACATGGTCGCTGCACGGGGACGCCAAGCTCACCTTCGGCGGCAGCGTCGGCGCATCCCTGCAGCTGCAGCTGCAGAACCAGCTCCGCCTGGACCTCCAGTCGCAGCTCGCGGCGTCGTGCCAGAACGGGACGGCGAACAAGAACGCGAACACGGTGACCAACAAGAACAGCAAGGACAGCGTCGGCGTCGACAACGCCAACACCACCGAGACGTCCGCGAGCAGCTCCGCGACGAACTCCGTGTCGAACACGATGACCAACTCGGTGGGGTTCACGACGAGCGGCAGCGCCACGGGCAACGCGTCGCTCAACGCGCAGCTGGCCCTGGGCATCGCGGCCACCGTGGGGGGCTCGCTGAACACCAGCTGGGCCTCGAAGTCGCAGATCTCCGGCAAGGTTCCGCCGAACTCCCGCGTGCAGACCATCGTCTCGCAGCGGCGTACCCGCAAGCAGTACTCCTACGAGATCCCGGTGACCTTCTCCGGGCTGATCGCCGTGCAGTACGACGTGCCGGTGACGGTTCTGTCTCCCCCGCAGTCCGGGGACTATCCCGGACTCGAGCAGGTGGTCGCCCGCGACATCGCCGACATCGACCTGGCACCCGGCGGCTTCCGCATGAAGGGGCTGGCCGAGGTCGTCTCCGCCCTGGAGGTCCACCACACGATGCTCGACGGCGAGGCCCTCGCCGGCAGCGAGCAGACGCTGCACAAGCTGCCCTGACCGCGCGGCGCCGCCGCCACCACGACGACCAGAGGTGACAACCATGGTGTTCGACAACATCTTCAGCTCCGCCGGCAGGGGCGCGGGACTCTTCTCCGTGACCACCGACAGCACCAAGCCCCGGCCGGGTGAGGGCATCGACTTCGAGGACTGCGACGACGACACGTACGACGACACCCACCCCAGCCTGTTCAACAGCGCCATCCACGGCGCCTCCTCCCGCGCGAAGATCGTGCAGGAAACCTGTCCCGAAGCACGGGCCGTCCTCGGCTTCCTCGGCTCCTTCATCCAGACCACCCAGGCATCCGCGGGCGCACAGGCCCAGTACGCCCAGGATCCCGGCTCGGTGACCCAGGCAGCCTCCGCAGGCATGCAGGACGCGAGCGCGACGGTGACCGAACGCGGCGATCTCCAGAAGGACGAGGACCTGGAGAGCAGGCCGAAGAAGAGCGACTACACCAAGCCCCCCAAGACCCCGCAGGCCCCCAAGGCACCGGAAGCCCCCGAGGCGCCCAAGGCGACCGCTGCAAGGACGTCTACGGCCACGAGCGCTTCGCGGGCATCGCCCGGCAGCTGTCCAT
>NZ_JBEZBT010000082.1:0-23030 GCF_040647235.1 Streptomyces sp. NPDC042638
CAGCGCCCGGCCCCGCCCGTCGTCCGGCAGCCGCGTGCCCGGCCGTAGGCGGACCCCCATCTGGAACTCCTCTGGTCGAGTGGCCTTCGGCGGTCGGTGCCGCCGGGCGCGCCGGCGCCCGGCGGCACCGTCAGGGCGGATCAGGTGTTCCAGACCTGGAACTCGGAGATCTGACCGGCCGGCCAGCCGTTGTTCGCCGTGATGTTCACCCGGACGTAGCGCTGGGTGGTCGCGGTGAACGTGATGGTGACCGTGTTGTTGGTGGTGGGGTCGAAGGTGTACGTGGCCGACGGCTTGACGGTGGTGAAGGAGGAGCCGTCGGTGCTGCCGGACAGGGACAGCGTCTGGTTGCGGGCGCCCCAGGCCGCGGGGAGCTGGAGGACGACGCGGCTCGCACTCTGCGCGGACCCGAGATCGACCTGAACCCACTGGGGGAAGGCGTTGTTGGCGCTCTCCCAGTAGGAGCCCTGGTTGCCGTCCGTCACGTTCGACGACGCGTAGACGTCGGTGTGGCTGGACTCGGTGGTGGCCGCGCCGGCTGCCAGGTTCCTGCTGACCGTGCCGGCGCCGGTGCCGGTCAGCGCGACCGTGGTCGTGCCGTTCGACGCGTTGCTCGCGATGCTGAGGTCGCCGGTGCGGGTGCCGGACGCGGTGGGCGTGAAGGTGACGGCCACCGTGCAGGAGGCGTTCGCCGCGATCGACGTTCCACAGTTGTTGGTCTGCGAGAAGTCGCCCGTGACGGTGACGCCGGAGACCGTCGCGGCCGCGGTACCGGTGTTGGTCACCGTGACCGTCCGCGCACTGCTGGCGGTGTTGAGGGCCTGGGTGGAATAGGTCAGCGATGTCGGGCTGGCCGACAAGGTCGCCGTCGAGGAGCCGCCGTTGCCGGGGAACACCTCGAAGTCCGACAGCTGGGCGGCGTTCCACCCGGTGTTGGCGGTGATGTTCACCCGCACGTACCTCGCCGTGGCGGCGCCGAACGTGATGGTCACCGTGTTGTTGTCGGAGTTCGGGTCGAAGGTGTACCCGGCCGACGCCTTGATCGTCGAGAAGCTGGAGCCGTCCGTGGAGCCCTGCACCGACAGCGTCTGCGTGCGGGCCGGCCACGCGGTCGCCGGCGGGAGCCTGAGCACGACCTTGCCGACGCTGTAGTTCTGGCCGAGGTCGACCTGCGCCCACTGCGGGAACGAACCGTTCGTGCCCTCCCAGTAGGTCGAGGCGTCCCTGTCGGTCAGGTTCGAGGCGACATACGGGCTGTTGCTCGAACTCGCCGACGCCGGCCGTCCGGCGGCGATGTCGGTGGTGCTGTCGATGCCGCTGCCGGTCAGGGCGACGACGGTCGGGCTGTTGTTGGCGTTGCTGGTGACGGTCAGGTTGCCGGTGCGCGAGCCGCCCGTGGTGGGCTTGAACCCGACGGTCACCGTGCACGACGCGCCGGCCGCGAGGGTGGAGCAGTTGTTGGTCTGGCTGAAGTCACCGGTCGCCGAGACGCCCGAGACGGTCGCCGACGTGGTGCCCGAGTTCGTCACCTTCACCGTCTGCGCGGTGGCCGACTGGCCGACCACCGTGGCGGCGAAGGACAGGCTCGCCGGGTCGGTGTTCAGCACCGGTCCCGGGGCGGTGCCGGTACCGGAGAGGGTGACGGTGTTGGTGATCCCGCCCGCGTTGACGGTCAGAGTGCCGCTACGGCTGCCGGTCGCCGTCGGCGCGAACTTCACGCCGACGGTGCACGAGCCGTTCGCCGCGATCGACGAACCGCAGGTGTTGGTCTGGGAGTAGTCGCCGCTGGTGGAGATCGACGAGACGGACGCGGCGGTGCTGGTCGGGTTGGAGACCGTCACGGTCCGGGCGTCGCTCGTCGAACCGGTGGGAACGGAACCGAAGCTGAGCGCGCCGGGGGTTGCCGTCACACCTTCGGACGGGTAGGGCGGGTACACCGGGGCCGGCCACCCTCCGCAGTACGGCGTGCCGCCGATACCGGAGTTGCCGCCGCCGTCGGTGACGACGAAGTTGCCGCCCGAGCAGCTGTAGACCGGGGAGGAGTAACCGACGCCGGTGGCCGTGACGTTGGTGAACTTGGCCGCTCCGCCGGTCTGTTCCTGGAGGGCGAAGGTGCCGGTGCCGGCGATGGTGACGTTGTTGAGGTTGACGCCGCTGATGGTGCCCTCGACCCACTGGATCGCCTCGTACGGGCTCTGCTGGATCAGCGCGTTGGTCACGTTGATCGGGCCGGTGATCGCGCCCTGGCTGCCGTCGAACCACAGGGCGCCCACGCCGAACTGCCAGTTCGGGTCGAGGCTGCCGTCCCGGACCATGGTGTTGTCGGAGATCGTGGTGGTGCCGACCGGTGTGGAGGAGAAGCGCTGCCCCACGTGGATGCCACCGCCCTGGGTGATGCCGGAGTCCACCACCCGGTTGCCGCTGACCGTGTTGTCGTGGCCTCCGTAGATCGCGATGCCGTTGGCGAGGATCTGCAGTGACACGGTGTTGTGGGAGATCGTGTCGTTGGCGTCGGCACCGACGCCGGAGTCCGCCCAGGTGGCGATGCCGTCGTCGCCGGTGTTGCGGATGTCGCTGTCGGTCACCTTCGAGTTGGTGACGGCGCCGTGGAAGTTGATGCCGTCCGCGGTGGTGTCACGGATGCGCATGCCGGTGAACGTCAGTCCGTCCATGGGGCCGTCCATCCAGGCGCCGACCTTCATGTGGTCGATCCACAGGTTGGCCACCGTCGAGTTGCTCATCGCGCCGCCGATGCCGTTGACCTGGGCGCTGTCGTTGCGCTCCTGCACATTGCCGAAGACGGCGAAGTTCTGCAGGTGCACACCGGTGCTCGCCGAGGGCGCGGAATTGCCGTAGAAGCCGGGTGCCGTGCCGGTGACGGTCGAATACCACATGCCGGCGCCGGCGATCGTGACGTTGTTGACGCTGATGTGGCCGGGGATGTTGTAGGTGCCCGGGGGGATCCACACGGTGCCGCCGGGGCCGGCCGAACTGATCGCGGCGTTGAACGCGCTGGTCGCGTCGGCCACACCGGTTGCGTCGGCGCCCTTGCCGGTCACCGACACCGACCCCGGGGGCGCGGTCAGGGCGGCGCCGACCTGCTCGAAGTCGGCGAAGTCGATCGTGTACGAGGAGGCGGTGTCCCCCGCATCCACCTGCAGCCTGAAGGTCGTTCCCGCCGGATACGTGGTGGGGAACAGGCGGTGGGCCTCGTCGTAGAAGTGGTGTGGGTTGCTGCCCGGCGTGTTGGTGAAGGGGTAGCTGCCGTAGTACCAGCTGTAGGCGTTGGTCAGGGTGAAGTCGGGCTGCTTGACGCCGTTGATGTAGAGCGACAGCGCGGCGGTGTAGACCGAGCCGCCCGAGGTGTCGGGGATGCTGTAGCGGAAGTTGATCGAGTTGGTCGCCACCGGCGTGGTGAACGTGACGTACTTGCCGGTGCCCTGCAGTGTCGTCGCCTTGCGGTACGACGCCTCGTCGGCCAACTGGCCCTGTGTGTAACTCGGCCCGATGGGCGTGCCGTTGGTAGCGGAGTTCTCCGCCTGCACCTCGGCGTACGGCAGGCTCGCGCCGCTGCCGCCGGTGGCGGTGGACGCCGCCCAGACGGGTTGGACGGCCAGGGCGACGACGCCGACGACGCCGACGACAGCCAGCAGCGCGGTGCTGACCGCCCAGACGAGGGCGCGCCTCAGATCTCGGATGGAATGGAACACGTGCCAGTCCTTTCATCGCGAAATGCCGGAACTGTGCCGCTGGCGCCGCCGGGAAGGGAGGGCGGGGGGCTCAAAGGGAGAGGGGGGAGGCAGGGGGCGGTGACGACGCGTGAGGGACCGTAATGTCATCGACATGCGCGCGCAAGAAGCAGACAGAACATTGCAACAATGAAAATCCTGCCCGCAAGATCTAATGACTCGGTCAAGGGAGCCTGGCCTCCGGCGCCCGACCGTACAGAGCCCCCATCCGCCCCACTGGATTCGGACGATTTAAAAGGAATCTGTCATGCATGCAATGACAAATTCCTTATCGAAGCGCGCAAATACCGAATGGAGCGCGGCACGGCCCTCCGGCGTCTCATCGCGAGCGGAGCTGTTCCGCTGTCCGCAGACGGGCCGCAGGCAGGTGGGCTGGTCCCCAAGCGGTTCCCACGCGGTCCCCGAGAATGATCAAAGGCCGTCTCAGATTCTCTCTGAAACGGCCCCTGATCTGCGACTTCGAAAAGTCGGGACGACAGGATTTGAACCTGCGACCCCTTGACCCCCAGTCAAGTGCGCTACCAAGCTGCGCCACGTCCCGTTGCCCTCACCCGCGGTGCCCCGCGTGATCGTGCGAACAGAACTTTACCCCACGTCGGGGGTGTGCCGAAGGAGGCCCGTGCGGGGCGGGGGACAATCGACGGTATGACGAACGCGGGCGCATCGGATGCCAGGGACCGGGACGAGGCCGGGCGGGCGCGCAACGCGCGGCCCCGGGACGGGCTGGGGCGCCCGCTGCCGTACGACGCCGAGGGCGTCCCCCGGCAGCCGGAGGGGGTGCTGCGGGCGCCGGACGAGACGGTCGCGCAGGCGCAGGCACTGCTGGTGGCGGGGCGGCCGTTCCACGCGCACGAGGTGTTCGAGGACGCCTGGAAATCGGGGCCGGAGGACGAGCGCGCGCTCTGGCGGGGGCTGGCGCAGCTTGCGGTGGGGCTCACCCACGCGGCCCGGGGGAACGCCGCCGGCGGGGCACGGCTGCTGCGGCGCGGCGCGGACGCGGTCGAGGAGTGGGAGAAGGAGCGGGGCGAGGACCGGCCGTACGGCCTGGATCTGCCCGGCCTCACCCGGTGGGCACGGGAGCTGGCGGGACGTGTGGAGCACGCCTCGGCACCGGTGGACGCCCGGACGGAGGCCCCCAGGCTGGGCCCCTGACCGGGTGACCGGGGCCCGCCCCTGGCCGGGGCGCTGTCAGTGGGGTGGGGCAGACTCGGGGCGTGCGAAAGATTCATGTCATCGGTATCGGCGCGGGCGACCCCGACCAGCTGACCCTGCAGGCGGTCAAGGCGCTGCGGGGCACCGACGTGTTCTTCCTGCTCGACAAGGGCGAGGTGAAGAGCGACCTCACCCGGCTCCGCCGGGACATCCTGGAGGCACACCTGCCGGCGGGGTCGTACCGGGTGGTGGAGGCCCGGGACCCGGAGCGGGACCGGGAGGCGGGCGGGAGTGCCTACTCGTCGGCCGTCGGGGACTGGCGCAGCGCCCGCGCCGGGATCTACGAGCGGCTGATCGCGGAGGAACTGGACGAGGACGGGACCGGCGCCTTCCTGGTGTGGGGGGATCCGGCGCTGTACGACAGCACGCTGGGGATCCTGGAGGAGGTGCTGGAGCGGGGCGCGGTGGCGTTCACGCATGACGTGGTGCCCGGCATCAGCAGTGTCTCCGCGCTGGCCGCCCGGCACCGCACGGGTCTGAACCGGGTCGCGCGGCCGGTGCAGATCACCACCGGGCGGCGGCTGGCCGAGGGTTTCCCGGACGGGGTGGACGACGTGGTCGTGATGCTGGACGCCCACCAGTCCTTCCGGCGGTACGCCGAGGAGGGCCGGGAGGACATGGACATCTACTGGGGTGCCTACATCGGCACGCCGGACGAGATCCTCGTCTCCGGGCCGATCGCCGAGGCCGGTCCGCGCATCGCGCGGCTGCGGGCCGAGGCCCGGGAGCGCAAGGGCTGGATCATGGACACGTATCTGCTGCGCAGGCGCCCCGGCGACGCCTGACGGTCTGCCGCCCGGAAGGCGGGGCGCAGGTCAGCGCAGGAGCAGCTGTACCCCGCCCACGACGGTGGCCGCGATCACGAGTTGTTCGAAGAGTCGCTGGTTGATCCTGTTCACCGCCCACTTGCCGAACAACGCACCCGGTACGACGAACACGGCGAGCGCGGCGTCGAGGAGCAGCGAGCGCCCGTCGATCAGGCCCAGGCCCGCACTGAACGGCACCTTCGAGACGTTCACGATGAGGAAGAAGAACGCGGAGGTGCCGAGGAAGCCCAGCTTCCGGAAGCCCGCGGACAGCAGGTACAGCGACATCACCGGTCCGCCCGCGTTGGCGACCATCGTCGTGAACCCGCCGAGCACGCCGTACGCGCGGGCCTTCGTCCGGCCCGCCCGGCTCGTCACCGCCTCCGGCTCCTCCGTCTTCCCGGCCGTCCGCCGGCGCCACACCGTCACCCCGGCCATCAGCAGCAGGATGGCGCCGATGGAGGTGCGCACGATCCCGTCGTCGGCCCACACGAGGAACAGGGTGCCGGCCACCACCCCCACCGCCACGGCCGGGAACAGCCGCCACAGCGTGGGCCAGTGCGCGTGCCGCCGGTAGGTGAGGACGGCGAGCACGTCACCGGCGATCAGGACGGGCAGGAGTACACCGGTGGAGGCGCGGGCGGGCAGCACCGCCGCGAAGATCGCGAGGCTGACCGTGTTGGCCCCGCTGACCGCGGTCTTGGAGAAGCCCACGAGCAGGGCCGCGAAGGCGAGTGCGGCGAACTCCCAGCCGGATATGTGCCAGAGCGTCATCGTGTTCATGCGGGGACCGATGTTATGTCCGGACAAGTCTCCGGCGTAAGGACCGTCTCGTCAGGTGATCTCCGCCGGCCGCTACGACCGGTCCGCGTACTGCGCACGGAGTTCCCGCTTCAGCACCTTCATGCTCGGGCCCAGCGGCATCGCGTCCGTGAACTCCACGCGCCGCGGGTACTTGTGGCGGCCCAGGTGTTCCTTGGACCACTCGGTGATGGCGGCGGCGTCGGGGGCGCTGCCCGGCGCCGGGACCACGACGGCGCACACCTCCTCGCCGTGCAGCTCGTCGGGCAGGCCGATGACGGCGACCTGGGCGATGTCGGGGTGGCGCATCAGGACCTCCTCGACCTCCCTCGGGTAGACGTTGTAGCCGCCGCGGATGATGACGTCCTTCTTGCGGTCGACGATGCGCAGGAAGCCCTCGTCGTCCTTGGTGCCGAGGTCGCCGGTGCGGAACCAGCCGTCCACAAGGGCCTCGGCGGTGGCCTCGGGGCGGCCGAGGTAGCCGGAGAAGACGTTGTGGCCGCGGACGACGACCTCGCCCAGCTCGCCGGGCGGCAGCAGCTCGATCCGGCCCTCCAGTTCGGCCCGGGCGATCTCCACGTCGACGCCCCACAGCGGGTGGCCGATGGTGCCGGGCCTGGTGCCGAAGACCGGCTGGTTGACGGTCGCGGTCGGCGAGGTCTCCGACAGCCCGTACCCCTCGTAGATCTTCGCCCCGAACGCGGCCTCGAACCGCTCCAGCACGGCGACCGGGAGCGAGGCCCCGCCGGAGACGCACACCCGCAGCGCGGGCAGCCGGTCGGCGTCGGCGGCTGCCGAGGCGAGGGCGACGAACATGGTCGGCACGCCGTGGAAGGTGTTCACACCCTCTTGCACCATGAGGTCGATGGCGCGGGCCGCGTCGAAGCGGGGCAGCAGCACGAGCGTGGCGCCGGCCCGCCAGGTGGAGTGGAGCGACACCGTCTGGCCGAAGGCGTGGAACAGCGGCAGTGCGCCGAGGGCGATGTCGTCGGCGCGGATGTCGTTGGCGTCGAAGGCGTTGACGGTGGCGTTCATCACCAGGTTGAAGTGGCTGAGGACGGCGCCCTTGGGGACGCCGGTCGTACCGCTGGTGTAGAAGATCACCGCCGGGTCGTCGGCGGCCCGGGTGACGTAGGAGCGCAGGGGCTCCGCGTCCGCCGCGAGTGCGCCGAACTCCTCGCCCAGGGTGACGGTACGGACGCCGAGGGCGTCGGCGGCGGCGCGTCCGGTCCCGGCCTGCGCCGGGTGGACGAGCAGCAGGCTCGCCCCGCTGTCCCTGAGCACGTGCTCGACCTCGCCGGCCGACAGCAGCAGGTGCACGGGGACGACGACGCCGCCCGCCGCGGTGATCGCGTAGTAGGCGACGGGGAACTCGGCCGTGTTGGGGGCCATGAGGGCGACCCGGTCTCCGGGCCGTACGCCGAGGCCCGTGAGCGCGCCCGCCCGGGCCAGCGCGCGCTGCCACGCCTCGGCGAAGGTGAGCCGCAGGTCGCCTTCGACGAGGGCGGTCCTGCCGGGGCGGCGCCGGGCGTTCTCGGCGAGGATGGCGGCGACGGACAGGGTTGCCATGGGGTGCTGCTCCGTTTCCTTGCTGCGGCTCGTGATACCGAATCCCCTTGCGGGGAGCCCCCGTCGAAGAAGCCTCAGGGGCGCTCGACCAGCACCGCCGTCCCCTGGCCGACCCCCACGCACATGGTCGCGAGCCCGCGCCGCGTGCCCGTGCGCCGCATCCGGTGCAGCAGGGTGGTGAGGATGCGGGCACCGGAGCAGCCGAGGGGGTGACCGAGGGCGATGGCGCCGCCGGTGGGGTTCACCAGTTCCGGGTCGATGCCGAGCCGGTCGACGCACGCGAGTGCCTGCGCGGCGAACGCCTCGTTGAACTCGGCCTCCCGCAGGTCGCCGATGTCCCACCCGGCCCGGGCCAGCGCCTTGCGGGTGGCAGGGACCGGGCCGAGGCCCATCACGTCGGGGTGGACGCCGGCGGAGGCGCCCGCGACGTACCGGCCGAGGGACTCGAGGCCCAGTTCGCCCAGGGCCTCTTCGCTGACCAGGAGCAGACCGGCGGCGCCGTCGTTCATCGGGGAGGAGTTGCCCGCGGTGACCGTGCCGCCCGCACGGAAGACCGGATCCAGCCGGGAGAGCTTCTCCAGCGAGGTGTCCTCGCGGACGCACTCGTCCCGTTCGACCGTGCTGCCGTCCGGACGCTCCACGGGCACGAGTTCGCCGTCGAAGTGGCCGTTCTTCCGGGCGTCGGCGGCCAGTCGGTGGCTGCGCAGCGCGAACTCGTCCTGCCGCTCGCGGGAGATGCCGCACCGCGCGGCGACCTCCTCGGCGGTCTCGCCCATGGAGAGCAGGCCGTGCAGCTCCTTCATGGCGGGGTTGACCAGCCGCCAGCCGAGCCGGGTGTCGTGTGTCTCGATGCGCCCCGGCAGGGCCTCGTCGGGACGGGGCAGGACGAAGGGCGCGCGGCTCATCGACTCGGAACCGCCGGCGATCACGATGTCGGCCTCACCCGCGGCGATGGTCCGGGCGGCGGCGGTGACCGCTTCGAGGCCGGAGGCGCACAGCCGGTTGACGGTGGCGCCGGGTACGGAGTCGGGCAGTCCGGCGAGCAGGGCGGCCATGCGGGCGACGTTGCGGTTGTCCTCGCCGGCCTGGTTGGCGGCGCCCCAGTAGACGTCGTCGATCCGGGCCGGGTCGAGCGCGGGCACGTCGGCCACCAGCCGGCGGATCACGGTCGCCGCCAGATCGTCGGGGCGGACGGAGGAGAGGGATCCGCGCAGCTTGCCGATGGGGGTGCGGCGGGCGGTCACGAAATGGACGGGACGCACGGCTGGGACTCCTGACCTACGACGCTGTGGATCAGCACGGACGCAGCACCCGTTAATTAGCACTGCTAGTTTTAAACTATAGACCTCGGACCGCCCCGCTGGGAAGATCCCCCAGGACCTTCACCGAGGCAGCTGGAGGAGAGATGCACCACGTCCGCGCGCACGCCCTCGACGGCACGCACGGGACTCTGGCCGTGCACGAGTGGCCGCACCCGTCCCCCCGCCGGCTGGCGGTCCTGGCACACGGCTACGGCGAGCACGCCGGCCGGTACGAGGAGCTGGCCGTCCTGCTGGGGCGGCACGGGGCCGCCGTGTACGCACCCGACCACGTCGGCCACGGCCGGTCGGCCGGTGAGCGGGTCGTGATCGAGGACTTCGAGGACGTGGTCACGGACCTGCACGCGGTGGCGGATCTGGCGCGGGCCGCGCACCCCGGCCTGCCGCTGGTCCTGATCGGCCACTCCATGGGCGGGCTGATCGCGGCCCGCTACGCCCAGCGGTACGGCGACGGGCTGAGCGCGCTGATCCTGTCCGGCCCGGTGATCGGCACCTGGGAACTGCCGGGGCGGCTGCTGGCCCTGGAGGAGATCCCGCACACCCCGGTCAGCCCGGCCGCGCTCTCCCGGGACCCGGCGGTGGGCGCCGCGTACGCCGCCGATCCGCTGGTCTGGCACGGGCCCATGAAACGCCCGACGCTGCAGGCCTTCGTCCGGACCCTGGCGACCGTCGCCGAAGGCGGTGACATCGGCCGGCTGCCGCTGCTGTGGCTGCACGGCGACGACGACCGGCTGGTGCCGCTGCCCGGGAGCCGGGCCGGGGTGGAGCGGCTGAGCGGCGGCCGGCTGACCGAGCGGATCTTCCCGGGGGCACGGCACGAGGTGTTCCACGAGACGGACAGGGAGCTGGCGCACGCGGAGGTGATCCGCTTCCTGGATGCGGTGATGCCCGGCTGAGCAGCCGGTTTGCACCACGGAACCAGGGGCACCCGCCCTTGCGGACATGACCGCAGACAACTGCACGAAAGGGGACCTGCGCATCATGACCGTGGTCAAGAGCACGCTGCCCGAGGAGGCACTCGGCGTCACCGGGACCGCCCTGCAGGACACCCTGGTCGACCTGCTCGGACTGTCGCTGGTCGGCAAGCAGGCGCACTGGAACGTCGTGGGCCCGCGGTTCCGGTCGATCCACCTCCAGCTGGACGAGGTGGTCGCCACGGCCCGCGGCCACTCCGACACGGTGGCCGAGCGTGCCTCCGCGCTGGGGGTCCCGCCGGACGGCCGCCCCGAGACCATCGCCGCGTCCTTCGCGCTGCCCGGCACCAAGGACGGCTGGCTGCGCGACACCGAAGTGGTCGAGCTGATGGTGTCGGCCCTGGAGACGGCCGTCGGCCGGCTCCGCGAGCGCATCGACGCCACCGAGAAGGCCGACCCGGTCACCCAGGACCTGCTGATCACCATCACCGCCGACCTGGAGAAGCAGCGCTGGATGTTCCAGGCCGAGAACCAACCGCACGACGACGCCTCCAGCTAGCCCGCCCACCCCGGCACGGAAGGGGAGATCCATGGCTGACGCCCTGGAACTCGACGCGCTGTGGGAGGACTTCCACCGCGTGGTGAACATGACTTCGGCCGAACTCGCGGCCTGGCTGAAGGTCCGGGACGCCGACGAGGAGACGGAACCGCTGCCGGAGCGGGCGGGCACGGCCACCGGGCAGCACGTCCTCGCGATCCTGCAGAAGCGCCGTACCGACCTCACCGACGACGACGTGCGGGTCATGTACAAGGTCGTCGACACGGTGACCGGCCTGGTCGACTTGGAGAACGAGCCCGAGCCGGAGAACAGGCCGGAGGACACCCGCCGCCGGCACCGCCTGATGACCCTGGGCCACGACCCGCTCAAGCCCTGAGACCCATGAACCGCGACGAACGGGTCGTGCACGAGCTGGTGTCCGGGTACGGGCGGACGTACGCCGAGGAGGCGGGCATCCGCCTGCGGGACAGCCCGCAGCCGCTGTACCGGCTCCTGGTGCTCTCCCTGCTGCTCAGCGCCCGGATCCGGGCATCGGTCGCGGTGGCCGCCGCCCGGGCCCTCCACGAGGACGGCCTGGACAGCCCCCGCCGGATGGCCGGGGCCGGCCGGCAGCGGCGGGTCGACGCGCTCGGCCGGGGCGGCTACCGCCGTTACGACGAGCGGACCGCCACCCAGCTCGGCGACGGCGCCGAGCTGCTGACCGAGCGCTGGGGCGGGGACCTGCGCCGGCTGCACCGGGAGGCGGAAGGCGACGTCGGCGCACTCCGGGACCTGCTCCAGGAGGAGCCGGGCATCGGGCCGGCCGGTGCCGGCATCTTCCTGCGCGAGGCACAGCGGGTGTGGCCGGACGTCGCGCCCTACCTCGACGGCAAGGCGCTGTCCGGCGCGGAGCGGCTCGGCCTGCCGAAAGATCCGGAGAAACTGGCCGGGCTGGCCGGGGACACCCAACCGGCCGTGCTGGCCGCCGCGTTGGTGCGGGCGGCACTGGACGGACAGGTGGCCGAAGACTGTCTGCGCCGCGCCGCGTGATCGTGTCAGACTGCTCCCCGCACGTCCCGGAACGACCGCCGGGACCGGATGGACCAAGGAGCAGCAGGTGGCGGGGACGGGGCCGGACATCCAGGACATCGACACCACCCGGCCGCATCCGGCCCGGGTGTACGACTGGTTCCTCGGCGGCAAGGACAACTATCCGGTCGACGAACGGCTCGGCCGGCAGATCGCGGCGATCGACGGGGGCGCCCCGAAGGCCGCCCGCGCCAACCGGGCGTTCATGCGCCGGACCACCCGGACGCTGGCGGCCGAGGCGGGCATCCGCCAGTTCCTGGACATCGGCACCGGCGTACCGACCGAGCCCAACCTGCACCAGATCGCCCAGTCCGTGGTCCCGGACGCCCGTGTGGTCTACGTCGACAACGACCCCATCGTGCTGGCCCACGCGAGCGCGCTGCTGCGCGGCACCCCCGAGGGCGTGACGGAGTACGTGCAGGCCGACGCCCGCGACCCGCACACCATCCTCGAACAGGCCGCCCGCGTACTGGACTTCGACCGCCCGGTGGCCCTGTCCCTCATCGCCCTGCTGCACTTCGTCGCCGACGAGGACGGCGCCCACGACCTGGTCACCACGCTGGTCGGCGCGCTGGCGCCGGGCAGCGCCCTGGTGCTGTCGACCATGACCGCCGACTTCGAACCGGAGAACGTGCGCAACGGCATCGCCGCCTACGCGGCGGGCGGGGTGACCCTGGTGGCCCGCTCGCACGCCGAGGTGAGCGCGTTCTTCCAGGGCCTGGACCTGCTGGAGCCGGGCATCGTGTCGGTGGCCGACTGGCGCCCCGAGGTGCCGACGGCCGCCGACGGCCCGATCTCGCTGTACGGCGCCGTGGGGCGCAAGCCCACCCCCTGACACCGGCCGCTGCCGGCCCGGGCCGGGCCGGCAGCGGAGACGGACCTAGGAGGGCGGCAGCGGGATGCCGAGGACCTCGGCGACGGTCCGCAGCACGCCGTTGTCGTTGTTGGACGGTGCGACGTGCCGGGCCCGGCGGAGCACCTCCGGGTGGGCGTTGGACATGGCGAAGGACCACTCGGCCGCGTCCAGCATCTGCAGGTCGTTGAGGTAGTCGCCGAACACCATGGTCTGCGCGGGCGTGATCCCCAGTTCATGCTGGAGGCCGCGCAGGGCGGCGCCCTTGTCGGCGGTGCGGTTCATGACGTCGACCCAGTGCTCGCCGGAGACGACGACCTGGTGGGTGGCCGTGAACGCCTCCAGGGCCGGGGCGGTGGTGTGCTCGGCGGACCCGAAGTCGAACAGCGCCACCTTGATCACGTCGTCCTCGACGGCGGTGACGTCCTCGACGACGCGGTGCTCGACGTAGTACTTGCGCACCTCCGCCAGGAACGCCTCGTCGGTCCGCTCGACGTACGCCGCCCGCTTGCCGCAGACCACGGCGCCCACGTCGGCGCCGCCCGCGGCCAGCCGCCGTACCGTCCGGGCGAGGTCACCGGCGACGGACCGGTCCAGCGGGTCGGAACTCAGCTCCACCCCGTCGCGGACGACGTACGTGCCGTTCTCCGCGATGAACGCCATGCCCTCGGCGACCTCGGCGAACTGCCGGGCCAGTGTGGCGTACTGGCGGCCGCTGGCCGGGCTGAACAGCACCCCGCGGCGGCGGAGTTCCGCGAGCATCGGCCACAGGCCCTCGGGAATCCGTTTGGCGTCGTCCAGCAGGGTGCCGTCCATGTCGGTGACGATCAGCCGGATGCCGGCGGAGCCGGCGGGCGGGATGGGGGCGTCGAGGAGGGAGGCGGGCGTGGCGGACATGTCTGCTTCCGGTCGGGGACGGCGGTACCCGTCCAGTGTTCCTCATCCGGCGGGGTCCGCCGGAGCGTGCCCGGGCCGTCACCCTGCGCGGTTCCCGGGACAGCGCGATCAGGGGGGCGGCACATGACGGCGGACAGCCGCACGCGAGAAGGGCGGATACGTGGAACGCCCGTGCCGGCCCACCGGCCGCCACCCCGGCCCGCGCCGGTGTCGCCGCGGGCCTCGACCCTCCCGAGCCCCCGCCCGCAGGCCTCGACCCTCCCGCGTCCGCGCCCGTAAGCCTCGATCCCCCCGGGCCCGGGCCCGCCCCGGTGCCGTCCTCGCGGTGGCGCGCCGAGCCGGACGGAGCCCCGGCAGCGCGATACGGCGCGGTGGCCGTGACACCCTGGCCCCGACCCGTCCCCCGGTCCCGGCCGGGGCCGAGCCCGTCGAGGAGGACGCATGACCACCCTTGCCGATCCCGAGCCCGGCGGACGCCCCGGCGACCTGAGGCGGGTGCCCGCCCTCACCGCCGGCCTCGCCTCCCGGGGCGTGCACGGCATCGTCCTGTCCTACGTGGACACGGCGGGCGTCGGCCGGGTCAAGACGATCCCGACGGCACGGCTGGAGGCGGCCGTGGCGTGGGGCGTCGGCATGTCGCCGGTGTTCGACACCTTCCTCGCCGACGACTCCGTCGTCACCACCGACGTCCTCGGCTCCCCGGACGGCGACCTCAGGCTCTACCCGGACCTCGACCACCTCGTCCCGCTGGCCGGCCAGCCCGGCTGGGCCTGGGCGCCCGTGGACCGGATCACGCAGGAGGGCGAGCGGCACCCCGGCTGCGCCCGGACCTTTCTGCGCAGGACCGTGACGGACGCCGCGGACCGCCACGGCATCGACTTCAAGGCGGCGGTCGAGATCGAGTGGGCCCTCGGGCTCGGCTCGGCGCCCGCCGACGAGTTCGTCCCGGCCGCCTCCGGGCCGGCGTACGGCGCGGTCCGGCAGGTCGAGCTGAGCGACTACACCGCCGATCTGCTGGCCGCGTTCGCGGCCCAGGGCGTGGACGTCGACCAGATCCATCCCGAGTACGCGCCGGGGCAGTTCGAGGTCTCGGTGGGCGCGCTGGACCCGGTGGCGGCGGCCGACCGCAGCGTGCTGGCGCGGCAGACGATCCGGGCGGTGGCCCAGCGCCACGGGCTGCGGGTCTCCTTCGCGCCCGCCTACCTCCCCGAGGGGGTCGGCAACGGCGGCCATCTGCACCTGTCCTGCTGGCGCGACGGCGTGAACCTGCACTCCGGGGGCGAGGGCCGGTACGGGATGACGGCCGAGGCGGAGGCGTTCGTGGCCGGGGTCCTCGCCCACCTGCCCGGGCTGACGGCGGTGACCGCGCCGAGCCCGGCCAGCTATCTGCGGCTCCAGCCGTCCCAGTGGGCCGGGGTGTTCACCGCCTGGGGCCGGGAGACCCGGGAGGCCGCCGTGCGGATCGTCACCGGCACGACGGGCCGCCACGACCGGGACGCCAACATGGAGGTCAAACCCGTCGACCTGGCCGCCAACCCGTATCTGGCCCTGGGCTGTGTGATCGCCGCCGGACTCGACGGCGTCACGGCGGCCCGCACCCTGCCCGGCGAGATCACCGGCGACCCGGCCCGCTACGGCCCCGAGGAGGCGGCGGCCCTGGGCGTGCGGCGGCTGCCGCGCTCGCTGCCGGAGGCCGTCGAGCAGTTCCGCGCGGACCCGGTGCTGCGGGCCGCGCTGGGCCCGGTCCTCGCGGACGCGGTGAGCGCCGTACGGCTCGGCGAGGCGGCGGCCGTCGAAGGGCTGGGTCCCGTCCAGGTGGCGGCGGCCTACCGCTGGGTGTACTGACCATGGCCGCACCGGGACCCGTCCACGAGGCCCTCGCCGCGCTGCCGCTGGTGGACCACCACTGCCACGGCGCGGTGACGGCCTCCCTGAGCTTCGCGCAGTTCGAGTCCCTGATCACCGAGGGCGCGGCCTGGCCCGGCGTGTCGCCCTTCGACAGCCCCGTCGGCGTGGCCGTACGGCGGCACTGCGCGCCCCTGCTGGACCTCCCCCGGCACGCCCCGCCCGCCGACTACCTGGCCCGGCGCTCGGCACTGGGCTGGCGGGAGGTCAACCGCCGCTTCCTGACGGCGGCCGGAGCCGAGATGTTCTGCGTGGACACCGGCTTCGCCCCGCACCCGCTCACCACCCCCGCCGAACTGGCCGCGGCCGCCGGCGCCGCCGCCTGCGAGATCGTCCGCCTGGAGCAGCTCGCCGAGGCGGTGGCCGCCCGGGGCGTGGACGCGGGCGAGTACCCGGCCGTCCTGCGCAACGCCGCGGAGGAGGCCGTACGCCGGCCGGGGGTGGTGGCGGTGAAGTCGATCGCGGCCTACCGCACGGGATTCGCCCTGGACCCGGAGCGCCCCGCGGACGCCGAGGTGACGGAGGCGGCCCGGCACTGGCTGGCGCGGGGCGGACGGCTCACCGACCCGGTGCTGGTACGGCACCTGCTGTGGACCGCCGTCGACCTGGGTCTGCCGCTGCAACTGCACACCGGCTTCGGCGACGCGGACGTGACGCTGCACCGCGCCGACCCCGCCCTGCTCACCGACTGGCTGCACCGCACCGCCGGCACGATCCCGGTACTGCTGCTGCACTGCTGGCCGTACCACCGCCAGGCCGCCTATCTGGCCACGGTGTTCGAGCAGGTGTACCTGGACGTCGGGCTCGCCCTGCACTACACCGGTCCGTCCCGCTGCCGGGCGGTGCTGGAGGAGGCACTGGAAATCACCCCGTTCCGCAAACTGCTGTACAGCTCCGACGCCTACGGTGTGGCCGAGTTCCACCACCTGGGCGCCCTGTGCTTCCGCCGAGGGCTCGCCGATCTCCTGCAAGACCGCGTGCACGCCGACGAGTTGAGTCTGGCCGACGCCCTGCGGATCGCGGCCTGGACGGGCCGCGACAACGCCCGCCGCCTGTACGGGCCGCCCGTATCCGATCCGGCCCGCGATTCCAGCGGGCGCCCCACCCGGAAAGTATGATCAAGCAATGTCTGACATGACCGAGACCACGCCCGGCTGGCTGACCACTGACGAGCTGGAAATGGCCAGGGCCCGGATGCCGATCCTCTACGTCGAAGCCGTGCCCGTGCGCGTGGACGACAGCGGTGAAGTCACCAGCATCGGCCTGCTGCTGCGCATCGGCCCGGACGGGACGGTCAGCCGGACCCTGGTCTCCGGCCGCGTCCTGCACCACGAGCGGGTCCGCGACGCGCTGCTGCGTCACCTGGAGAAGGACCTGGGCCCCGTCGCGCTGCCCCGGGTCCCCGCCTCCCTCCAGCCGTTCACGGTCGCGGAGTACTTCCCGACGGCGGGCATCACGCCGTACCACGACCCGCGCCAGCACGCCGTGTCCCTGGCCTACGTCGTGCCGGTGACCGGCGACTGCCGGCCCCGCCAGGACGCGCTCGACCTCGTCTGGTTCAGCCCCCAGGAGGCGGCCTCCCCGGCCGTGCAGAGCGAGATGCCCGGCGGCCACGGAGTGCTGCTGAAGCAGGCGCTGGCGCATGTGGGTGTCGTGTCCTGACCCCCCGGTTCCTGCCGCGGGTACGGCGGCGGGGCCTGCGCGACCGCGCTGTCCGGCCGGTCGCACCGCACCGCCCGTGAGGGGCGCACCGCCGTGGCGGTGCGCCCCTCACGGGCGTTGTCCGGTCCGGGCCGTGCGGTTACGCGGCGGGCCGGCGTGCCGTCACGATCAGGTACCCCACCTCGGGCATCTCCAGGTTCTCCCCCTCCGCGGGCTTCAGCTTGGCGAAGACCTCCGGGTCGACCTTGGCGGCCAGCTGCTCCATGTTCTTGGCGAGCGCCTCACCGAGCCGCTTGACCGACTGCCGCGTGGTGTTCTCGCTGACGTCGATGATCTCCGCGCAGCGCAGGCCCGCCTCACGCAGCATCGTCGGGTACGCCTCGAACGACGCCGGCGACTGGGTGAGGTACCGCTTGAGGATGCCCTCGATCACCGGGCGCCGTTCCTCCGAGATGGTCTCCCGCTCGTAGTTGTCCGTGAGCGCGAGCCGGCCGCCCGGCCGCAGCACCCGGGCCGCCTCGGTGAGCGCGGCCGTACGGTCGGGCATCTGCATGACGGACTCCAGCATCCACACGGCGCTGAACGAGGCGTCGTCGAACGGCAGGTTCATCGCGTCACCGTGCTGGAAGCTGACCTTGCCGCTCACACCGGCGGCCTCGGCCAGCTCGTTGGCCCTCTCCACCTGCTTGAGGCTCACGCTGATGCCCACGACCTCGGCACCGGTCCGCTGCGCCAGCCGGATCGCCGGCCCGCCCAGGCCACAGCCGATGTCCAGGACCCGGTCGCCCGGGCCGACCTGGAGACGGTCGATCATCATGTCCGTGAGCCGGTCGGCGGCGTCCTCCAGCCCGGTGGTGTCCTCCTGGCTGTTCCAGAAGCCCACGTGGATGTTGGGGCCGTAGAGCGAGGCGTCGAACGCACCCATCAGCTGGTCGTAGAACTGGCCGACCTGCTCACCGACGGGGCTGAGGTTCGAAGACGTCACTTTGTTCTCCTGATTGTCGATATTCACAGTCCACGGGCCCGGAAGGGAGCCTGCGCGGCTCGAAGGACGCGTGCGCGCCCTCCCGGGTTCCGTCTTTCCTCGCGACGCGTGAGGTGCGGGCGCGGCGGGCCGCCGCGCCCTCACCTCACGCGTTCTCCGCAAGCCAGTCGAGGACGGCTCCGGCGGTGGCACCGGCGTGATCCTCCATCATGGTGAAGTGGTCGCCGGGCACTTCGATCCGGGTGACCCGGGCGCCCCACGCCGCCTCCTCGTCGGTGGTCTGCTCCGAGCCGGTGAAGGTCTCCTCGGCCTTCACCGCCAGGATCGGCGCACCGATCGGGGCAGGCCCCCAGTCCGAGAAGAGGCGCAGGTACCCGCCCATCGCCGTGAGCCGGCCCTCGTCCACCACGCCGAACATCTTCTCGCGATCGAACATCTTCCCGGACAGGTTGGTCTGGATCCACGGCAGTGCCTCACTGCGCGGCAGATACGTGTCCAGCATCACGACCGCCGCCGGGGCGCTCCCGCGCTGCTCGAGCAGCCCCGCGACCGACTGGGCGATCCAGCCGCCCGACGACCGGCCGACCAGCACGAACGGCTCCTCGCCGACGGTCCGCAGCACCGCCTCCGCCTGCATCTCCACCACGGCGTCGACGTCGGCCGGCAGCAACTCGCCCTTGCCGAAACCGGGTTCGGGCAGCACGGTGACATCACGGCGGCCCCGGAAGCCCGCCGCGAAGCGGGCGTACTCACGAGCCCCCGAGATCGCCACCAGCGACGGGAAGCACACCAGGCCGGGCGTGGTGCCGCCCTTGGACAGCCGGACCAGCTTGGGCGGACTCGTCAGTTCGGCGGCCGTACGGAACGACGGGCGCAGCCGGGCCGCCGCCATCAGCAGCTGGGTGCCCGCGACGTACTGGCCGTCGGCGCACGCCTGCCGGTAGAGGGACTCGATGGTCGATCCTCCCCCGGCCGCGGGGGCCGCCGGCTGCCCGGCACCGCCGGTAGCCGCGGCGGGCGGCTGCGGCTCCGGCGCGGCACCCGGCACCACCTGGGTGCGCAAGTAGCCGGCCAGCGCGGCGGGCGTGGTGTGGTCGAACAGCAGCGTCGCCGGCAGCGTCAGACCGGTGACGTGGTTGAGCCGGTTGCGGATCTCCACGGCGGTGAGCGAGGTGATGCCCAGCTCCAGGAAGGCGTGGCCCTCCTCGACCGGGTCCACGGAGTCGTGGCCCAGCACCGTCGCCGTGTGCGTCCGCACCAGCTCGGTCAGCGTCCGCAGCTGCTCCACGGCCGTCTGCCCGGCCAGCCGCTGCCCGAGCGGCACCTGTCCTGCCTCGTCCGCGCTCCGGCCGGAGGCACTGTCGGCCATCCGGCGCGGTGCCACCCGGACCAACCCCCGCAGCAGGGCGGGCGTACCGACCGAGGCGGCCTGCGCCCGCAGGGCGGCGACGTCGAGCCGCATCGGCACCAGCAGCGGGTCCACCCCGGATCCGTCCGCCTCGGCGGCCGACGACAGCTCCACCGCCCGGTCGAAGAGGGCCAGCCCCTCGTCGGAGGTGAGTGCGGCCACCCCCGAACGGTTCAGCCGCTGTACGTCACCCTCGTCCATGTGCCCTGTCATCGCGCTGCGTTCGGCCCACAGGCCCCAGGCGAGCGAGGCCGCCGGAAGCCCCGCCGCCCGGCGGTGGTGCGCCAGAGCGTCCAGGAACGCGTTGGCCGCCGCGTAGTTGGCCTGTCCGGCGGCACCGAACACACCCGCCGCCGAGGAGAACAGCACGAAGGCCGTGAGCGGCAGGTCCCGGGTCAGCTCGTGGAGGTTGACCGCCGCGTCACTCTTGGGACGCAGCACGATGTCCACCCGCTCCGGCGTCAGTGAACCGAGGACACCGTCGTCGAGCGCGCCGGCCGCGTGCACCACACCGGTCAGCGGATGCCGGTCCGGCACGCTCGCCAGCAGTTCCGCCAGCGCCGCACGGTCGGCGACGTCACAGGCGGCCAGCCGCACCGACGCCCCGAGGGCGGTCAGCCGGTCCGCCAGCTCGGCGGCGCCGGCGGCGGCCCGGCCGCTGCGGCTGGTCAGCAGCAGATGCCGGACACCATGCTCGACCACCAGGTGCCGGGCCACCAGGGACCCCAGCACACCGGTCGCCCCGGTGATCAGCACGGTGCCCTCCGCGGACCACACCCCGGAGTCCGGTGTGCCCTCGTCCACCGTGTCCGGCCCCGCCCCGCCGGTGGCGCGCTCCGCGGGCACCCGGGCCAGCCGCGGCGCGAACGGCCGCCCGGACCGCACCGCCAACTGCGGCTCGACACCGTCCAGGATCCGCGGCAGCACTGCGAACGAGGTGTCCTCGTCGTCCATGTCCAGCAGCACGAACCGGTCGGGATTCTCCGACTGCGCCGCCCGCACCAGGCCCCACGCCGCCGCGCAGGCCGGGTCCGGCAACCGCTCCCCGGGCCGGGCCGCAACCGCCCCACGGGTCACGAACACCAGACGTGAGCCCGCGAAGCGCTCCTCGCCCTGCCACGCCTGGGTGAGCCGCAGCGCCCGGTGCGCCACCGCACGCACCCGGTCCGCGGACAGCTCGTCCGGCTCACCGCCGTCGAGCCAAGCGGCGAACGGGACGAACACCAGGTCCGGCACGTCCCCGCCCGCCGTCACGGATTCCGTCAGCGCGGGCAGGTCCGCGTACCGCTCGGCCTGCGCCCCCGCCGCACCCGCCGACTTCAGGGCCGTCGACAGCGCCGTGCCGTCGTCGCCCAGCACCGCCCACCTGCCCGGCGCGCGGGACACGGCCGGTGACACCACCGCGGTCCAGTCGAGCCGGAACAATGACTCGTGGAAGGTGCCGTGGGCGCGGCTGAGCTGCTCCCGGGAGATCGCCCGGGTCACCAGCGAGTCCACCGACAGCACCGACCGGCCCGACTCGTCCACGGCGGTCACCGTCACCGCGTCCGGTCCCGCCGGAGCCAGCCGGACCCGCAGCGCGGACGCGCCCTGGGCGTGCAGCGCCACACCGTTCCAGGCGAAGGGCAGCCGGACCCGTCCGGTGTCGCCGCCCGGCGCGACGGAGCCGGGCAGCCGGACGAACCCACCGAACGCCATCGCGTGCAGCGCCGCGTCCAGCAACGCGGGGTGAACGCCCAGGTCCCCGGCCTCGGATCGCTGGTCCTCGGGCAGCCGGACCTCCGCGAACACCTCCTCGCCCCGGCGCCAGACGGCCCGCAGTCCCTGGAACGTCGGTCCGTAACCGAATCCGTTGCGCGCGAACCGCTCGTACAGGCCGTCCACGTCGACGGCTTCCGCGTCCGCCGGCGGCCATGCCGCACCGGCGTCCGCCCACACCGCCGATCCGCCACCGCTCGTGAGGGCACCGACGGCATGCCGCGTCCACGGGCCGCCGTCCGTCTGCGAGTACACGCTCAGCGCACGCCGCCCGGACTCGTCGGGCCCGCCGACGGAGACCTGCACGGACACCGCGCCGTCCTCCGGCAGCACCAGCGGCGCCTCCAGCGTCAGCTCCTCCACCCGGTCACACCCGACCGTGTCCCCGGCGCGCAGCGCCAGCTCCACGAACGCCGTCCCCGGCAGCAGTGTCACACCGGCCACGGCGTGCTCGGCCAGCCAGGGGTGGGTACGCAGGGACAGCCGGCCCGTCAGCAGCGCCCCGTCGGACGCGGGCAGCATGACAGCCGCGCCCAGCAACGGGTGATCGGCGGAGGACAGACCGGCCGACGTGACATCGGCCGAGACGACAGACTCCGACTCCAGCCAGTAGTGCTGGTGCTGGAAGGCGTAGGTGGGCAGGTCGACGCGCTGGGCACCCGTGCCCGCGAACACCGCCGCCCAGTCGACGGCCGCGCCCCCGACGAACGCCTCCGCCACCGACGTCAGGAATCGGAGCAGACCACCCTCGTCACGACGCAGCGAACCGACAGCCCTGACCGAGGAGTTGGTGTGCGATTCGGCGGTCTGCTCGACACCCATCGTCAATACCGGATGCGCACTGGACTCGACGAACAGACGGAAACCGTCATCGAGAAGGGCCTGCACGGTGTCGGCGAAACGAACCGTCTGACGAAGATTGCGGTACCAGTACCCCGCGTCCAGACCGCTCGTGTCCAGCACGCCGGCCGTCACCGTGGAGTAGAACGGCACGGAAGCGGCCCGCGGAGCGACCCCTGCCAGGTCACGCAGGAGTACGTCCTCGATCTCCTCCACATGCGAGCAGTGCGAGGCATAGTCCACCGCGACACGACGCGCCCGCACACCGTCCGCTTCGCAGCTCGCCAGGAGTTCATCGAGAGCGTCCGCGTCACCCGATACGACCACCACAGCGGGGCCGTTGACCGCCGCGACCGCCAGCCGGCCGTCCCACGACTGCAACCGCTCCCGGACAGCCTCGGCGCCCAATGACACGGACACCATGCCACCGCGCCCAGTCAGGGCACGGATGGCCTTGCTCCGCAGAGCGACCACCCTCGCCCCGTCCTGAAGCGACAGGCCACCGGCCACCACCGCAGCGGCGATCTCACCCTGCGAATGACCGATCACAGCCGCGGGCTCGACCCCGTACGACCGCCACACCTCCGCGAGGGAGACCATCACAGCCCACAACACCGGCTGCACGACGTCGACCTGCTCCAGCCAGCCCTCACCACCAGCGCCACGCAGAATGTCGGTCAGCGACCAGTCCACGAACGGCGCCAACGCAGCCGCACACTCACCCA
>NZ_JBEZBT010000083.1:0-22860 GCF_040647235.1 Streptomyces sp. NPDC042638
GCCGCCTTCGCCGCCCCGTACGGGGTGACGGGGTCAGGGAGGCACGACTCGTCGTGATGGGCTCGGGCACCGGAGAACACCGCGTCGCTGGACACGTGGACCAGGCGGCTGCCATGCTTCGCCGCGGCCATCGCCAGCCGGACGGGCCCCTGAGCCGTGACCGTCTAGTCGGCGTTGCCGCTGGATGCGTTGACGATGATATCCGCGCCGATCTCAGCCATGACGGCTTCCACGCGGGCGGGATCGCGCAGGTCGAGCGGGTGCCACGCGGCGTGGGACGTGCCGGGTCTGGTCGCGTAGGTTGCGGCCGTTGTGTGCCCGGCCATGGCCGCCTGCCGGATCAACTCGGTGCCCAGGAAGCCACTGCCGCCGATGACCAAGACCGTCATGACGCGACACGGTAGACCGTCCCGGTCGGTATCGGACAGGGCACCTTGGAAATCTTAGGCGCGCGCCGCGCCGATCCCGGCGTCACAGAGGTGTGCAGTCTCGGCTGCCGTCCAGCACCGGGTCGGATCGGCCGTCGTGGCGAACGGCTGCCCGGCCTGGTCGAACCCGTTGCCGGTGGCCTCCTGATGGCGGCCACTGGCAAGCAGGACCCTCGGCAGCGCGTTGTCCTGCGCCTGCCGGCACGGAAGCCGGCACCGGCGATGGTGCCGGCACCGGCGATACCGCCGGTGTGGCCCTGCCTGGTGCGGCACGGCCACTGCGGCCTGCCTGCCGCAGGGTGCTCGAGTGCTGCTCGTGCCGATGACCGCGGTCATCCGGCACGGTCCCGGCTGGCTTGGCCGTCTGCGGCTGGTTCACGTCGCCGTCCCTGTGCTGGACGCCGTCGACCTCCCTCATTCCTCAGGGCTCGCAGCCGGGGGCCGATTTTGTTCCTGGCGCTCCACTGGTCCTTGACGACGGTCTCGACGGAAACGGTGCGGAGCAGGGACGTGCCCGTCACGCTCTCAGCACGGGCACGATGACGGTGCGGGATCGCCCGGGACGGCCGTTTCAGTTGGCCGTGCTGGTGCGTTGTGCCTGGCCTATGCGGGGGTCGGCGGTGCGATCGTCGGTTACGCGGCCCCAAGTGCTGGGCGGGTTCCGGGTGGTCGCCCAGCACGGCGGCGATGACGGATGCGGCGGGCACGGGAGCGAGGGTCCAGACTCTGCGGTGATCAATCCCCACCCCTGAGTCGAGTGTCTGATCGGCGGATCGACCGGCGCCGCCGTAACTCCAGATCATCCGGGGCGGTACCCGGCACCGCTTCGCACCCGATGGCGGCCGCGGCCGGCAGCTTCCGCCGACCGCACTCGCGTTCGTGCTCGGCTTACCGGCCAGCTGACAGGCCGAACACACTGCGGCAGCCCGGGCATCCTTGCCCGGGCTGCCGCGCGTGCGGTCCTCGGTCGGGGTGCGACAGACCGACTTTCGACATGGGCCGCGTTTCAGACGGCTAGAAGATGCCCTTGTAGCCTTGCCAGCCAGTCCCGATCTTCGTCCGGGCCCGGAAGGATCCCGTGCCGGAGCCGGCGTGGAGGTACAGGTTGCCCGAGGTGTCCCGCGCAATCAGATCCCTCTTGCCGTCCCCGGTGACGTCCCCGGCCCCGACGACTGCGTTGTACGAGCCGCCCCAGTTGGAGAACAGCTTCACGCGTTCCTTCAGCAGGCCGTTGCCCCGGCCGCTGTAGCGGAACAGGGCGCCCGCCTTGTCCTGGGCCAGGACATCGCCGATCTGGTCGCCCTCCAGGTCCCCGGTACCTACGATCTTCTTGTAACCCGTCCAGGCCGAGCGGATCTTCTTGGCGGCCGCCAGCGTGCCGTCGCTCTTCGCCGCGAAGAGGTACACGTCCCCGGTGGACGCCTTACGAGCCAGCAGATCGGGACGGTCGTCGCCGGTCAGGTCCCCAGGTGAGGTGAGCACGTTGTACGCGCTCCAGCCGGTGCCGAGCTTCTTGTAGGGCGTCGACGTGCCAAGGGTCTGCCCGCACGGGACTTTGTAGCCGCGCAAGGAACCGTCGGCCATGCGCACCAGGACGTCGTTGCAGCGGTCGTTGTTCAGGTCGCCGAACGAAACCGCCATCGCCTTGGACGACCATCCTCCAGCCGGCCATTTCCCGGAGAAGGTGCCTTTCCCTGTGCCTTGCCGGAACGTGAAATCGCCCGAGGAGCTCAAGGTGAGCAGATCGCCGATCCCGTCAGGAAGCCCGTCCTCGCCCACGTGGTCGTGGCGGACCGGGCGGCCGTCATGCAATTGGACCGTGCCCCGGACCTCTAGCGGCTTTCCGGTGACGTCGGCGGGATTTGCGGCCACCGTCCAGTCGTAGGCGCCGTTTTGCAGTCGAGTCCGAAGGCCCTGTCTGTCGCGGCTCATGCCGGACCAGCCGACGCTCAGCTCGCCCCGAGCGGCATGGCCGCTCGTCATGTCGACGATGCTCCCGTTCGCCTTGCTTCGTACGGTCAGGCGCCAGTCTGTAGCCGGCTTGGACAGCAGCAGGGTGGTCAGGGTGTCGGAGGACGTGTCGGGCTCCCGGGCCGTGACGGACGCGGCGTTCTCGGCCGGCGCCAGGAGCCGCAACGGCTGCTGGGCAACTCCCGACGGCACGAGGTGCACTCGTTCGTGGTCGTCCACGTAGGCGGCGTTGCCGCCGGACTCGTCCACCGTCCAGCGGACGTCCCGCTGGGAGGCGCCCGTGTCGGGCAGGTCGCCGACCACCTTGCTCACGGGCGTGCCGTCGGCGACCGTCGTCAGGAAGAGCTTTCCGGCCTGCTTGTCGTGAGTCACGACGTACCCGTCGCCGAGCTCGGCTTCGTCGGCGGGGACGGGAACGGACTTGGCCGTCGTACGGTCGAAGACGCCGGCCCGCCCGTCGCACGTCCAGTACACCCAGCGCCCCAGTGCCTGCAGCTCGGTGGGTGTGCAGCCGGCGTCGGTCGTGACGGTCTCGGTCGTCTTCTTCGTCGACAGGTTGTACGCCGTGAGGGCGCCGGGGGTTCCGGCCGCAGTCCAAAGGACGTCCCCGGAGAGGGCGGCGGCGGTCGGGGTGCGGGCGACTGCCGGAACAGGTTCGCGGTCACCGTCGCAAGGGCGTCGAGTTTGCCGTTGAGCTGCGTGATCTCGACTCTGGCCTCACGAAGCTGCTTGTGGAGCGCGGCGATCGTCTCGTCCCGGGCGACCTTGGCGTTCCACTCGGTGAGGATGTCGTCGGCGCGGTGGACGGTCGCGTGGCTGACCTGGGCTTCTCGTGCGAGGTTCTCTTTGGTGAGGGCGCCGTTGGTGTGCAGGGGCTCGCCGGCCAGCAGCCGGGCCATGGCATCACGGAGCTTGGTGGCGGTCTTGGCGGAAACCGGCATCAGGGGGTGGCTCCCTCTTGTCGAAGCGTGCGGGTGATGCGCTGGACGTCGTTGAGACGGATCAGGACGGCTTTGCGGCCGGGTGGTGACAGGGTGGGGTCCTGGGCTCTGGCTGTGAGGTCGTCTTCCTCGGCGATCCAGATGGGAGCGTGTTGTCGGGGGATCACGGAGTTGCGGCAGCGGTCGGGTTGGCAGGCGCCGATCAGAGGGGTACTGCCGTGCTGATCGGGGGGCAGTTCGTTCTGGCACTCGGCCTGCGGGGCGTCGAACATGCAGTGGTTGACGGTTCCCAGGTGGAGGTTGGTGAACTGGGTGGCCAGCAGTGCGGCCTCGGCCTGTTCATCGGTGATCTGCGCCCGCAGGAGGGGGTCCTCGTTCATGGCTGAGATGACCTGGTCCAGGCCGGCGTGAAGCCGGTCGGCGCCGGGCCCGACCGCGACCTTGTCGCCTGTCCGGCGGGCCCTGAGCAGGTCGACCAACCGGAGTGCGCCGGCGTACTCGAGTTGCTGATCGAACTCCGTGGCCCACTTGGTGTCCACCTGCGCGTACCCCTGCGTGGTGCAGTTGGCCAGTGCCCGGCGGGCAGCGTGCTTCAGTTGGAGGCCGAGGGCGACTTCGGAGCCCGGCTCGCGCCCGGTGATCACCGACATCGTCCGCCGGAACATGTGGGAGCGGACGTGTGCGTCGGGGATGGTCTCCAGCCCGTAGGCGTCGGCGCTGGCGTTGACGTGCTTGATGAAGTAGTCGATGTCTTCGGCGGCGATGATGCCGCGATCGCCCCGGTTCTTCTTGCCGCGGGGCGGCTTGAGGCTGGCGAACAGGTGGGTGGGATGCCATGACAGCTTCTCAGCGACGGCGATGGCCTCGGCGACCGGCTCGATGATCCACCAGAACGACTCCGGCCGGGCCGGATCGTGCTTGATCTTGTGAGATCTGATGGCCGGGGCCCCGTAGTAGGTGGTCACGGCGTCGCGCTGGATCTCCTGCACTTCCGAGTCGCGCATGAGACTCGTCGCGGTGACGAAGACGTAGCAAGCTGCCCTGAGCATGCGCAGCTCGATGGTCAGTTCCGCTTGGGTGATGTGCGTGCGCCAGGGACGTGTCGTGCCGTCCTTGCAGGTGATGAGAGCGGCGTCAGGGCAGGGCCGGGGGATCGACCAGTAGCGGTTGGCGGCCATCACCACGGTCTGCCCGGAGGCTGCCGCCTCCGCGACACGCTGGCGCCGGGCCCGTCCCGACGCCGCATGCGAGCTGAAGCGATCGCCGGTCGGGATGCCCCAGATCAGACGGGCGAGGGTGCTCCAGATCACCGTTCCCGCCTGGCCGACGCCGTCGTCGGCAGACCGGATGGGAACACGGTTGTCCGGGTTGGCCAGCCACTGGCGCAGCTCCTCGTCGATCACTGCCGCCCACGGGCGGGTGCCGACTGGGAAATGGCGGGGAGCATTCATCTCGGCTGCAGCGACTTTTCCTCGGACCACGTGTGCGCGGCCCTGGGCGACCACGGCGAGGACGGCCGCCCGACGGGCCAGGGCGCGTGCGCGTGGCGAGCGGCTGTGGGTGGCAAAAATGCTGTCCTGCAGTGATCAGCTCGCTGAGAACTGTCCAGATGGGATCGCCAGCCTTGGAGCCCTGCCGGTTGACGGCGTGAACCGGGACGCGGTGGCCCGGGTCGGCCAGCCAGGCAGCGATCTGGGCATCAGTGTCGTCGGCGGTCCGGGCGACGTGCCGACGAGGTGGTGCCCCTTGGCCGATGCCCACGGCCAGGTGCTCAAAGTGCTCTTTCCAGCGCAAGAGGCGGGTTCTACTGATCCCCGCAACACCCAGGAGTTCAGGGAGTTGCGGGGATCGTGGATTTTGAGGTGCTGAAGGCGAGGTTCTTCGAGGCGCTGGATCGGGAGGGCGGCAGCGTCACCGCTGCTGCTCGCGCTGTCGGAGTGAACCGCCCGGTGGGGCTTCTTCGTCCTCGGTCCGCCGAGATCAGACGTCGGTCAGGGCAGCACGCAGACAGGCGATGAGATCACCGGCCGGAACCTCGGCCCACTCGGCCCCGGGCACTCCGACGCGCATGACCTCGTACCGTTGCCCGTCCCAGTCGTGCACCAGGACCTGACGGCTCGTCCCGTCCAGCGGATCCACCCGCAGGCGCACGGCACCGTGCGTGATCGTCGGGAACGTGTTCCGCAGGACCTCGTCGGCGCGGAGCCGGCGCAGGAGGTCCCACTGTCGCCGGTGGAATTCGGACGACAGAAGGACGGACCACTGCGAAGTGGTCGGCTCCCCGTTTTCGAGGGCCCAGGTGAATTCATCGAGTTCCATGAACTCGAATCTCTCCTCGAGCTCTTCGAGCGGTCTGCCTTCCCGCCAGGCTGCGACGGCCTCCACGAGCAGTCCGGGATCCCCTGTCGAGCCGATCTTCCAGGTGAACCCGGGAATGTGGACACTCAGCCGGAAGAGTCGTCGCTCGCTCGCGGTGTCGACCGAGAGGAAGCCCCTCACCGTTTCGATACTGATGACGTCGGTGGCCCAGGGCTCGAGTCCGATGTCACATCCGCGCAGCTTCGCCGCCTCCCTCAGGGCCGGCGCCAGGCCACCCGAAGCGGTCACGTCCGGGTACAGGTCTTTCCCAGGGGTGTTCATTTCGCGGGATCCCTCAGCATTGGCAGTATCCGATGACCGAGCCCTTCACCGGGTCGAGTTTCCCCAGCTTCGACAGATCCGGCACATTGGTCAACGGGTCCAGATTCATGGCGCCACCAGGGCCTGACGGAGAATAGAACTTCACCGTGCTCCAAGGGCGCTGGCCGTTGGCGACCGCTCTCGCGATCATGGACATCTCGTAGTCCGTGGCGGCTCCGGCCTCACCGGCCCGCAGGCCGCGCTTGGCGGCTTCCATGAAGCCTCCGAGATCGTTCAGTCCCGTCATGTTGACGTGGAGCACCACGTCCGGGTCGGCGATGGCCATTTCCGCCATCCGGGCGAAGTCCCTCGGGGAGACGTTGGAGAAGGTGGTGAACTTGTTGCCGGGGAGCTGCGCCCACTCGTCGAGCTTCCCGTTGTTCTGCCATCCCAGGGCGACCTTGCAGTTGTGCACGAGGACCGGGGCGGTGCCCGCGAACACGAAGAAGGTGTGCAGATCCCCGACCGTGAGGTCATAGACCTTGCGCGGAGAAAGACCCGGGCGGTCGAGCAGGGCCGTCACCGGGCGGACGGAACCGTCCGGGGTACGCAGACGGTCGCCGACGTGCAGGTCGGAAGCCAGGGTCCAGCCGCGCTCCACCACGTAGAACCGGTGACCGGCGGTGCTGGCCAGCTTGCCTCCACCGGCGACGGTGATGTCCACCAACCGCTGCGTGTCGTGCTGGAAGGTGTCGGTGACCTGCTGGCTCCGCACCCGGCCGGTGGCCGGATCCATGGACCTGACGAGGTCCCCCACACCCACCTGGCTGAAGGGCCGGTGCGAGCCGTCCGCCATGAGCACGTCGGTGTTGCCGGGGAAACTTAAGCGGCTGGGAGTCTCGCCCCGTACTGCTCACCGGATCGCAGCCGACCTCATGGAGCGGCTCGAGGCACGCAGCCGCTTCGAGGCCGGAGTCCACGCCGTGCAAGGCGGCTGGCTCCCCTCATCACGGTGACGGCAGTCCCACCAGACAACAGCCCTTGGCCCCGCCTCCGTCTGGCCGGGACTCCCTGTGCTGTCAGGCAAGCCAGTGACGGTACAGGCGCAGGAGCCCGGCCACACGAGCGGCCACTGCCTCAGCATGGGGCGGCACGCTTTCGTCACTGATGCCACGGATCAGATGCAGATGGTGGGACTGAAGCGTGGCGAAGGTATTGAATGCCGAGACCGGCGTGGGCCCGGGCCCTTCACCGTTGTACAGGGCCGCCTCCACCACAGCCAGCCAACCGGTGGCCTGCTCGTGACCGAGGTCAGGTGCCTGCGGGATTCGCGTCAGCGCACGGGCAAGCCGTGCATCCTCCAACTGCACATACCAGTAGTCAGCCTGTCTGGCCGTCATCCTGCGCGCACACAGTTCGAGTAGTTCTGCGCGGCGGTTGGGCAGGACCCTCGCGAACGCGGCAGCAGCATCGGCACCGTGTGCGACGGCATGCAGCCAGCCCAGGGACTCGTCCCAGCCACGGGTGTCCTGCTCGGCCGGATACCAGGTCGAGAAGGCGGCATATCAGCGCTCTGCCGCCGCCTGCGTCACAAGACCTGGAATGCTGTCTGCGCGTTTCAGGATCAGACAGAGAGTCAGCGGCGCGAAGCTCCTAGCCTGCACCTCCGGATGGGCGAAACGGCACGCAGCGGTGTCTCCAAGCTGCCCAAGGACTTCATCGAAACGTCCCTCGGCAATCCAGCGAGCGGCTGCAGTGTAGGCGAAGCCATCACAAATCTTAGGATCAGGCGAGATCAGCATCGCCAGCAACTCGTCGGCGACCTGACATGCCGGTACGGCCTTGGGAAAGGGGTGGCCGTCGGCAGTCATCGCCGGCCAGTCGACGAAGTCAACAGTCATCGCGTCAAGTTTTCACATCACGGCGGCAGCCAGCAATGGGCTACGCCGACTGGAGCGTGGACACTGAGTGCCCCATGACCATGGGGTTCTGAGCGTTGCCCGGTGCTGACGCCGGATCAGGATGCCGCGCAATCAGGTGAAACACCTGACATGCCGGAAAAGAAGGTGGCATCCGCCAGGGCGCCGGCGGCAAGCCCAGCCTGCTCTCGCATATACAGCCGCGCAGACGCCAACCCTTCTGCACTGCTTCCCTTCGGTCGCCGATGAGTTTCGGTGTACCGGACGGTCCAAGTCGGCACACCTGACGAAGGGAGAACCCGATGGGCGAGACGCGCTCGCACCCGATGACTCGCATCGCACGTCGCATGTTCGAGCTCCTGGAGCCGATCTGCCTGGTCACGTTCCTCGCGGACGAGTGCAACGAGGAACTGGCCGCACTCGGCCACCGCACCTATTGGGACGGCTACTTCGCCAGCCGCGCCGCACCCATGGGGCGGGTGCCGGCCCAAGTCGTGCACGCGGCCTTCTACAACTTCGCCGACGGGGAAGCCGCACGGCACATCCCCAGCGCCTGGGAGACGCTCTCGCCCGAGGCCTCCGTCGCCGCGCGGGAGCGGGGCAGTGCCGCCTCCCTACGGCGCATCCTCGGCGACGAGCTGGCCGGGTCCCCGGGTCTGGTGCGCGCCGCGGACCTGACCACCAAGGCCGCGACGAGCGCCCCTACCGAAGGCCGGGTGATGTACGCCGGCATGCGCACCCTTGAGGTACCCAGCGACCCTGTCGCCCGGCTGTGGCATTCCGCGACCATGCTGCGCGAGCACCGCGGCGACGGGCACATCGCCGCTCTCGTCGTCGCGCGCATCGGCGGTACGGAGGCCCACGTGCTCTCCGCTCTGGAGCAGGGCATCCACCCCCCGGAGTCGTTCGGACGCATCCATCACCTGCCGAAAGAGCGCCTGGCCGCGGTCATGGGCGGCATGCGCGAACGCGGACTCGTCGACATCGACGGCCACTTCACCGATGCGGGCCGCGCGACCAAACAACGCATCGAAAGCCTCACTGACGAACTCGCCATCCCGCCCTACGACGCCCTGTCCCCCGCCGAACTCGACGAACTGATCACCAACCTCGAACCCATCACTGCGACCCTGGTGGCCACAGGCTCGCAGTGACAAACGGAAAATGCCGCAGATCTCCGTGATCAGAAACGCCCTAGCCGGCGCAAGGGCCCTCCAACCGGTTGTGGTGGGCCGGCCGCCGTGATCACGGCCGACTCCCCTCACCGTAACTCAATGATGCTGGTTGTGGACTGTGTGTAGTTATTGCTGGTCGGGGTCGGCGCATGGGCCGAACTGCTGACTGGCGGAGAGGTGCTCCTTTGCCCCTGGGCTCAGTGACAGGAGGCCGGAGCCCCGGGGGGCGGAGTAGGCGAGGGCCGGGCCCTTGGCGGTCACACCTGCCGACGGGGCCGCTGAACGTGCGCTGGCTCAGCGGCGGTACATCACGTACAGCTTGTTGCTGTGGGACGTGGCGGCCGGCTCGTCGATCGGTCGGATGGCTTTCTGTTGGCTGACGTGGTGCAGGGCGCTCCTGGTTGACGATGTGCCCCTGTTGGTGGCCGCGTACAGGTGGCCGTCTGTGCCGCGCATGAAGATCCACAGCGTGTTGTCGTGTTTGGTGAGGGCCACGCCGTGGTGGGTCTTCCAGCCGCTGATGGTGCCGCGGCTGCCCCAAATGCGGTTTCCGTGGTGGGTGGCGGTGTGGACGTCGTTGCCCGTGCCGCGGCAGACCTGCCAGGTCCAGACGTCGGAGTCGGCGATCGCGGCGGGGCTGTCTATGACCTAGGGCAGATTGTTGGCGGTAGGGCCGTGCCAGGTGGTGGCCGTCCTGTCGTGGTAATAGACGGCCCCGCCCTGGCTGATGTGCGTCAGCCACAGCCGGTCACCGCCGAACCCCAGGGTCACCGCCTTCTCCGTTCCTCCGGGGAGCACGGTCACCGCGCTCCAGCTGGAGTCGTTGAAGGTACGTGTGCGGATGCGGTTGTCGGTTCCGGTGTAGGCGAGGCACAGCGTGCCGTCGACGACCCCCAGGGCCGGAGCGCGGTAGCTCCTTCTTCTCCGATGCGTTCCGGCTTGCGCCACTCCTGCCCTTTCTGGCGGCTCCACATCACTGCCTCGCGCTCGCGTTGGACGAAGACGACGTAGAGCCGGCCGTTGTAGGAGGTCACCGCCGGGGGCGTGATGTTCTTCCGGCCAGCCCCAGCCCCAGCCCCAGCCCCAGCACCAGGTCCTGGACGCATTTCGCTCAACTGCTGGACCGGCACCGGCCCCACTTGCGGCCGTCACTCCCCCCGGCTCGCCGACCGCGCCGCTACGGAAGATCCCGGCGCATCAGGTCGGTGTAGGTCTCGCGGCGTACCACGGCGCGGTGCGCGCCGTCGCGGACGAAGACCACCGGCGGGCGCCGCGCGCCGTTGTAGTTGTTGCTCAGCGCATAGGTGTAGGCGCCGGTGACCGGCACGGCGATCAGGTCCCCGACGTGCGGGTCCGCCAGTGGGACGCCGTCGCTGAGGGTGTCGCCGGACTCGCAGTGCCGGCCCACCAAGCGGCACAGCTCGCCGTCGCCGGTCGGGCGGGCGGCGACGGCGGCCTCGAAGCGCTGCTGGTATAGAGAGACTTCGAGGTTGTCGCCCATGCCGCCGTCGACGGCGACGAAGGTGTGGCCGCCGCCGCGCTTGACGGAGACAACCCGGTACAGCGAGACGCCGGACTCGGCGACCATCGAGCGACCCGGCTCGATGAGGATGCGGGCGTGCGCGGGCAGCAGGCGTCGGGCGACGCCGGTGACGGCGTCGAGGTACGCCTCCACCGTGGGCGGCCGGTCGGCGTAGGTGTAGCGGGAGCCGAGGCCACCACCCAGGTCGTAGACGGCGAACTCGCCGAGTTCGGCGACCGCCTCGACGGCCTGCGCGAAGGGGGCGAGGTCCAGGATCTGCGACCCGACGTGCACGTGGACGCCGTCCAGCCGCAGCCGGTCACTGCCGCGCAGCCGCGCGATCGCCGCCCGGGCCTGCGGCAGGGGCAGACCGAACTTGGAGCCGTTCTGACCGGTGGACACGGCCTCATGGGTGTCGGGGCGGATGCCGGGGGTGACCCGGACCAGTACCGCCTGCTCCGCCGCGGTGCCGGAGAGGATCTTCTCCAACCGGTCGATGTCGTCGAAGTTGTCGACGACGATCGTCCCGGCGCCGGCCTCGACGGCGAGGCGCAGCTCCTCCTCGGTCTTGGCGTTGCCGTGGACGACCAGGCCGGCCGGGTCCGCCCCTGCGGCAAGGGCGAGGGTCAGCTCGCCGCCGCCGGCCACGTCGATGCCGAGACCCTCCTGTGCGAGCAGGCGTATGACGCCGGTGCAGGGGAAGGCCTTGGAGGCGAAGGTGACGCGGGAGTTCGGCCAACGGGCAGCCAGGCCGTCGGCGTACCGGCGGGCGCGGGCGCGGACCGACGCCTCGTCGAGGATCAGCGCGGGAGTGCCGTAGGACTCGGCGAGTTCTGCCGCCGGTACGCCGCCGATCACCAGCCCGCCGCTCCCGTCCCGGGTGGTCCCTGGGGGGAACAGCCCCAGCAGTTCCCGGCCGTCGTGCGTCTGCGTCGTTGCCACCCGTGCTCCTTGTACCACTGATCCGTCGCGTTCTCCTGCCATGCTCCCGCTACGGCCACCCAGGGTCTTCGTTGACATCGTCAATACGGACCTCCCAGACTTGACGCTCTCAACAGTCCTTCGAGCCGGGGGTGCACCATGCGGGAGTTCGGCGCTCAGGGGTACCTGCCCGTCCGTCAGCTCGTGGACAACATCGGGCCGGCGCTGCTGCGCCTAGTCCAGGAGGGGACCGGCAGCGCAGGGCCGCTCACCGACATCGTCATCCATGCCCCGGGCGCGCCGGCACGGCTCGGACCCGGGTGCGTGGTGCTGGGGGTCGGCGTGACCACGGAGGCCGAGCTGCGCGAGCTGACCGCGGCCATGCGGCAGGCCGGCGCGGAGGTGCTGGCGGTGAAGGCCCCGGTGCCGCCGTCGGCCGACGACGGGCCGGCGATCATCGAGGTCAACGCGGACGCGTCCTGGATGCACGTGGCGACGACCGTCCGTGAGCAGCTGCTCGAGTACGCGAGGACGCGCGTGCGCTCGGCCGGCAGCGGCGCGGAGCTGTTCGCCCTGGCGAACGCGGTCTATGAGGCCGTCGGCGCCCCGGTCACCATCGAGGACCGCTCCTCCGCGCTGGTCGCCTGGTCGCAGGGGCAGGACCGGACGGACTCCGAGCGGATCGAGACCATCCTGGGGCGGGCCGTGCACCAGCGGACGCTCGCCGAACAGCGCGAGCGCCAAGAGTTCGAGCGGCTCCATGCCAGCACCGAACCGGTCTACATGGAAGCGACCGGAGCCGATCAGCTGGCAAGGGTGGCCATCGCGGTCCGGGCCGGTTCGGACGTCCTCGGCTACATCTGGGCCGCCGTCACCGGGCCGCTCGACGAGGCGGCCACAGCCCGGCTGCGCGAGTTCGCGCCCGTGGTCGCGCTGCAACTGGTCGGCCTGCGCACGGAGACCAGCTACGCCCGCCGCCAGCGCAGTGAGCTGGCCGCCGCCGTACTCGGCGGGGCGGCCGACCCGGTCGAGGCGAGCCGGCTGCAACTGGGCTCGGGCCCGGTCTGCGTCCTGGCCGCAGCCCCGCGGCTGGCCGGGAGCACGGGCCCCGACGCGCTGGACGCCGCCGGACTGCGCCGGTTCGCGGACACCCTGGAGTACTTCCTGGCGGCCGTACACCCCCGTTCAGTCCTGGTGACGGGCACCGGAACGGTGTACGTACTGGCCGCCTGGCCTCCGGAACACGCCACGTCGCAGGAGTCGGCCGCAGCCCTGGCCCGCGACTTCCTCGCGCGGACCCCACTGGCCGGTGAGTACGTGGTCGCCGTCGGCGGCCCGGCCGAATCGATCCGCCGGATCGCCGACGTGCGGGCGCAGGTGGACGCCGCGTTGCGGGCCCTGCGGCACCCGGCCGTCCGCGGACCGGCCGTGCGCACCGTGCAGGACATGGCGCTGGCGGTGCTGCTCCTGCACCTCGCCGACGCGACCGATGCGCTCGGCCTGCCGGACGCCAGCGGCGCGCTGTACCGCCTGCGCCAGGAAGAGGGCCAGGACGGCCCACTGGCGGCGACCCTGGCCGCCTATCTCGCCGCCGCGGGAGACACCGACACTGCGGCGCAGGCCCTGCACATCCACCCCAACACCATGCGCTACCGGCTGCGCCGTATCCGCGAGGTCTCCGGGTTGGACTTCGCCGATGCCGACGCCATGCTGCTCGCGCACCTTCAGCTCCGGGTGCATGAACTGCGGACGGGCGCTTCCCCGGGCTCCGGCTGATCCCGGAACGAGCGCGTGTAGCGGCACCCGTCCAGGTCGACCCAGAGCACCGCGCCGTCCGGGGCGGGGCCCGACGTCAGGCGCTCCGGCAGCCGGGGATCGGCTCCGACGCGGAAGGTCCCGTCGTCGAGCGGCACGAGTTCCGGTTCGTCGCAGGGCGCTTCCACGCCGGTCGCGGCGATCATGTGCAGTCGTCCCGCCCGCTGCACGATGCTGAAGCTGGGATACCAGGGGGTGTAGCTCCGGTAGTGACCCACGAGCGCGTGCGAGGGCGCGGCCGGCGCGCAGGGGCCGGGGCCCAGTGACTCGGGCCCGTGGAGCCAGCGTCCGTCCAGAGAGTGGTGGTAGGCGGACCATCCCGGGTGATCGCACACCAGCCGCCCGTCCCCCGCGTCGTACAGCTTGCCGGTCACTCCGTCCGAGGTGAGCGAGAGACGGTCGTCCCCCGTGGCCTCGACACGGATCTGACGCGGCGCCGCTCCGTGGATCCCGACGTAGCGCCGGGCGTCGGGGATCCGCTCCGGGTCGAACAGCGCAGGGTCCGCCGGGGCTCCCTGGACGACGGCGAGCACATGGCGGGCGAAGCGGTCGATGAACCGGCACTCGCCAGGTGCGTTGGTCAGCACGGCGACACCGTGTCCGCCGTCGGTGTCGACGGCGAGGTACGAGCGGTATCCCACCATCCCGCCGGCGTGCGTGAGCCAGGTGCGGCCGTCGATCACTTCCACGTCCACGCCGAGCACGTAACTGGAACCGACCGCGTCGGCGGGCACCGTGACGATCTGCCGGAACTGCTCCGGCCCGATGATCCTGGTGCCGTTCAGGGTGCCCCGGCCCAGCAGCATGCGGGCGAACAGCCCCAGGTCGGAAGCGGTTGCCAGCACGTTCCCATCGGCCGCCGAATACTCGAAGAAGCCGGCCGGCGCGAGCGGGGCCGACGGCAGCGGCGGGCGGTCGTCGCGCAGGAACCGGTACCCGGTGGCGAGCTCGGCGATGTCTTCGTACGTGATCCGCGCCGCCGAGTCGCGCATGCCCAGGGGCCGCAGCAGCCGTCCGGTCATGGCGTCCGCCAGCGATTCCCCCGTCACCTGCTCGACGATCAACCCCAGCAGGTTGTAGCCCTCGTTGGAGTAGTGGAACAGCTCACCTGGTTCGGCCCAGGTCCTCGCATCGCGCAACGCGTAGCCGCGTGCGGCGGCATCGGGCAGCGCGTCGGCCCCGGCCACCAGGCCGGAGGTGTGCCGCAGGAGGTGCCGGACGGTGATCGCGCGGGAGCCGCCGTTCGGGGCGAACCAGGGCAGGTGGTCGGCGACCGCCGCGTCGAGGTCCACCTTCCCCTCGTCCGCCAGGATGCCGAGCAGGAAGGCGGTGAAGGTCTTGCTGATGGAACCGATCTCGAACCGTGTGCGACGGGAGAGCGGCGCCCCGGACTCCGCGTTCGCGAACCCCGCGGTGACGAACGCGCACTCGCCGCTCCGGTCGACGACACTGATCGCGATTCCCGGCACCGGCCACCACGTCCGCAACCGCTCCGCAAGCCCCGTAAGCACCTGCTGCACATCCATCAGACGCCCGCCTTCCGCGAACCGAATCCCGCGAACCGGTCCGGACCCAGCTCGACCCGGGAGGAATCGATCTCCGCGTCCGGCCGGTCGCCCTTGACGAACCGCCGGCACAGCGGGTACAGCAGCACGGCCAGCATCGCCACCGCGAGACTCATACCGAACATCGCGGCCTCGTCGACCGCCGTACTCCACGCCAGGTACACGATCATCGCCGTGGGCAGCAGGACGACCAGGACCGCACCGGGCCAGCCGCCGGGGACCCGAACCGGCCGGAGCATCCGCGGATACCTCCAGCGCAGGACGAGGAAGGCCACGAATTCCAGCAGGATCGAGGCCAGGGTGAGCAGCACCGTGGCCCGCAGGATCGAGCCGAAGTCGACGGCGGAGAGCACGACGACGACGGTGGTGCTCGCCAGCAGCGCACCCACCGGTGTGTTGAACCGTCTGCTGTCCCGGGCCATCCAGCGCGGCAGGTACGCGTCCGCGGCGAGCGCCCGCGGGACCCGGGTGCTCGTCAGCAGGATCGCCATGAACAGCCCCACCAGGGAGAGCGCCGACCCCAGGGAGAGCAGCACCTTCAGCCAGATGCCGCCCAGGGCGTCACCGACCACGATGAAGTCGCCCTGGACCCAGTCGGCGGGCGCACCCCGGTGCAGCCCGCTCCCGATGGCGGCGATGGTGGGCAGCAGGTAGGCGGTGATGATCAGCGGAACCGAGATGACCAGAGCCCGGGTATAGGTCCGGTGCGCGTCGGCGACCTCGCCCAGCACGGTGCTCGGGCCGTCGAAGCCGAGATACAGCCACACGATGACGCTGAGCGCGCCGGCCACCGACGAGTGGACGCTCTGCCCCGGCACCATGAAGGGCGAGAGCACGTTGATCCCGTTGCCGACTCCGTGCCGGATGCCGAGTACCGTCAGCACCGCGAACGGCGCGAGAATCAGCAGCATCATCCCGACCGAGTACTCACTGACCGCCTTGGAACCGCGGTAGTTCAGGTACGCCATCGGGACGATGAGGGCGACGGTGACGATCCAGTGCAGGTCCACGACGAAACCGCCGTGGAACAGGTCCACGATCACCAGCCCCTTCCCACGGGCGATGTCCGGGACCCAGGTGGCCAGGTAGTCGACCAGCAGGATCGGGAACAGGGCGAGGTTCAGCACCGACCCGATCGAATTCCAGACCCCGAACACGAACGCCGCACCTCTGCCGAGCGCGATCTTCGTCCAGTAGTAGTAGCCGCCGTCGACCGGTATCGCGGCACTCAACTCCGCTGCCACCAGCGCGTTCGGCACACCGAAGACCACCGGCACCAGGACGATCATCAGCAGGGTCATGCCCGGACCGGCGCTGGAGAGTGAGGCTTCGAGCCCGAAGGGGCCTCCGGACACCGTGAAGAAGAAGATTCCGACCAGGGGCAGCACACCGAGCGTGCGTCTGTCCGCCCCGCGCGCCGACCGCGTGATTTCCACCGGGATCAGTTCGGCCATTCTGGGCTCCACCCTTCGTTCGCGCCTGGTCAGCACAACGTAGGGGGCCGCATCGGGACCGTCCTCGTCGTACGCACCAAAGCCACGGCCCGCCGGTCGTCGCTTCCACCAACGCCGGGCCGAACCACCCGCAACACGACGAGGGTCCGTCTTCAAGGATCATCGGAATGAGTCACGCGGCGCGGGTGTGGCCTAGGGCGCGTATCGAGTCGTGATCAATTGGTGGTCCGGGTGAGGTCTTCGATCCAGATCATCGAGGCTCGTAGGTGGAGACCGGCGAGGTAGCTGTCCGGGGTCTTGTCGTATCGGGTGGCGATGCCTCTCCAGGCCTTGAGCTTGCTGATCAGTCGCTCGACGGTGTTCCTCTCCTTGTAGAGGGCGGCATCGTGGCTGACGGGCCGGCCGCCCCCGGAGCCCTTCTTCGTCCGGTTGGCGCCCTGGTCCCTCTTCTCCGGGATCACTGCCTTGATGCCGCGTCTTCGCAGGTGGGCCCGGTTGCCGCGGGACGAGTAGGCCTTGTCGGCGGCGACCGCGTCGGGCCGGGTGCGTGGGCGGCCGACGGGGCCGCGGACCCGTAACTTCTTGAGCACCGGGATGAACTGCGGACTGTCCGCGGCCTGGCCCGCGGTCAGCCGAACGCCAGCGGGCGGCACTTGCGGTCGGCGGCCAGATGGACCTTGCCGGTCTGCCCGCCCCTGGAGCGTCCGAGGAGAGCGGCCTTCAGGCGGACCCTTCGCCGACGCCGGATGCGTCGTCGCTCCTCCCGCTCGGGATCCGTTGTGACGTCCGGCCCGCATTGTTCTTCGAGGCTGCTGCCCCCTTTGACCTGGTCCTCTCCTCCGCAGCGGCAGCCTTCTCCAGCGCAGTGACGACGTCCTCGCCCAGGTGCATCCCGGCGGCATCGTGGTGTGCCCGCGCGGTGGTGGAGTCGATACTGACCAGGGACAGGTCCACCTCACCCCGCTTCGCCGCTTCCGCGGTCAGGCCCTCCAGCAGGGCCTCGAAGACGTCGGCGTCACGCCACTGCCGGAAGCGGTTGTGCACGGTTGACCAGGCGCCGAACTCCTCCGGCATCTCCCGCCACTGCCCGCCGGTCCTGAACCGCCAGATCACACCCTCGAACTGCTGCCGGAGCCGCTCGGGGTACGGGCCGTACCCGCCGATCGTCAGATACGGCCCGATGAACTCCCACTCTGCGTCCGTCACTTGCACTCGCGTCAGGCAAGAAGATCTACCGGACCCAGACCCGCCGTGAGAGCGAATCCCGCAGACTGATCACTCGATACGCGCCCTAGCGCAGCCCGCCCACACCACCCGGACGGCTGAGCCTTGGTCGCGCCGCGGGCCGCCCTCAGCGAGCGTGAGAAGGAGTCAATCGATCAGAGAGGCGGCATAGCCATGGGTGACAAGCCGAACGAAACCAGGGCCGTCGGGCAAGCGCTCAACCCCATGACTGTGGAGGAGCTCATCGGTTTCCTTCAAAAGGAGTTGATCGGGACTGCCCATGGCAACATGCTGGTCTATGGGCGAATGTCCCTTGGTGAGGGCTCCTGGGGACGGTCTGCAGTTGTGCGGCGACCACCTGTATCGGCAGCCTCCTGAAAGCCCACTGATCACAAGTGCAGACAGTCGGCCGAACCCGCGCTGGGTGAGCCGCCACTTCGCCTTGACCACCTGCTTGACCACCGGGTGGTCTTCCGGCAGGCGCAGGGAGCGGCGCTGCTCGTAGCCCTCGAGGCGCTCGGGCAGCCCGAGCTTCACGGCAGCCGCGGCAGTGAGCACGAGACGAGAATGAAATGGTCACACCTGCTGAGCAACAATGGTCACACCTGCTGAGCGACAGTGCCGCGGAGCCGTGACCGTACCGCCGCCGACGATCGCCTTGTTGGTTCCGCGGTCTCCGTGTGGGTACCGGGCCGGCGGGTAGCCGGTGGGCGTGACCGCATCCGCCATCGCCGTCCTCGACATCGACGGGACACTCATCGACTCCAACTACCACCACGCCCTCGCCTGGTACCGGGCATTGCGCTCGGTGGGCGAGATATATCCCGTGTGGCGGCTGCACCGGCTGATCGGGATGGGCGGGGATCAGGTGGTCACCGCTGTCGGTGGCGAGGAACTGGAGCGCCGGGTGGGCGACCGGGCCAGGGAGCAGCAGGGCAGGGAGGTCGACGAGCTGCTGGAGGAGATGGCGCCGTTGCCCGGTGCTCGCGATCTCCTCGTGGCGGTCAAAGAGCGCGGTCACCGGCTGGTGCTGGCCAGCTCTGCTCAGCAGCGTCACGTGGAGGTCTTTTTGGACATGCTGGGCGCCCGTGACATCGTCGACGACTGGACCACCAGCGCCGATGTGGAGTCCTCCAAGCCGGCGCCGGATCTGCTGCAGGTGGCGCTGAAGAAGCTGGGAGCGCCGCCCGACGCGTCGAGTGTGATGGTCGGCGACTCCGTGTGGGACGTCGAGGCGGCCAAGAGAGCGGGGATGCCGGCGATCGTCGTCCGTTCCGGCGGATTCGGGGACGACGAGCTGCGGAAGGCCGGCGCCATCGCGCTCTATGACACCCCCGGCGACCTCGCGAAGGCACTGGACGACACCCCACTCGCCTGACGCCCCCACCGTCGCCCGGCCCGCCCGGTTGCGGTGCCGGATACCGGCCGCGCCGTGAAAAGCATCTACCGGCCCACCCCCAAGGGAGTACCGCCACCGATGACCGCCAATGAGGCAGACCCCGCCACCGAGGCGAAGAGCACCCGCTCCGAGGCTCCCGCCGAGGCCGCGAGCGACGCGCCCACCGGCAACCCCTTCCAGCCACACCCCACCCTCCCTGAGGGGATGGGCGATCTCGACCGCCGCGCGATCGACACCGTGCGCGTGCTGGCGATGGATGCCGTACAGAAGACCGGCAACGGCCACCCCGGCACCGCGATGAGCATGGCCCCCACCGCCTACCTGCTGTTCCAGAAGTGGCTGCGCCACGATCCGGGCGATCCGAACTGGGTCGGCCGTGACCGCTTCGTGCTGTCGATGGGGCACTCGAGCCTCACCTTGTACATCCAGCTCTTCCTGTCCGGCTACGGCCTGGACCTGGCCGACCTTCAGGCGCTGCGCACCTGGGGCTCTGCGACCCCGGGCCATCCCGAGGTCAACCACACACCGGGGGTGGAGACGACGACCGGTCCGCTCGGCCAGGGCGTCGGCAACGCCGTCGGCATGGCGATGGCCGCCCGCCGCGAGCGCGGTCTGCTGGACCCCGACGCCCCCGAGGGCGAGAGCGTCTTCGACCACACGATCTGGGCGTTCGCCTCCGACGGCGACCTGGAGGAGGGCGTCAGCGGCGAGGCGTCATCGCTGGCCGGCACTCAGGAGCTGGGCAATCTGGTCCTGGTCTACGACGCCAACCGGATCTCGATCGAGGATGACACCGACATCGCGTTCACCGAGGACGTCGGCAAGCGGTACGAGGCTTACGGCTGGCACGTGCAGCACGTCGACGACGGCGAGGACCTGGCCGCGGTCGACCGCGCGCTGGCCGCTGCCCGGGCCGAGACCGGCCGCCCGTCGCTGATCGTGCTGCACACGATCATCGGCTGGCCCGCGCCGAACAAGCAGAACACCGGCGCGGCCCACGGATCCGCGCTGGGCGAGGACGAGGTCCGGGCGACCAAGGAGATCCTCGGCTTCGACCCCGACAAGACTTTCGAGGTCGACCCGGAGGTGCTCGAGCACGCCCGCCGGGTCGCCGAGCGCGGCGCGCAGGCGCACGCGACGTGGCAGCAGCGCTTCGATGCGTGGCGGGCCGGCAACCCCGACGGTGCCGCGCTGCTTGAGCGGCTGTCCACCCGTCGGCTGCCGCAGGGCTGGGCGGACGACCTGCCGGTCTGGGAGGCCGATCCGAAGGGCGTGGCGACCCGGAAGGCTTCCGGTGAGGTCCTCGCCGCCCTGTACCCGGTTCTGCCGGAGCTGTGGGGCGGTTCGGCCGACCTGGCGGAGAGCAACAACACCGCGGTCAAGGGGGAGGCTTCGTTCCTGCCCGAGAGCCGGCAGACCAAGATGTGGTCGGGCGGCCCGTACGGGCGCACGCTGCACTTCGGCGTCCGCGAGCACGCCATGGGCGCGATCATGAACGGCATCGCGCTGCACGGCGGGACCCGTGTGTACGGCGGCACGTTCCTCACCTTCTCCGACTACATGCGCGGTGCGGTGCGGCTGGCCGCGCTCATGCAGCTCCCGGTCACCTACGTGTGGACGCACGACTCCATCGGGCTGGGCGAGGACGGCCCCACCCACCAGCCCATCGAGCACTACGCGGCGCTGCGGGCCATCCCCGGCCTGGACTTCGTCCGCCCGGCCGACGCCAACGAGACCGCGGTGGCCTGGCGCACCATCCTCGAGCACAACGACCGCCCGGCCGGACTCGCCCTGTCCCGGCAGAACCTGCCCGTCTTCGACCGCACGCAGTTCGCGTCGGCCGAGGGCGTCGCCCGGGGCGGCTACGTGCTGGCCGAAGCCTCCAGCGGCAGTCCTGAGGTCATTCTGATGGGCACCGGAAGCGAGGTGCAGATCGCCGTCGCCGCCCGGGAGAGGCTGGAGGCCGACGGCATCCCGACGAGGGTCGTGTCACTGCCGTGCTGGGAGTGGTTCGCGGCCCAGGACCAGGCGTACCGCGAACAGGTGCTGCCGCCTGCGGTGCGCGCCCGGGTGAGCGTCGAGGCCGGCGTGTCCATGGGCTGGCGGGAGTTCGTCGGCGACGCCGGCCGCATCGTCGGCCTCAACCACTACGGCGCCAGCGCGGCCTACACCGTGCTGTACGAGCAGTTCGGGCTCACCGCGGACGCGGTCGTCGCCGCGGCCCGGGAAAGCCTTGCCGCCGCCGAGGCACCGCCGCTAGCCCCCGCCGGCCCGGACAGCGCCGGCGTCCTGCAGGCCCCCACCGGCGATCGCTGACCCGCCTGCCCCGCCCACGGCGGGGCGGGGCGGGCGCGGCGCACAGCGCCGACGGGTCGCCGCCGGCGTCGAGCGTGACGCGGTGAACGACGGCGGGGGCACCGTCACCATCGAACAGATCGAGGCCGATGGTGACGCCGGATCCACCCTGCGCCTGATCCACCACAACCCGTCCCGGTACGAGCACCGCGAGATCCTGAGCTTCGCGATGACCAACGAACAGCCGACGGAGGACGGCAGCGGACCGCTGGTTCTGACCACCAGGAAGCCGATGGTCCTCATCGGAAAGCTCACCCAGTTCCCGCCCCGCGGCGACCTCTACACGCTGGAGCAGCCCGTCGAACTGGTCGGCCTGGGCGGCCCGGACGACCTGCTCGCCGTCATCGAGAAGTTCCCCGTCAAGGTCGGCGGCCTTTGAGGGGGTCAGCGGGACCAGCTCACAGCGCAGCAGGTGCTAGCTGCGGTGCTAACGAGCTCGTGCACGGTAGATGGTGAGACGTCGCGGGCTTCGGTGTGGCCCGGGTTCACGTCTGCCGTGTCGGCTTCAGGTCCGCGGTCTGCTGTGTGGCGATGGCGAAGTCCGCCGTGACGAGTCGGCTGCGGATGGGCACGAAGACGTGGAGCTGCCGTACGACGGTGGTATCTCCGCCCTCCCCGAGCAGGTTCACGGGCCGCTCTACCTTGCGTTCCTCGGTGAGCAGGACGGCGGGGCCGCTCGGTAGTACGACTACGCCTACCTCGGCGTCGGTGCAGATGGCCCCTATGGTGCGGGCCAGGCGGCGCACGGTGCGTTCGTTGGACAGCTCGGCCGGGCGCGCGGTCACGGTGAGGATCACCGGGGACAGGCTCTTCTCGGGTTCCTTCGGCTGTCGGGCCTGCCAGCAGGGTGCCCCTGTACACGGCACGCGCCGCGCTGAGCAGCTCGTACATCGACTGTTGGGACAGGACCGCGTGAGCGATCTCCTGCTGGCTCGGGCACGTCCGGGTCGCGCAGCGCGGCGCAGGGCACCGGCGGATGGGACGCTGGCGGTGAAGCTGTAGCGGCCGAGCAGGTTCAGATTGCGGTGCTTGAGCGGAGAGAGCCGGGCGATGTCCCCCTCGCGGCGGCTTGACGCCCACCTTCCCCCGGGCCAGCGCCGCATGACCGCACACCCCAGCCACAATCCGCTTGCCGGCGCTCGCCGCGTGCAGCGCCTTCGACTCGCCCAGCAGTGACAGGGACGGCCGTGGCGTACTGGTTTGCGAGCGCGGATCGCATCGCGATCTCGGAAGAAGGGACGGGACGCCGAGCCATCGGCCTGTGTGATTGACGCCCAGAGCGTCAAGACCTCCACCAGCGTCCCCGCCGCCGGCCAGGGCGTCGACGCCGGGAAGAAGATCGTAGGCAGAAAGCGGAACATCGTCACCGACACCCTCGGTCTCCTGCTTGCCTGCTGGTTACCGCGGCAAGCGTGCAGGACGTCGTCGCCGGCACCCGGCTCCTGGACCAGGTCGCCGCCGAACACCCCGGCATGCGCAAGGTGTGGGCCGGTCGAAGGCGGCTACCGCCAGCACCTCGTCGAGCACGCGGCCACCCTCGGCATCGACATGG